>NZ_JBHUBB010000051.1:0-43084 GCF_042789485.1 Streptomyces sp. NPDC056835
CGCTCCGGGGAGAGCGGGGCCGACGGCGTGACGGGTGTGACGGTGCGTCAGACGAGCGCGCCGCCCGGCAGCTCGACCTTCGCGCCAAGCTCGACGAGCTTGTCCATGAAGTTCTCGTAGCCGCGGTTGATCAGATCGATGCCGTGGACCCGCGACGTGCCCTGTGCCGCCAGCGCCGCGATCAGATACGAGAAACCGCCGCGCAGGTCGGGAATGACCAGGTCCGCGCCCTGGAGCCGGGTCGGGCCCGACACGACCGCGGAGTGCAGGAAGTTGCGCTGCCCGAAGCGGCAGTCCGAGCCGCCCAGGCATTCACGGTAGAGCTGGATGTGCGCGCCCATCTGGTTGAGCGCGGAGGTGAAGCCCAGCCGCGACTCGTACACCGTCTCGTGAACGATGGAGAGCCCCGACGCCTGCGTCAGCGCCACCACCAGCGGCTGCTGCCAGTCGGTCT
Organism: Streptomyces sp. NPDC056835; assembly: GCF_042789485.1. Lineage (NCBI taxonomy): Bacteria > Bacillati > Actinomycetota > Actinomycetes > Kitasatosporales > Streptomycetaceae > Streptomyces > Streptomyces sp. NPDC056835. The sequence continues at coordinate 455 of NZ_JBHUBB010000051.1, forward strand.
GGAAGCCGGGGTGCACGTCCGTCTCCAGCGCGATGGCGTTGAGCGAGCCGCCCGGGTGCCAGAAGCGGATGCCCTCGTCGTCGATCTCGAAGGCGCCGCCGACCTTGCGGTAGGTGTTGAGGAACGTCATCATCGAGCGCTGCTGCGCGCCGCGGACGTAGATGTTGCCCTCGGTGGCCAGCGCGGCGGACGCCCAGGAAGCCGCCTCCAGACGGTCCGGCAGCGCGCGGTGCGCATAGCCGTCCAGCCGGTCGACGCCGGTGATCCGGATCGTCCGGTCGGTGTCCATGGAGATGATCGCGCCCATCTTCTGCAGGACGCAGATGAGGTCCTCGATCTCCGGTTCCACGGCCGCGTTGGACAGTTCGGTGACGCCCTCGGCGAGTACGGCCGTCAGCAGCACCTGTTCCGTCGAGCCGACCGAGGGGTACGGCAGCCGGATCTTCGTGCCACGCAGCCGCTGCGGCGCCTCCAGATACTGGCCGTCCGCGCGCTTCTCGATCGTCGCGCCGAACTGGCGCAGCACGTCGAAGTGGAAGTCGATCGGCCGGCCGCCGATGTCGCAGCCGCCGAGACCCGGGATGAACGCGTGGCCGAGCCGGTGCAGCAGCGGTCCGCAGAAGAGGATCGGAATGCGCGACGAGCCCGCGTGGGCGTCGATGTCGGCGACATTCGCGCTCTCGACATGGGTCGGGTCGAGGATCAGCTCACCCGGTTCGTCACCGGGGCGTACGGTCACGCCGTGCAATTGCAGCAGTCCCCGTACGACCCGTACGTCGCGGATGTCGGGCACATTGCGCAGTCTGCTCGGACCGCTGCCGAGAAGCGCGGCGACCATGGCCTTCGGCACCAGGTTCTTCGCGCCGCGGACGCGGATCTCGCCCTCCAGCGGGGTTCCGCCGTGGACAAGCATTACATCGTCTGTGCCGGTCATGAATCTCGCGTTCCGGAGTGGGCGGGCAGGTGGCCAAGGAAAAGGGTAAGGGGCAGGGCCCCCCGTCCCGTAAGGCCCGGGGAGCGGCCGGCGTACAAGGGACACGTAATTGAAGCGGCTCGACACGTACGGTTCCGTCTTACTCGCGGAGGGTCACCATTTCAATTTCCGGGAAATCGCGCGTTCCCGTCACCGCCGCGCGTTCTGAGCTGCGTTCACGCACACTGTGCCGGGCGCGCCCCCGCGGACGGCGAATATGCGAGATCATGTCTCGCATGACCGAGGTGTCCTCGCTCACAGGGCGGCTGCTTGTCGCGACTCCCGCCCTGGCCGACCCGAATTTCGACCGCGCGGTGGTGCTCCTGCTCGATCACGACGAGGAGGGCTCGCTCGGCGTGGTCCTCAACAGGCCCACGCCCGTGGGCGTCGCGGACATCCTGGAGTCCTGGGGGGAGCTCGCGGGTGAGCCCGGTGTGGTCTTCCAGGGGGGTCCCGTCTCGCTGGACTCGGCCCTCGGCCTGGCCGTGATCCCGGGCGGCGAGGGCCCGTTGGGGTGGCGCAGGGTGTACGGGGCGATCGGTCTCGTCGATCTGGATACGCCGCCCGAACTGCTCGCGCGGGCGTTCGGCTCGCTGCGGATCTTCGCCGGATACGCGGGCTGGGGACCCGGTCAGCTGGAGGAGGAGCTGGGCGAAGGGGCGTGGTACGTCGTGGAGTCGGAGCCGGGCGATGTGTCGTCGCCGAGGCCCGAGAGCCTGTGGCGGGCGGTGCTGCGCAGACAGCGCGGCGAGCTGGCCATGGTCGCGACCTATCCGGACGACCCCTCCCTCAACTGACCGTACGGCCGGCCGGGCCCGTGCCGCACGGCGATCCGGTGGCGCCCTGTTCCGCCGGCGGCCCGCCCGTCGGCGCGCCGATCGCTCCGGCGGTCGCCGCTCGGCGTGTCGTCGGCGTGTCGGCGCGATGCGTGAGCGTACGGCTCCGGAGTGCATGGACCCGGAGCCTCCGGGATGCCCCGGGCGTGGGTACCCTTGGCTGCTATGAGCACTCTTGAGCCCGAGCGCGGGGCAGGTACGGGCACCCTCGTGGAGCCGACACCGCAGGTGTCGCACGGCGACGGTGACCACGAGCGCTTCGCCCACTACGTCCAGAAGGACAAGATCATGGCGAGTGCCCTCGACGGCACTCCCGTGGTCGCACTGTGCGGAAAGGTCTGGGTACCGGGGCGCGACCCCAAGAAGTACCCGGTCTGTCCGATGTGCAAGGAGATCTACGAGTCCATGGGTCCCGGCGGGGACAAGGGTAAGGACAAGGGCAAGGGCAAGGACAGCGGCAAGAAGTAGCGACCGCTGATCCACTGCCGACGGACGGCCTCCGGGACGCGCGTGCGTACGCGCGCCCCGGAGGCCGTCTCGTGTTGTACGCGGGGCATCGCCGGGGGCTTCGCGTCACAGATTGGTTGAGACCACTTGTCGGCGACTTCCAGCCGCGCTTAATCTCCTGCGAGTTGTGCAGCACGAAACGTTCGTTGCGCATGCTGCAACGCCGACCTGTAGGGATCCCGGATGAAGCTTTCCTCCCGCATTGCCGTCCCGGTAGCGGCGCTCGCGCTCACCGGCCTCACCGCCACCGCCTGCGCCCCGCAGACCTCCGACACCAGCGCGACGAAGGACGAGAAGAGCGGCACGCTGCGCGTCTGGCTCTTCCAGGAGGTCAACAACAAGCCCAAGGAGCAGGTCGTCGACGCCGCCGTCGCAGCCTTCGGCAAGAAGCACGAGGGGACGAAGGTCGAGATCGAGTACATCCCGGTCGAGACCCGCGCCCAGCGCATCAAGGCCGCCTTCAACGACCCGAAGAGCGCCCCGGACCTGATCGAATACGGCAACACCGACACGGCCGGATACGTCAAGGACGGCGGACTCGCCGACGTCACCGAGGAGTTCAACGCCTGGGACGAGGCCAAGGACACCGACCCGACCGCCCGGCAGTCCGTCACGGTCGGCGGCAAGATCTACGGAGCGCCCCTCTTCGTCGGCGTCCGCGCGCTCTACTACCGCACCGATGTCTTCAAGGAGCTGGGGATAGCCGCCCCCAAGTCCCAGGCGGAACTGATCTCCACGGCCAAGAAGGTCCGCAAGGCGAAGCCGGAGCTGTACGGGCTCGCGGTCGGCGGCGCGTACACCTACGGCGCGATGCCGTTCCTGTGGGCGAACGGCGGCGAACTGGCCGAGGAGAGCGGCGGTACGTACAAGGCCGCCGTCAACAGCCCGGCCGCCCGCAAGGGCATCGAGGCGTACACCTCCCTCTTCGGCGACGACAACTGTCCGGCCGCCAAGTGCGCCTCGATGGGCGGCAACGCGACGGTGACCGCCTTCGCGTCCGGGAAGGCCGCCATGGCGATCGGCGGCGACTTCAGCCACCAGGCCGTCGAGGCGGGCACGGTGAAGGGCAAGTACGCGGTCGTGCCGCTGCCCGGGGTCGAGGCGGGCTCGGTCGCACCGGCCTTCGCGGGCGGCAACAACATCGGCGTACTGAAGAGCAGCGCGCGCCGCACGCTCGCCGTCGACCTGATGAAGTCGTTCACCGGCAAGGAGACCCAGGCCAAGCTGTTCGACGCGATGGGCTTCCTGCCGACGTACACCGACGTACTGGCCGACTCGGCGAAGAAGCAGCCGTTCATCGAGCCCTTCGTCAAGACCCTGGGCGCGGGCGCCAAGTTCGTCCCCGCGTCGCCGGGCTGGGCGCAGATCGACTCCTCGCTCGTCCTGCCGACGATGTTCCAGGAGATCGTCAGCGGCCGTAAGGACGTCGCCGCGGCGTCGGACGACGCGGCGAAGAAGATGGACGCGGCGTTCTCGTCCGCGGGCTGAGCGCCATGACGACCGAAACCGGCCGGATCGACTCCGGCCGTACGGCCACCGGGGGCCGGGGGCCCGTACGCGAGGCCCGGCAGGCACCCCGGAAGGCCCGGCGGACCCCCCGCCGGGCCGGCCGGGCGGGCTGGACCCCCTGGCTCTATCTCGCGCCCGCGCTCGTCGTCCTCGGCGGGCTGCTGGTCTACCCGATCTACCAACTCGGCCTGATCTCCTTCCTGGAGTACACCCAGGCGCAGGTCAGCGGCGGGGAACCGACCTCCTTCAAGGGCTTCGGCAACTACACCGCGCTCTTCGGCGACAGCCAGTTCTGGCAGGTGCTGCTGGCGACCGTGCTGTTCGCCGCGGCGTGTGTCGTCGCCACCCTCGCGGTCGGCTGCGCGCTCGCCGTCCTGCTGACGCGCGTACGGGCCGTGCCGCGGCTCGCGCTGATGCTCGCCGCGCTCGGCGCCTGGGCCACCCCGGCGATCACCGGCTCCACGGTCTGGGTGTTCCTCTTCGACCCGGACTACGGCCCCGTCAACCGGCTGCTGGGGCTCGGCGACTTCTCCTGGACGTACGGCCGCTACAGCGCCTTCGCGCTCGTCCTGTTCGAAGTGGTGTGGTGTTCCTTCCCGTTCGTGATGGTGACCGTCTACGCGGGCATCAAGGCCATCCCCGGCGAGGTGCTGGAGGCCGCCTCGCTCGACGGTGCCTCGCAGTGGCGGACCTGGCGGTCGATCACCGCGCCCATGCTGCGGCCGATCCTGGTGGTCGTCACCATCCAGTCGATCATCTGGGACTTCAAGGTCTTCACCCAGATCTATGTGATGACCAACGGCGGCGGAATCGCCGGCCAGAATCTCGTGCTCAATGTCTACGCCTATCAGAAGGCCTTCGCGTCCTCGCAGTACAGCCTGGGCTCGGCGATCGGCGTGGTCATGCTGCTGATTCTGCTGGCGGTCACACTCGTCTATCTGCGACTGATCCGGCGCCGGGGAGAAGAACTGTGAACCTGCTCGGTATTCGCCGTCCCTGGCGGCTGCTCGCTGAGGCATCGGCCCTCGTCATCGCCGTGATCGTGGCCTTTCCGCTGTACTGGATGGTGCTGTCCGCGTTCAAACCGGCCGGCGAGATCCAGTCCACGGAAGCCCGTCCCTGGACGCTCTCGCCGTCGCTCGACTCGTTCCGCCGGGTCTTCGAACAGGAGGAATTCGGGCGGTACTTCCTCAACAGCCTGGCGGTCGCGGGAACGGTCGTGATCGCCTCCGCGCTCATCGCGTTTCTGGCCGCGACGGCCGTGACCCGGTTCCGTTTCCGATTCCGTACGACCCTCCTCATCATGTTCCTCGTCGCGCAGATGGTGCCGATCGAGGCGCTGGCCATCCCGCTGTTCTTCCTGATGCGGGACGCCGGGCTGCTCAATACGCTCGGCTCGCTGGTCCTGCCCCATCTCGCCTTCTCGCTTCCGTTCGCCGTCTGGATGCTGCGCGGATTCGTCAAGGCCGTCCCCGAGGCGCTGGAGGAGGCCGCGTACATCGACGGCGCGAGCCGTACCCGGTTCCTGTGGCAGATCCTTTTCCCGCTGGTCTTCCCCGGGCTTGTCGCGACGAGTGTCTTCTCCTTCATCTCGACCTGGAACGACTTCCTCTTCGCCAAGTCCTTCATCATCAGCGACACCTCCCAGTCGACCCTTCCGATGGCGCTGCTGGTCTTCTTCAAACCGGACGAGAACGACTGGGGCGGGATCATGGCCGCGTCTACGGTGATGACCGTTCCCGTGCTGGTTTTCTTTGTACTCGTACAACGGCGCCTGGTCTCCGGACTGGGCGGCGCCGTCAAGGATTAGAGGTGGACTTCATGGATCTGATCCCGGACCCCAGGCGGGCCTGGCCGACGCATCCGGGAGCGGGTGTCTTCCCGGTCGACGGCGCGACCGTGATCGAGGCGGAGCCCGGTACGGAGGGCGTGGCGCGGTGGTTCCGTACCGACGTCGGAGCCGCGACGGGGCTGCCGTTCGCGGACGACGCCGGTGTCGTCGGCGCCGACGACAACCGGATCGTCCTGGGCATCAGCCCGGACATCGCGCGCGAACTGGGCCCCGAGGGGTACCGGATCAGCGTCGACGCCGCGGCGATCCGTATCGAGGGCGGCGCCCCGGCCGGGGTCTTCTGGGGGGCGCAGACCGTCCGCCAGCTGCTCGGGCCCGACGCGTACCGCAGGGCGCCGCTCGACCCCGCGCGCGAGTGGTCCGTACCGATGACCCTCATCGAGGACGCGCCCCGCTTCGGCTGGCGGGGGCTGATGCTCGACGTGGCACGCCACTTCATGCCCAAGGACGGCGTCCTGCGCTATCTGGATTTGCTCGCCGCCCACAAGCTGAATGTCTTCCACTTCCATCTCACCGACGACCAGGGCTGGCGCGTCGAGATCAAGAAGCATCCGAGACTGACGGAAGTCGGCTCCTGGCGCTCGCGCACCAAATGGGGCCACCGCGCCTCCGAGCTCTGGGAGGAGAAGCCGCACGGCGGTTACTACACCCAGGACGACATCCGCGAGATCGTCGCGTACGCCGCCGAGCGGCATATCACCGTCGTCCCCGAGATCGATATCCCGGGACATTCACAGGCCGCCATCGCCGCGTATCCGGAACTCGGCAACACCGATGTCATCGACACGACCTCCCTCACCGTCTGGGACACCTGGGGCATTACCGCGAACGTACTCGCCCCCACTGACAGCACCCTGCGGTTCTACGAGGACGTCTTCGAGGAACTGCTCACGCTCTTCCCCTCCACCTTCATCCACATCGGCGGGGACGAATGCCTCAAGGACCAGTGGAAGGAGTCACCGGCGGCCCAGGCCACGATCGCGCGGCTCGGTCTGGACGGCGAGGACGGGCTCCAGTCCTGGTTCATCAGGCACTTCGACCGCTGGCTCGCCGAGCGCGGCCGGCGGCTGATCGGCTGGGACGAGATCCTGGAAGGCGGGCTCGCGCCGGGCGCCGCCGTGTCGTCCTGGCGCGGATACGCGGGCGGGATCGCCGCCGCGAAGGCGGGCCACGACGTCGTCATGTGCCCCGAGCAGCAGGTGTATCTGGACCACCGTCAGGCGGCGGGCGACGACGAGCCGATGCCCATCGGTTACGTACGCACCCTGGAGGACGTCTACCGCTTCGAGCCCCTGCCGCCCGAGCTCACCGAGGAGGAGGCGGCCCATGTCCTCGGCACCCAGGCCAATGTCTGGACCGAGGTGATGCACGACAGCTCCCGCGTCGACTACCAGGTCTTCCCGCGGCTCGCCGCCTTCGCCGAAGTCGCCTGGTCGGACCTTCCGGCCCCCGCCGAACGTGATTTCGCCGACTTCGAGCAGCGCATGGCGGAGCACTACCGGCGCCTGGACGCGCTCGGGGTCGAATACCGCCCGCCCGGCGGTCCGTTGCCCTGGCAGCGCCGCCCCGGCGTACTCGGCCGCCCGATCGAGGGGGCGCCCCCAAACGTGTGAGCCCACGCGGAGATGACCGCCCCGAGCCGGTGTCCCTGGGACCGTGGTAGTCCGTAAGGATAAGTCGTACAACGACCGCTGAAGAGTGGCATTCCGTATGTGACGGCGAAGAGGTGCGAAACCGGACCTTCCCCCTGGTGGGGGACGGATCCTCCCTTCGCGGACCCTCGCGTCGGGCGGACCGGAAGATGTGCCAGAGTTGCCACGTCCGGTCTGTGAGCACGTACGGTACGGCAACACGGGCGGGACACCGGGACACCGGAAAGGGGCAGCTGGGTTGACCACGCACGCACCGCAGACGGCGCAGTTCGTGACGCTGCCGGCCTCGCTGGACGAGGCCGTGGCGGCGCTCACCGCGATGCCTGCCGCCGTGCCCGTCGCGGGTGGAACCGATCTCATGGCGGCCGTCAACAAGGGCCAGCTGCGGCCCGCCGGACTCGTCGGCCTCGGCCGGATCAGCGAGCTGCGCGGCTGGCACTACCAGGACGGTCACGCCCTGCTCGGCGCCGGTCTCACCCACGCGCGCATGGGCAGACCGGACTTCGCGGCCCTCATCCCCGCGCTCGCCGCGTCCGCGCGCGCGGCGGGCCCGCCGCAGATCCGTAACGCCGGGACGCTCGGCGGCAATATCGCCACCGCGGCCCCGACCGGCGACGCGCTGCCCGTACTGGCCGCGCTGGAAGCCGATCTGGTGATCGGGGGGCCCGGCGGCGCGCGCCGTGAGATCCCCGTCTCGCATCTGCTGGCCGGCCGGGACATGCTCGCGCCCGCCGAACTCATCGGCTTCGTACGGGTGCCCCTGCTGCACGCCCCCCAGGTCTTCCTCAAGGCGACGGGGCGGACCGGGCCCGGCAGGGCTACCGCGTCCGTGGCCGTCGTGCTCGACCCGGCGCGGCGCGGGGTGCGGTGCGCGGTCGGCGCGATCGCCCCGATGCCGCTGCGCCCGCTGGAGGCGGAGCGCTGGATCGCCTCACTGATCGACTGGGACGGCGCGCGCGGGCTCGCGCAGGAGGCGCTGGCCGCCTTCGGCGAGTACGTCGCCGCGGCCTGTATCCCCGACCCGCCGGCGCCGGACGACGGGGGCGAAGCGCCTCCGCCGTCGCCCGCCGTACAGCATCTGCGGCGCACCGTCGCCGCGCTGGCCCGACGAGCACTGGGGAGGGCGCTGTCGTGACCACCAACGAGAACTCCGGTAGCGGCTCCGGGGCCCCCGAGGGCCAGGGCGGCTGGCAGCCGGTCCCGCAGGGCGGGGAGTACGACGGCGAGTCGACCGCCTTCGTGCACCTGCCCCCGGAGGACGTCTTCGACGCGCCGCTGGCCGCGCCGGGGCACGGATACGTACCGCCGCAGATCGTGCCGCCGACGCCGGCGGATCCGTCGGCGGCCGACGCCCAGGGCGGGGTGCACTGGCCGGACCCGCAGCAGGGCGGGGCGCAGGACCACACGCCGTATCCGCAGAGCGGCTATGTCCAGGGCGGGTACGCGCAGGGCGGTTACGGCCACGGCGGTTACGGGCCCGGTGGTGGCTACGACCCGCAGGCGACGGGACAGTGGCACTTCACCGACACGGGCGCGGGCGCGGGTAACGGCGCCGACGCCGGAGCGGTCGCGGGTGCGGGACAGGCCGCGGCGGGGGACTCCGCGGGTGGGTCCGAGCTGACCGGCCAGTGGACGATCCCGGTCGCCCAGGGTGATCTTCCGGATGAGTCGGGCGAGTTCAGTACGCCGACGCTGGCGGCCGAGTGGAACGGCGGCAGCCCGCCGGCGACCCTGCCGGGCGGCGCCGCCGCGCCGTGGGCGACGGAACCGGCACCACCCGGCACGGGTGTCGGCGGATTCACCGCCCCGGAGGGAGTCCAGGCACCGGGGGTCCCGGAGGCCGCGACGGCGGTGGCCGTGGAGCACGAGCCGTCCGCCGCCCTGCCTGAGCCGCCCCTGCCGGACGCCGTACCGGATCTCGGGCACGAGCCCGGCTCCGGGACCGTGCCGGAGGCGGCGCCCGGGACCGCCCCCGAGGCGGCTCCCGAGATCTCGGCCGAGCCCGAGCCCGAACACGCCGCTGACCCCGTGGCGCAGACCGGGCCGGAGTCCGCGCCGGAACCCGAGCCCGCGCCGGAGGCCGAGCCCGAGCCCGAGCCCGCACCCCTCACCAGCAGCAACGACAGCGCCGAACACCCCTCCGGCTCCTACGTCCTGCGCGTCAACGGCGCCGACCGCCCCGTCACGGACGCCTGGATCGGCGAGTCGCTGCTGTACGTGCTGCGCGAGCGCCTTGGCCTCGCGGGCGCCAAGGACGGCTGCTCCCAGGGTGAATGCGGCGCCTGCAACGTCCAGGTCGACGGCCGGCTCGTCGCCTCCTGCCTCGTCCCCGCGGCGACCGCCGCCGGCTCCGAGGTCCGTACGGTCGAGGGGCTGGCCGCCGACGGCGAACCCTCCGACGTCCAGCGGGCGCTGGCGAAATGCGGAGCGGTGCAGTGCGGGTTCTGCGTCCCCGGTATGGCCATGACCGTCCACGACCTCCTGGAGGGCAACCACGCCCCCAGCGAGCTGGAGACCCGCCAGGCGCTCTGCGGCAACCTCTGCCGCTGCTCGGGCTACCGCGGCGTGCTCGACGCCGTGAGCGAGGTCGTCGCCGGGCGCAGGGCGAGCGCGGAAGCCGCCGCCGCGGCCTCCGAGGAAGCCCGTATCCCGCATCAGGCACCCCCCGGGGCCGGCGGCGTCCAGCCCCCGCACGTGAATCCGCACACCACCCCGCACAGCAACCCGCACCCGCACTCGCCCGACGGAGGCATGGCGTGAGCAACGACGCGGCCACCGGGACCCCCACGCTCGACGGCCCCCAGCAGGAGCCGCCCGCGCACGGCCTCGGCGCATCCCTCCTCCCGGCCGACGCGCGGGCGAAGACCGAGGGCACGTTCCCGTACGCCGCCGACCTGTGGGCCGAGGGCCTGCTGTGGGCCGCGATCCTGCGCTCGCCGCACCCGCACGCCCGTATCGTCTCGATCGACACCGCCGCGGCCGCCGAGATGCCGGGCGTACGCGCCGTCGTCACGCACGAGGACGTCCCGGGCGACTCGGCGTACGGCAGGCGGATCGCCGACCGCCCCGTCTTCGCCTCGGAGGTCGTACGCCACCACGGCGAGGCGATCGCCGCCGTCGCCGCCGACCACCCCGACACGGCCCGGCTCGCCGCCGCCGCGATCGCCGTCGAGTACGAGGTGCTCGACCCGGTGACCGATCCCGAGAAGGCGTTCGCCGCCGAGCCGCTGCACCCCGACGGCAATCTGATCCGCCATATCCCGCTGAGCTACGGCGATCCGGAGATCACCGGCGAGGTCGTCGTGGAGGGGCTGTACCGCATCGGCCGCCAGGACCCGGCGCCCATCGGCGCCGAGGCGGGCCTCGCCGTACCGAGACCCGACGGCGGCGTCGAGATCTACACCGCCTCCACCGACCCGCACACCGACCGCGATCTGGCCGCCGCCTGCTTCGGCCTGGACCCGGACCGGGTCAAGGTCGTCGTCACGGGCGTCCCCGGCGCCACCGGCGACCGCGAGGACCCGGGCTTCCAGATCCCCCTCGGCCTGCTCGCGCTGCGCACCGGCTGCCCGGTCAAACTCGCCGCGACCCGCGAGGAGTCCTTCCTCGGCCACGCCCACCGCCACCCGACACTGCTGCGCTACCGCCACCACGCGGACGCCGAGGGCCGGCTCGTCAAGGTCGAGGCCCAGATCCTGCTGGACGCGGGCGCGTACGCGGACGCCTCGTCCGAGTCCCTGGCGGCGGCGGTCGCCTTCGCCTGCGGCCCGTACGTCGTCCCGCACGCCTTCATCGAGGGCTGGGCCGTACGCACCAACAACCCGCCCTCCGGCCATGTACGGGGCGAGGGCGCGATGCAGGTGTGCGCGGCGTACGAGGGCCAGATGGACAAGCTGGCCGCCAAGCTAGGCGTGGAACCGGCCGAGCTGCGTCTGCGCAATGTCCTGGCCACCGGCGACATCCTGCCCACCAGCCAGACGGTGACCTGCCCGGCACCCGTGGCCGAACTGCTCCGTTCCGTACGCGACTTCCCGCTGCCCCCGCTCCCCAAGGACACCCCCGAGGCGGCCTGGCTGCTGCCCGGCGGCCCCGAGGGCGCGGGCGAGCCGGGGGCCGTACGCCGGGGTGTCGGCTACGCGCTCGGCATGGTCCATATGCTCGGTGCGGAGGGCGCGGACGAGGTCTCCACGGCCACGGTCAAGGTCCACGACGGCGTGGCCACGGTCATCTGCGCGGCCGTCGAGACCGGCCAGGGCTTCGCCACCCTCGCCCGGCAGATCGTGCAGGAGACGCTGGGCATCGAGGAGGTCCATGTCGCCTCGGTCGACACGGACCAGCCCCCGGCGGGCCCGGCCGCGCACGGCCGGCACACCTGGGTCTCGGGCGGCGCGGTCGAGCGGGCGGCGAAGATGGTCCGTACGCAGCTGCTCCAGCCGCTGGCCCACAAGTTCGGGATGTCCACCGAACTGCTCCAGATCACGGACGGCAAGATCACCTCGTACGACGGTGTGCTGTCCACGACGGTCACCGAGGCGATGGACGGCAAGGAACTCTGGGCGACGGCACAGTGCCGCCCCCACCCCACCGAACCCCTCGACGCCTCGGGACAGGGCGACGCCTTCGTGGGCCTGGCCTTCTGTGCGATCCGCGCCGTCGTGGACGTCGACATCGAGCTGGGCTCGATCCGGGTCGTCGAGATGGCCGTGGCCCAGGACGTCGGGCGCGTACTCAACCCGGCGCAGCTGGCCATCCGTATCGAGGCGGGCGTCACCCAGGGCATCGGAACGGCCCTGACGGAGAACCTCCGCACGACCCGCGGCGTGGTCCGCCGCCCCGACCTCACGGGTTACGCGCTTCCGACCTCCCTGGACGCCCCGGACATCCGTATCGTCAAGCTGGTCGAGGAGCGCGACGTGGTGGCCCCCTTCGGCGCCAAGCCCGCGAGCGCGGCCCCGGTGGTCACGTCCCCGGCGGCGGTCGCCTCGGCGGTCCGGGCGGCCACGGGCCGACCCATCAGCCGCCTCCCGATCCGCCCCCAGGCGGCGGTGGCGGCGGCGCCTTCGGGCTCGTAACGCGGTGGTACGGGAGCGGGTAGGCTTTCGGGCTCAGCAGACGGCAGACGGCAGACAGGTTCTGAAGATGGTCAGCAACGCCCCGCATCAAGGCAGTTCACCGGACACCGGTCTGGCCCACGCCGTCGTCCTGATCACCGGGATCATGGCCGCCGGCAAGTCCACCGTCGCACAGGCACTCGCCGAGCGGCTGCCACGGGCCGTGCATGTGCGCGGGGACGTCTTCCGGCGGATGGTCGTCTCGGGGCGCGCGGAGACGCTTCCCGATGCGGACGAGGAGGCCGCGGCCCAGCTGCGACTGAGATACCGCCTCTCCGCGTCCGTCGCCGACACCTACGCGGACGAGGGCTGGGCCGCCGTGGTGCAGGACGTCGTCCTCGGTACGGATCTGGCGGAGTACGTCTCCCTCGTACGCACCCGCCCGCTGTACGTCGTCGTACTGGCGCCGGACCGGCGGACCGTCGCCGAGCGCGAGGCCGGGCGCGGCAAGACCGGCTACGGAGCAGGCTGGACGGTCGAGTCACTGGACCACGCGCTCCGCGAGGAGACTCCCCGCCTCGGTCTCTGGCTGGACACATCGGGCCTGGACGTGTCGGAGACGGTGGACACGATCCTGGCGGGCCTCGACCGGGCGCGGGTGGACTGAGGGCGCGGCCGCTCTCGTCTTTGGAGGCCGTGGCGGGAATCGAACCCGCGTAACTCGCTTTGCAGGCGAGCCCCTGAACCACTCGGGCACACGGCCGTGCCTTACTCCTGTTCATGACCGTAGGCCGGTGGTGCGCGGGGCTCAAGGTGTCCGGGCGGGACGCAACGCGACTGCCACACTCCGTTCACGGTGGGCGTACGTCCAAGGGACCAGATCCGATCAGCCCTACGACAGGGCCGAATCGTGGTCGTGCCCCTTACCCTGGCTCCATGACCGCCCTGGACCCACGCGACGCCGATGTCGCTCCCGCCGACATATCCGCCGTAGCGGAACCCATACCGCAATCCCCGGCCCGCGACCAGGGCGGTGCCTCTGACCAGGGCGGTGTGCTGGGGCCCGAGCATCGGGCGCTCAGTATCGGCATCGTCTCCGTCGTCCTGCTCATCGCCTTCGAGGCGACCGCCGTCGGTACCGCGATGCCGGTCGCCGCGCGGGAGCTGAACGGCATTCCGCTGTACGCCTTCGCCTTCTCCGCGTACTTCACCACCAGCCTCTTCGCCATGGTGCTCTCCGGCCAGTGGGCCGACCGCAGCGGGCCGCTCGCGCCGCTCGCCACCGGGATCAGCGCCTTCGGGGCCGGGCTGCTGCTGTCGGGCACGGCGGGCACCATGTGGCTGTTCATCCTCGGCCGTGCCGTCCAGGGCCTCGGCGGCGGGCTGGTCATCGTCGCGCTCTACGTCGTCGTCAGCCGGGCCTATTCGGAGAGGCTGCGGCCCTCGATCATGGCCGCGTTCGCAGCGAGCTGGGTGATCCCCTCCGTCGTCGGACCGCTCGCCTCCGGCACCGTCACCGAACACCTCGGCTGGCGCTGGGTCTTCATCGGCATCCCGGCCCTGGTCGTGCTGCCGCTGGCGCTCGCGCTGCCCGCGATACGCCGCAAGGCGTCGGGGCCCGCCGATGCCGAGGGGCCCGTCCCGGCCTTCGACCGGCGCCGGATCCGGCTCGCGCTCGGGATCTCGCTGGGCGCGGGGCTGCTCCAGTACGCGGGCCAGGATCTGCGCTGGCTCTCGTTCCTCCCGGCCCTGGCCGGTGTCGCGTTCCTCGTCCCCGCCGTCCTCGGGCTGCTGCCGCACGGCACCTGGCGCGCGGCGCGCGGACTGCCCTCCGTAGTACTGCTGCGCGGGGTCGCCGCCGGGGCCTTCATCGCCGCCGAGAGCTTCGTACCGCTGATGCTCGTCACCCAGCGCGGGCTGTCGCCGACGATGGCCGGCCTCTCGCTCGCGGTGGGCGGCGCGACCTGGGCGCTCGGCTCGTACGTCCAGTCCCGGCCGCGCCTGGAGCCGTACCGCGAACGGCTGATGGCGGGCGGGATGGTGCTGGTCGCCCTGTCGATCGCGACCGCGCCGAGCGTGCTCATCGAGTCCGTACCGGTGTGGACCGTCGCGGTCGCCTGGGCCTTCGGCTGTCTCGGCATGGGCGCCGTGATCGCCTCCACCAGCGTGCTGCTGCTCAAGCTGTCGGCGCCGGAGGAGGCGGGCGCGAACTCCGCCGCGCTCCAGATCTCCGACGGGTTGTCGAACGTCCTCCTGCTGGCGGCGGGCGGCGCGGCCTTCGCGGCCCTGGGCGGCGGCGCGGTGGGCGGCCACGCCGCCACGGCCGCGTCGGGCGCCGGGGGTTCCCACCCGGCGGCCTTCGCCGCGGTGTTCCTGCCGATGGCGGCGGTGGCGCTGGTCGGGGTGTGGGTGGCGACGCGGATACGGACCCGCTCGCTGAGTGCGGATACGGAGCCGCTGAGCGCGGACGGACCCGCTGAGCGCGGACGGACCCGCTGAGTCGGGGATACGGAGCCGCTGAGAAGTGCCCTTGCCACGTTCAACTGCCCTGTTAGCGTGGGCCCCTTGACCGAGGGGGCGGAGACAGCACGATGACAGCGACCACGTTTCGAATCGGCGGGGACCTGAGCGTACGGCGGCTCGGATTCGGAGCGATGCGGCTGCCGACCGAGCCGGGCCCGGCCCGCGAGGTCTCCCTCGGCGTCGCCCGGCGGGCCGTCGAGCTGGGCGTCACCCTGATCGACACCGCCCATCTGTACGGCGGGGGAGCCAACGAGGAACTGCTCGCCGAGGCCCTGTACCCCTACGCGGACGGGCTGCTCGTCACCACCAAGGTCGGCGTCGCGCGATCGGCGGAGTCGGGCGAGTGGGGGCTCGACGGCCGGCCGGACGTCCTGCGCGACCAGGTCGAGAACGCCCTTCGCCGGCTGCGCGTCGAGCGAATCGAACTGCTCCAGCTGCACCGTATCGATCCGGAGGTGCCCCTCGCCGACCAGCTCGGCGCGCTGCGGGAGTTGCAGACCGCGGGCAAGGTCGGCCGGCTCGGGCTGTCCGAGATCACCGTCGCCGAACTCGAAGAGGCGCGGGAGATCATCGACGTCGCGTCCGTACAGAACCGCTACAGCGTGCTCGACCGCGAGCACGAGCCCGTGCTCGCTGCCTGCGAGGCGTCGGGGACAGCGTTCCTGCCCTGGCGGCCCGTCGCCTGGGGGAAGTCGGGGGACGATGCCGAGATCGCCGCCGTGGCCGCCGAGCTCGACGCCACCCCCTCGCAAGTCGCGCTCGCCTGGCTCCTCGACCGCTCGCCGGTCATCCTCCCGATCCCGGGCACCGCCCGGATCGACCATCTGGAGGAGAACGTCGCCGCCGCGGACCTCCGGCTGACCCCGGCCCACCGCGACCGCCTCGACTCGCTCGGCCGGCCTGCCGAGGGGGCCTAGGCCCTGTCTTCAAAGTCCCGCCTGCTCGGAGGCGTCCGGCACGCACGCTCGCCGCGTTGTCGGGATCACCCCAGTACATCCAGTACTGGGGCGACCCTCCGCCTTGCGATCGCACGCACCGGACGCCTCCGAGCCCACCCTCCGGGCGGACGGCGCTACTTTGAAGACAGGACCTAGCGGCTCCGTCCCCGCCCCGCGGGCCCCGCGCAATGTGGCGCCTGTCGCACCTGGCGGTCCCCCGCCCCTTTCGTACGAGGGTCGCGCCGGGCCACCGGTAGGGTGGCCCGGTTGTCGTACGTACCCCCGCCCCACCCAGCCGACCCCGCCCCACCCAGCCAACCCGCGCCCGAACCGGAGACCGTGACTACTACAGCCTCCTCCCACCACCTCTCACCCGCCTTCCCCGGCCGCGCCCCCTGGGGCACCGCCAACAAGCTGCGTGCCTGGCAGGAGGGTGCGCTCGGCCGCTATCTGGAGCAGCAGCCGCGTGACTTCCTCGCCGTCGCCACCCCCGGCGCCGGGAAGACGACCTTCGCGCTGACGCTCGCCTCCTGGCTGCTGCATCACCATGTCGTCCAGCAGGTGACCGTCGTCGCGCCGACCGAGCACCTCAAGAAGCAGTGGGCGGAGGCCGCCGCGCGGATCGGCATCAAGCTCGACCCCGACTACTCCGCGGGGCCGGTGAGCAAGGAGTACGACGGCGTCGCCATCACCTACGCCGGCGTCGGGGTGCGGCCCATGCTGCACCGCAACCGGTGCGAGCAGCGCAAGACCCTGGTCATCCTCGACGAGATCCACCACGCGGGGGACTCCAAGTCCTGGGGCGAGGCCTGTCTTGAGGCGTTCGAGCCCGCGACCCGGCGCCTCGCGCTGACCGGTACGCCGTTCAGGTCCGACACCAACCCCATCCCCTTCGTGGCGTACGAGGAGGGCAACGACGGCATCCGCCGTTCGTCCGCCGACTACACCTACGGGTACGGCAACGCTCTCGGCGACGGCGTCGTCCGGCCCGTCATCTTCCTCAGCTACAGCGGCAATATGCGCTGGCGCACCAAGGCCGGTGACGAGATCGCGGCCAAGCTCGGCGAGCCCATGACCAAGGACGCCGTCTCGCAGGCGTGGCGTACCGCGCTCGACCCGCGCGGCGACTGGATGCCCAATGTGCTGCGCGCCGCGGACCAGCGGCTGACCGAGGTGCGCAAGGGCATCCCGGACGCCGGAGGTCTGGTCATCGCGACCGACCAGGACTCGGCACGCGCGTACGCCAAGCTCATCCGCGAGATCACCGGCTCGAAGGCGACCGTCGTCCTCTCCGACGACACCGGCGCGTCGAAGCGGATCGACGAGTTCAGCGAGAGCGACGACCGCTGGATGGTCGCGGTCCGGATGGTGTCGGAGGGCGTCGACGTACCGCGCCTGGCCGTCGGCGTGTACGCCACCACCATCTCGACCCCGCTCTTCTTCGCGCAGGCCGTGGGCCGTTTCGTACGGTCACGACGGCGCGGCGAGACCGCGTCCGTCTTCCTGCCCACCATCCCGGGCCTGCTCGGCTTCGCCGCCGAGATGGAGGTCGAGCGCGACCACGTACTCGACAAGCCGAAGAAGAACGGCGAGGAGGACCCCTACGCCGAGTCCGAGAAGGAGATGGCGGAGGCCGAGAAGCAGCAGGACGAGGACACCGGCGAGCAGGACATGCTCCCGTTCGAGGCGCTGGAGTCCGACGCCGTCTTCGACCGGGTGCTCTACGACGGCGCCGAATTCGGCATGCAGGCCCACCCGGGCAGCGAGGAGGAGCAGGACTACCTCGGGATCCCCGGGCTGCTGGAGCCCGACCAGGTGCAGCTGCTCCTCCAGAAGCGGCAGGCGCGGCAGATCGCGCACAGCCGCAAGAAGCCGGACGCCGAGGCGGATCTGCTGGAGCTGCCCGCCGAGCGGCGGCCCGTGGTGTCCCACAAGGAGCTGCTGGAGCTGCGCAAGCAGCTGAACACGTTGGTCGGCGCGTACGTCCACCAGAGCGGCAAGCCGCACGGCGTGATCCATACGGAGCTGCGCCGGGTGTGCGGCGGGCCGCCGAGCGCCGAGGCGACGGCGGGGCAGATCCGGGAGCGGATCGCGAAGGTGCGGGAGTGGGCCACCCGGATGCGGTGATGCCGTGGAGGTTTCCGGCGGAGGCCGTAGTGGTGATCGAGAGAGGTCGTAGCGATTTCCGTACGCCGTGACCGCCGCCGGGTCCGGAGGCGGCGGCCACTATCGCTCCCGAAACCGCCCCAAAGCCGCATCAGGACCGTCTCGGCACCGCCCGGCATAGCGTGAATGATCGGAGCATGTCGCCGTTCTGTCGGATTCTGTCCGCGAATAGGGATCAACTCCCCTTCTGTGCCCGGATTCTGGACGAGGGCTTCCGCTGAGCGGTGTCCATGGTTAGTGTCCCCGCAATGTAAACGCTCCGTGGCAACTCCGCCGCGTAGCGCAGCCGGTGGTGCCGAGGCCCGCCGGCGGCCTCACTCCGAAGGAGAAGGCGTCGTGACCGCGGAGACCTCCCAGACGCTCGACCGGGGACTGCGCGTCCTCAAATTGCTCGCCGACACCGATCACGGTCTGACGGTCACCGAGCTGTCCAACAAGCTCGGTGTCAACAGGACGGTGGTCTACCGACTGCTCGCCACCCTCGAACAGCACGCCCTGGTCCGCCGCGACCTGGGCGGCCGGGCCCGGGTGGGCCTCGGCGTACTGCGTCTGGGCCGCCAGGTGCATCCCCTGGTACGGGAGGCCGCCCTGCCGGCCCTGCGCTCGCTCGCCGAGGACATCGGCGCCACCGCGCATCTGACGCTCGTGGACGGGGCGGAGGCGCTGGCCGTCGCGGTCGTCGAACCGACCTGGACCGACTACCACGTCGCCTACCGGGCCGGCTTCCGTCATCCGCTCGACCGGGGCGCCGCGGGCAAGGCGATACTCGCCGCCCGCCAGGCCGCTCTCACCGAGCCGCGCTGCACCCTCACCCACGGCGAGCTGGAGGCCGGTGCCAGCGGGGCCGCCGCCGCGCTGGTCGGGGTGACCGGGATAGAGGGCAGCGTGGGTGTGGTGATGCTCGCGGACGCCGTACCCGAACGGGTGGGGCCGCGGGTCGTGGACGCGGCCCGGGAGGTGGCGGACGCACTGCGCTGAGGACCGGCCGGGCGGTCCGACCGGTCGCACCGCTCGCACCGCCGGGCCGGGCCGGCCGCTCGTACCGCCCGCACCGCTCGTACCGCCCGCTCGCACCGCCCGGCCGCACGGGCACACCGTCCCGCGCGCCGGATCGCGCCAGATAGATTGACACCCGTGTTCTCTCGTCTCTCGCGCCCCGGCGCCCTCGCCCTCTGCGCCGTCCCGATCGTCGCCCTGTTCGCCGTGGTCGGGGCCGCGCCGCTGCCGTACTCCGTGGCACAGCCGGGGATGACCGCGAATGTCCTCGGCACGGACCAGGGCCGGCAGATCATCACGATCAGCGGGGCGCCCACGAGGAAGACCGAGGGGCAGCTGCGGATGACGACCATCGTGGCGACCGGCCCCTCCGCCGATGTCGACTTCGGCGATGTGGTCGAGGGCTGGTTCCGTACGGACCGCGCCGTGCTGCCGCGTGACGCGGTCTACCCGTCCGGCGAGTCCGACAAGGAGATCGAGCGGCACAACACGCAGGACATGGTGGAGTCCCAGAACTCCGCGACCGAGGCGGCCCTCGGCCTGCTCGGCAAGAACCCGAAGACCGTCGACGTCAGCCTCCATCTCGCCGACGTCGGCGGCCCCAGCGCCGGGCTGCTCTTCGCCCTCGGCATCGTCGACAAACTCGACGGCGACGGCTCGGGCGGCGATCTGACCGGCGGCCGCAAGATCGCGGGTACGGGCACGATCACCGGCGACGGCGAGGTCGGCGCGGTCGGCGGGGTGTCCCTGAAGACCCAGGCCGCGGGGCGCGACGGGGCTACGGTCTTCCTCGTCCCGAAGGCGGAGTGTGGCGACGCCGGAACCGAGCTGCCGAAGGGGATGCGGCTGATCCCGGTCAGCACGCTGAAGGGCGCGGTGTCGGCGCTCCGGGCGCTGGAGCGGGGCGGCGACGTCCCCAGCTGCTGACAGCGTCAGCCGTCGCTGTCAGGGGTCAGCGACTCGGCGAGCCCTGTGACGCCCTGTGCCCCCGCCCCCATGACCACCCTCCAGTCGACGCTTCATCAGGTCGAAGTACGGGCTCAGCAGCTCAGAGCTCAGGGCGAAGGGTTACCCCTTCTTGATGAACCCCTCCCCGGCCGCGCCCCTGGCGGCGTCCCCGGCGGAGTCCTCGGCGGCCTGCTCGACCAGCGGGATGATCCGCAGCGGTACGGGGTTCTCCATGACGATCGCCGTGGCGGCCCGCACGATGCCCTCGAAACCGACGACCCGGTCGATCACCCGTTGCAGATCGGCGTTGGAGCGGGCCACGAGCCGGCAGAGCATGTCTCCCTGGCCCGTGGTGGTGTGCAGTTCGAGCACTTCGGGCACGGTCGCCAGATGGGCCCGTACATCGGAGCCCTGGCCCTGCTTGATCTCCAGCGTGGCGAAGGCGGTGACGGGGTAGCCGAGGGCCGCCGGATCCACGGTCGGGCCGAATCCCCTGATCACCCCGTTCGACTGGAGCCGGTCGAGCCGCGCCTGCACCGTGCCGCGGGCCACCCCGAGCCGGCGCGAAGCCTCCAGCACCCCGATCCTGGGCTCCCGCGCGAGCAGCACGATCAGCCGGCCGTCGAGTCCGTCGATGCTCATGGTCCGCTCCCCAAGGCGTTGCCGAATCAAACGTAGTCATACTGTGCAGATAGCCTCGCCAGTCTCGCCATCCGCTCTACACATTGCCCAGTGAATCAGCGAACTGTTGCGCACCTTGTGGAACGGCGGGACGCTGAGGCCATGGCTGACACCTCGATGCACAACGAGACCGCTCCCCGCACCGCGCGCGAGGCCGACCCCTTCCCGGTCAAGGGAATGGACGCGGTCGTCTTCGCCGTCGGTAACGCCAAGCAGGCCGCGCACTACTACTCCACGGCCTTCGGCATGAAGCTCGTCGCCTACTCCGGACCGGAGAACGGCAGCCGCGAGACCGCGAGTTACGTCCTCACCAATGGGGCGGCCCGCTTCGTCCTGACGTCCGTCATCAAACCGTCCACCGACTGGGGCCGCTTCCTCGCCGACCATGTCGCCGAACACGGCGACGGCGTGGTCGACCTCGCGATCGAGGTGCCGGACGCGCGGGCCGCGTACGCGTACGCCACCGAGCACGGCGCCCGCGGCATCCAGGAGCCGTACGAGCTCAAGGACGAGCACGGCACGGTCGTCCTCGCCGCGATCGCCACGTACGGCAGGACCCGCCACACCCTTGTCGAGCGCTCCGGGTACGACGGCCCGTATCTGCCGGGCTTCGCCGTCGCGGACCCGCTCGTCGAGCCCGCCGCCAAGCGCACCTTCCAGGCCATCGACCACTGCGTGGGCAATGTCGAGCTCGGGAAGATGAACGAGTGGGTCGGCTTCTACAACGAGGTCATGGGCTTCACGAACATGAAGGAGTTCGTGGGCGACGACATCGCCACCGAGTACTCCGCGCTCATGTCGAAGGTCGTCGCGGACGGCACGCTCAAGGTGAAGTTCCCGATCAACGAGCCGGCGATCGCCAAGAAGAAGTCCCAGATCGACGAGTATCTGGAGTTCTACGGCGGGGCGGGCGTCCAGCACCTCGCGCTGGCCACGAACGACATCGTCGCGTCCGTACGGGCGATGCGGGCGGCGGGCGTGCAGTTCCTCGACACCCCCGACTCGTACTACGACACGCTCGGCGAGTGGGCGGGCGAGACGCGGGTGCCCGTGGAGACGCTGCGCGAGCTGAAGATCCTGGTGGACCGCGACGAGGACGGGTATCTGCTGCAGATCTTCACCAAGCCCGTCCAGGACCGGCCGACGGTCTTCTTCGAGATGATCGAGCGCCATGGCTCGATGGGCTTCGGCAAGGGCAACTTCAAGGCGCTCTTCGAGGCGATCGAGCGCGAGCAGGAGAAGCGCGGAAACCTCTGACGGAGTACGGACGCGGACGCGACGCGTGCCGGGGCCGACCGATGGCCCCGGCACGCGTCCGGACTCTCAGACCTGCGGCGGCGGCGCCGGCTCCCGCCGCTCCAGCGTGGGCTTCTCGGGCCCCGAGCCGTAGAAGTCCTTCGGCCCGCCCTCCTCCGGCTCGCCGAGCGCCTCCAGCGCCTCCCGGGCCCTCGGCGCCAGCAGCGGCGAGAAGTGCGGGTCGGTCCGCAGGGCATCCTCGATACGGCGGCGGGCCGGACCGTACATCTCCAGAGACCGCTCGATCTCCCCGCGGTGGTACGAGAACAGCGCGCTCCGCCGCCCCGGCTCGGTCGCCTTCGTCGCGTACACCAGCGCCTCGCGCCCCCGGCCCGCCCGGTGCAGCGCCCAGCCCAGCGCGTCCGCGACCTCCATGCTCCGGTGCGACCGCGCCCACTCCGCGCGCAGCCGCGAGACGGCCGCCCGCGGATCGCCGTGGTCGGCCTCGAAGCGGCCGAGGACCAGCTCCTCGTTCACCCCGTTCCCCCGGGCACGCTCGGCCCGCTCCCGCAACGTCTCGTACTGCGTCTGCGCGTCCCCGTCCAGGCCCAGCGAGTCGTACAGCTCGCCCAGTTCCAGGGCGTATTCGGGCCGCGGCAGCTTGTCGAGTGCCTGCTGATAGTCGCGTGTCGCCTCTTCCGCCCTGCCCAGTGAGGCAAGCGCCCTGGCCCGGCCGGCCAGCGACTGGGCCCGGCCGGGCGAAGCCGTCAGCGCCGCCTCGTAGTGGCCCAGCGCCTCGGTCGGCTCGCCCCGCTCCCAGGCCAGCTCGCCCAGCGTCTCCAGCGCCTTCGCGCGCTCCGCGGGTGATCCGGCGTGCGCCGCCGCCTCGGTGGCCTTGGACAGCGCGTCCTCGCGCCGGCCGCGATCGCGGTACACCTCGGCGGCGCGGATCAGCACCGGCGCCCCCGTGTGCAGTTCGCGCAGCTTCTCCAGCGCCCTGCCCGCCTCCTTGTAGTCGCCCAGACCGGTGTACGCGTCGATCAGCACCGGATACGACGTCCACGCCGCGGGCCGCTCGGCGCGCACCGACTCGCCCCACCGCTTGGCCGCGACGAAGTCATGGCGCGCGTTGGCCAGCGAGGCGAGCCCCACCATCGCCTCCGGATTCCCCGTCCTGCTGCCCTTGCCGGGCTTGGCGTCCTCCTCGCCCCCGCCGTCCCCGCCGGACCCGGAGCCCTTCGCCGCCCCCTCGGCGAGGCCGCCCGGCTGCACCGCCAGCGACCGCTGGAGCGCCCGGTCGGCCTTCGGGTAGTACGCCGGATCCGCCCCCGCGACCCCGCGCTCCACATACGCCGAGCCGAGCAGCGCCCATGCCTGGCCGTCCTCGGGGTGTGTCCGCAGCCAGCGCTCCCGCTCGCGGATGAGCGCGGTCAGATCCGACAGCGCGGCCGGCGCCCCCACGCCCACCGCGGCCATCGCCCGCGCCTCGGGGCCCAGCCGGGGCGCCTGTTCGTCGTCGGGGACGAACAGCAGCACGCCCCCGACGAGCACCGCCCCTACCCCGGCGGCCAGCGCCGCCCTTCTGACCTGTCTGACCTGCTCCGCTTTCATGGCGTTCATGGCGATTACTGTGCGTCAATATGAAGAGCACACCCATGCTTGCCGTTGTGGATCGCAGACGGGTTCACACCGATGGCCCCGGATGCGAGTCTGGGATCATGGACGATCTCCTCGCACAGCTGCGGGCCGGGCTCCCCGCCGAAGCCCTGATCACCGACCCCGACGTCACGGTCTCCTACGCCAACGACATGGCGAGCTTCTGCGAGGCGGGCACGCCCGCCGTGGTCGTGCTGCCGCGTACGGTCGAGCACGTCCAGCATGTGATGCGCACGGCGACCGCGCTGCGCGTCCCCGTCGTCCCGCAGGGGGCCCGTACGGGGCTGTCCGGCGCGGCGAACGCCTCGGACGGGTGCATCGTCCTCTCCCTGACGAAGATGGACCGGATCCTGGAGATCAACCCCGTCGACCGGATCGCCGTGGTCGAACCGGGTGTCATCAACGCGACGCTCTCCCGCGCCGTCGGTGAGCAGGGCCTCTACTACCCGCCGGACCCGTCCAGCTGGGAGATGTGCACCATCGGCGGGAACATCGGCACCGCGTCCGGCGGGCTGTGCTGCGTCAAGTACGGCGTCACCGCGGAGTATGTCCTCGGCCTGGAGGTCGTCCTCGCCGACGGCCGGCTCCTCAGCACCGGCCGCCGCACCGCCAAGGGCGTCGCCGGCTACGACCTG
Source organism: Streptomyces sp. NPDC056835 (assembly GCF_042789485.1). Lineage (NCBI taxonomy): Bacteria > Bacillati > Actinomycetota > Actinomycetes > Kitasatosporales > Streptomycetaceae > Streptomyces > Streptomyces sp. NPDC056835. The sequence goes on from NZ_JBHUBB010000051.1 coordinate 24,614, forward strand.
ACCCGGCTCTTCGTCGGCTCGGAGGGCAGCCTCGGCATCGTCGTCAAGGCCGTGCTCGCGCTGCGTCCGAAGCCGCCCCAGCAGCTCGTCCTGGCCGCCGAGTTCGCCTCCGCCGCCGCGGCCTGCGACGCCGTGTGCCGGATCATGGAGCGCGGTCACACCCCGTCACTCCTCGAACTCATGGACCGTACGACCATCCGCGCCGTCAACGCGATGGCCAACATGGGCCTCCCCGACACCACCGAGGCGCTGCTGCTCGCGGCCTTCGACACCCCCGACCCCGCGGCCGATCTGGCCGCCGTCGGCGAGCTGTGCACCGCGGCCGGAGCCACCGAAGTGGTCCCCGCCGAGGACGCGGCCGAGTCGGAACTGCTGCTCCAGGCCCGTCGGCTGTCGCTCACCGCGCTGGAGACCATCAAGTCGGCCACCATGATCGACGACGTGTGCGTGCCCCGCTCGCGCCTCGCCGAAATGCTCGACGGCACCGCGGCCATCGCCGGGAAGTACGACCTGACCATCGGTGTCTGCGCCCACGCGGGCGACGGCAACACCCACCCCGTCGTCTGCTTCGACCAGGCCGACCCGGACGAGTCACGGCGGGCCCGGGAATCCTTTGACGAGATCATGGCGCTCGGTCTCGAACTCGGCGGCACGATCACCGGCGAGCACGGTGTCGGAACCCTCAAGAAGGAGTGGCTGTCGCGCGAACTGGGGCCGGTGGGACTGGAGTTGCAGCGGGGCATCAAGCGGACATTCGACCCGCTGGGCCTGCTCAACCCGGGAAAACTCTTCTGAGGCGGTCGCACGCGTGACGGCCCGCGCGCCCGACGGCTCCGACGGCTCCGACGGGTCCGGCGGGTCCGACGGGTCCGACGGGACCGGCGGGTCCGACGGCTCCGAACGACATCGTCTACGCCTCGTCGTCCACCGACTCGTCCGAGGGCCAGGGGTCCCGCAGCCACAGATCGTCGGCCGGCGTCGGGGCCAGCAGCGTGGCCAGCCCGTCGTCGAGCCCGAGCTGTTCGGACTCCGTACCCGGCGGCACGATCCGCAGCGTCCGTTCCAGCCACGCGGACACCGCCGCGCAGGGCGCCTCCAGCAGCGCGTCACCGTCGGGCGAGGAGAGGGCGACACACAGGACGGTGCGCCCGTCGACCTTCGTCGGCCAGATCCTCACATCGCCGTGCCCGCAGGGCCTGAACACCCCTTCCACCAGCAGCTCGCGGGCGAAGGTCCAGTTCACGGGGTTGTCCGAGCCGATGTGGAAGGTGATGTGCACGGCGTACGGATCGTCCGTGCGGTAGACCAGCCGGGCCGGGACGGGGATGCTGCGCTCGGGCGACAGCACCAGATTCAGTTCCAGTTCGCGTTCCACCACGGTGTGCATGAGCGGCACTTCCTTTCCTGGCGAGCGGCCCGATGCGGGGGCCGTACCAGTCGAGAGGCGCTACCCCGCCGACTATGACGCGACTTCGGCGATGAATTTCCGGGACTTCCGGCTCGTCCCGGGCGGGCACATGCGTACGGTGTTCCGTACACCCTGACGAACGAATCCCACCCGGCAACTTCACGCTTCGCATCGGCGTCCACGGTCCGCCGCGGGAACGCGGCCGATTCCGCCGGTCTCCTTCCTCAGGGCCTCGTGTTCTTCGTTACTGTCCTCCTTGGACAATGGTGTGAGTGAACGGAGTTGGGGTCAGTGGCTACTCCTCCTGGTGACGGCGGGAACGTACCCCGGGAAGGGTTTTACCCGGACCCGTCCATCCCTGGATATGTCCGGTACTGGAACGGCGCCGCCTGGGTGCCAGGTACGAGTCGGCCCGCGCCGCGGGACGGTGAGGCGACGCCCGGTACCACCACGGCGGCCCCGGCCGCCTCCGCGCCGGCCGCCGCGGTCGAGGAGACCGGACCGGTCTTCTTCGACGAGGACCCGCCCGAGGAACCCCGCCAGGAGCCCCGTCAGGAACCGGCGTCCGCGTGGCAGGCCGACGCCTCGCGGCAGACCGGCTTCGGCGGCGAGCGCGACGCCCGGGTGTCCTGGGGAGCGGCCCGGCCGGATCCGCGCGTTCCGGGCCCGGCGCCCGAACCCGCCCGTGAACTGCCCGCGCCCACGCCCGGCGATCCGACCGGCGGCGCCCTGCCCGGGGTACGCGCGCTGGGTCCCGGCTCGGGCTCCGGCTCGGGGCCGGTCTCGGGGCCGGTCCCCGCTTCCGGCTTCGGCCCGGATTCCGGGTCCGGCCCGGATTCCGGGTCCGGCGCCGGCGACGGTCCGCCGCTCACGGACGGTACGGTCACGATCCGCGCCATACGACGTGGCGTCAGGCCCGGCTCGGGAGAGGGCGCGGGAGCCGGCTCCGGGACCGGCGGCGCCGAAGGCCCGACCGGTCCGCGCGGCACACCGGCGCCGCACGAAGGCGGACAGCCGGCCGTCGACAGCACCATGGCCATCCGCGCCCTGCGCGCCGCGCGCCGCGCGAAGGACGAGGACGCCCCGGCCGGCGGTACGCAGCGGCCCGAGGGCACCATGACCCTCGGCACTCCGGCCCAGGGCGCCGACGGCACGGGCCGGGCGGCGGAGCGGCCGCGGCTTCCCGCACCGCAGCACTCCCCGCCGGCGGGCGGCCGGAGCACGCCGGTGAGCCCCGGTGCCGGGGGCGGCGCCGCGTCCTGGGCCCAGCAGGCGCACCAACTCGCGCGGCCCGATCAGCCGGACCAGCCCGTCGTGCCGTGGAAGCCCCCGGTCAACGACCCGTTCCTGCAAGCGGCCCAGGCCCAGGCGAACGCCAGGCCCGCGGCCCTCGGCAAGCGCTTCGTGGCCCGGCTGATCGACACCGTCGTGCTGGGCGCGATCGTCGGCGCCCTCGTCTTCCCGCTCGTGTCCAAGGCCCTCGCCCATATCGACGACAAGATCGCGGTGGCCGAGCGGACCGGTGAGACCGTCACCGTCTGGCTGCTCGACGGCACGACCGGGGCGTGTTTGGGCGCCGCGCTCGCCGCGCTGCTGGTCGTCGGGATGCTCTACGAGGCGCTGCCGACCGCCAAATGGGGCCGCACACTGGGCAAGAAGCTGTGCGGTCTCGACGTACGGGACATCGAGTCCCACGAGGCCCCTGCGTTCGGCGCCGCGCTGCGCCGCTGGCTGGTCTACGGTGTGCTGGGAGTGCTCGTCGTGGGCGTCGTCAATGTGCTCTGGTGTCTGATCGACCGGCCCTGGCGGCAGTGCTGGCACGACAAGGCGGCCCGTACCTTCGTGTCGGGCTGAGCGACGGCCGGTGACGAGAAGGCCGGTGACGAGAAGGCCGGTGACGAGACGCCTGGTGACGAAACGGCTGTGACGAGACGGCTGTGACGAGACGGCTGTGACGAGACGGCTGTGACGAGACGGCCGGTGACCTGACACCCGTCCCGTCGTCGGCCGGGCCGTTCCTCCGAACGGCGGGCAAGCCGTTGCGGGCCCCTGCCCGGCGCGGTGCACTGCCCGTATGAGCCATGATCAGCCGCCGCCCGGCGAGCCCCCCGAGGAAGACCCTTTCCTCAAGCAGCCGAAGGGGCCCCCGCCCGAGGAGCCTCCGCCCGAGGGGCCTCCGCCGTCGCAGGGCCCGTCGCAGGGCCCGTCGCAGGGGGCACCGTACGACTCCCCGTACGGTGCCCCCTACGGCGGCGCCGGTGGACAGCCGCCACCGGGCTCCCCGTACGACTCGAACGTCTATGGGCAGGGACCGTACGGCGGCACGGATCCGCTCGCCGGGATGCCGCCGCTCGCGCCGTTCGGCACGCGGTTCCTGGCCCGGGTCATCGACGCCCTGATCATCTTCATCCCGCTGGGGATCGTGTCGCTGTTCGTCGGAGGCTGGAACACCGCGAACAACACCGGTGCGTGGGACGAAGTCACCAATCAGGTGAATACCGGTACGCAGTGGATCTGGTCGGTCGTCTCGATCGTGCTGTACGTCGGCTACGACACCCTGATGAACCGGAAGTACGGGCAGACCCTCGGCAAGCGCTGGCTGAAGCTGCGCGTCGCGATGCTGAACGACGGTTCGGTCCCCGATACCGGCTCATCGCTGCTGCGCGCGGTGGTGCTCTGGGTGCCGGCGCTGCTGTGCTGCCTCTGTATCTGGTGGGCCATCATCATCGTGTCGATCGTGACCAGCAGGCCCTACCGGCAGGGACTGCACGACAAGGCCGCCAGGACGGTCGTGGTGTCAGCGGCGCAGTGAGGGCTGGCCCATCCGGGCCTCGGTGCGCGGGCCGGGCCGCTGTGCGCTCGGCGCCGGGGGTGTGGCGGGGCGTGGGGCGGGGGCCGTACGCGCCCTCGCGGTACGGCCGTTGGCCGGGAGGGTCACCGCGACCAGCAGTCCCAGGCTGAGAGCGGCGAGCCCGATCACCGCGATGCCGAGACCGGCGGTGGTGCCGGAGAGCAGCAGCATGACGAGGGTGGAACAGACGACGGTGGCGGTGCCATAGGCGAGCTGTGCGGCAGTCGGACGCGGCATGGCGGAATCCGTCCCTCGGGGCTTCATATTCGGGGGTGTTGGGGGTGTTTCGCATATCTCGCACGTACGCCGCAGGGCGGGTCGCACTGCCAAGCGACTCTACGACGGTGGATGCCCGAGTGGAGCGAGTAGTAAGCGTGACCTCACCCACGGTGCCGGTGCACGGGGGGCGCATCGAGTCACGCCCCCTGCCGACGGGCCGGATCGGTGCGCCGGTTGTCCGAAATCCTCCAACTCCGAGGCCATGTCCGGATAGCGGAACCGGAAGGGCGCATAATGCACTTGACCAGTCCAAGTCAAGGTCTGTCTTTTCTTCTTCAACTCCGGTCCAATGTCGTCACTTATGACGCGCAACGCGCGCGGATCCCTCACCCCCGGTCCGCGGATTGCGTGCGCCGGGGAGGAACAGCATCAAGTGATCAGAAATCGACGGGCGAGAAGACTGTCCGCTGTGGTCGTGGCGCTGGCCGCGACCGCGGCGACGGCTTCAGCCTTCACCACGGCACAGGCCCAGAGCAACCCCGCGTCCGGCTCCGCGGACGTCGAGCGCCGTGACCCGGCGCCCCAGAAGGGCCAGGTCGAACACGACTTGGACGGCCCGTTCAGCAAGCAGCAGGAACGGCAGCGCGAGGCGGCGCTCCAGCAGGTCATCGCCGGTGACGCCACCGTGCAGAAGCGCGGCGGCTCCCAGGTGGTCAAGCTCGACAACAAGAAGTACGTCGAGCTGGGCCGGGAGAAGACCGACAAGATCTTCACCATCCTCGTGGAGTTCGGCGACAAGGTCGACGACACCACGATGTACGACCCGGACGGCGCCGACGGACCGCTGCCGCCCGTCAAGAAGTACGGCGGCGAGCCCGGCCCCCAGCACAACGAGATAGCCGAGCCCGACCGCAAGGTCGACAACTCCACCGCCTGGCAGGCCGATTACAACCAGGCGCACTTCCAGGACCTCTACTTCGGCGAGGGCAAGGACGCGAGCGGCAAGCAGAAGGAGTCGCTCAAGACGTACTACGAGAAGACCTCCTCCGGCCGTTACTCGGTCGACGGCGAGGTCTCCGACTGGGTCAAGGTCGACTACAACGAGGCCCGTTACGGCTCGAACTACTGCGGCAGCAGCAACTGCGCCAACGTCTGGGACGCGGTGCGCGACGGCGTCACCGCCTGGACCGCGGACCAGAAGGCCCAGGGCAAGACGGACGCCGAGATCAAGGCGGACCTCGCCCAGTACGACCAGTGGGACCGCTACGACTTCGACAACGACGGCGACTTCAACGAGCCCGACGGCTACATCGATCACTTCCAGATCGTGCACGCGGGCGAGGACGAGTCGGCCGGCGGCGGCGCCGAGGGCGAGAACGCCCTGTGGGCGCACCGCTGGTACGCGTACGGCACGAACGCGGGCAGCACGGGTCCGGCCGACAACAAGGCCGGCGGCACGCAGATCGGCGACACCGGCATCTGGGTCGGCGACTACACCATGCAGCCGGAGAACGGCGGCCTCGGTGTCTTCGCCCACGAGTACGGCCACGACCTGGGCCTGCCCGACCTCTACGACACCGCGGGCGGCGAGAACTCCACCGCCTTCTGGACCCTGATGTCGTCGGGTTCCTGGCTGGGCACCGGCAAGGACGCGATAGGCGACCTGCCGGGCGACATGACCGCCTGGGACAAGCTCCAGCTCGGCTGGCTCGACTACACCAAGGCCAAGGCCGCGACGAACTCCACCCACAAGCTGGGTGTCTCGGCGTACAACACCAAGAACCCGCAGGCGCTCATCGTCGACCTGCCCAAGAAGTCGACGACCACCACCGTGGTGAAGCCCACCGAGGGCTCCAAGCAGTGGTGGAGCGACATGGGTGACGACCTCAAGAACACCCTCACCCGTTCGGTCGATCTGACCGGCAAGTCCGCGGCGTCGCTGGAGCTCCAGGGCTGGTGGGACATCGAGGCCGACTACGACTACCTCTACGCCGAGGTGTCGACGGACGGCGGCGCCAACTACACGCCGGTCGACGGCACGGCCGACGGCAAGGCGATCACGCGTGACGCCGCCGACAAGCCGGCGCTGACCGGTGTCTCGGGCGCGTACAAGAAGCTCGTCTACTCGCTGGACGCCTACGCGGGCAAGAAGGTCGACCTCCGCTTCCGCTACCAGACGGACGGCGGCGCGGGCGGCAAGGGCTTCACCGCGGACGAGATCAACCTGATCGCGGACGGCGCGCCGGTGTTCACGGACAACGCCGAGGGCGACGACGCGGGCTGGACCGCGAAGGGCTTCTCGCGTATCGGTGAGTCCTTCACCCAGGACTACGACCAGTACTACATCGCCGAGAACCGTCAGTACGTCTCGTACGACAAGACCCTCAAGGTCGGCCCGTACAACTTCGGCTTCACCGCGCCGAACGACGGCAAGGTCGAGCACTTCCCGTACCAGCCCGGTCTGCTGATCTGGCAGTGGGACACCTCGCAGAAGGACAACAACACCAGCCAGCACCCGGGCAAGGGTCTGATCCTGCCGATCGACGCGCACGCCAAGCCGCTGAAGTGGGCGGACGGCACGCTGATGCGCAACAGGGTCCAGGCGTACGACTCGACGTTCAGCTGGTGGCCGACGTCCGGTCTGTCGCTGCACAAGGCGGACAAGCTGACGCGGATCGCTCCGCAGCTCGGCGCCCCGGTCTTCGACGACCGCAAGGGCACCTACTGGAGCGAGGAGAACAAGGGCGGAAGCGTCCAGGTAACTGACACGAACACCAGGATCAGCATCGTCAGCCAGCCCCTGGACGGGCAGACGATGACGGTCAAGGTGGGCCCCTCGGGGAAGTAACCCCAAGTAACCGCAGGTCAAGCATGTGATCGGCCGTCGCCCTCTAGCGGGCGGCGGCCGTTCGTGTTTAGGTGCGTCCTACGATCTCTTATTGACACGATGTCTCACGGGGGAGATGAAGGACATGGCAGGCGGAGGCTTCAGCAAGCTCCCGAACGGCACGGTGGTGGTGGCACTGACCCTGCCAAGCCCGGCGGCCGAGGGCGGCACGGTGCGCGTTCTCGTGCACGCCGCGAACCGGGCCCGCGCCCTGACCAGGCTGCGGAACCTCGGGCTGCGGGCGGTCTATCTGCGGGGCAACGCGGAGCCCCCGACGCCGGACGAGATCACCGCGGTGCTCCATCACCCGGACGGCCTGCTGTGGCGGACCACACCGGAGTGTCTGGAGCAGCTCTGGCAGCCGATACGAGCGCTGCTGAGGCCCGCGGCGCGGGCGGGGTAGCCACCGGGCAGCGGAGGGACGCCGGAAGGGCCCGAGGGGGCTTCGGGAGGCCTTCCGGAGGGCTTCCGGCGGGCTGTCGGAGGGCTTCGGGAAGGCTCGGGTGAAAGCCTCAGGCGGCGTGGACGACCGGGCTGCCGGTCAGCTCCGCGCCCGCCGTCCGCAGCTCCTCCATGGCCCGCTCCGTGGTCTCCGTGGCCACACCCGCGGTCAGATCGAGCAGTACGCGCGTGACGAAGCCCTCACGCACCGCGTCCAGGGCCGTGGCGCGTACGCAGTGGTCCATGGCGATACCGACCACATCGACCTCGGCGACCGCGCGCGCCCGCAGCCAGTCCGCCAGCGGGACGCCGTTCTCGTCGGCGCCCTCGAAGCCGCTGTACGCCGCCGTGTACGCGCCTTTGTCGAAGACCGCGTCGATGGCGCCGGAGGCGACGGCCGGGGCGAAATTCGGGTGGAAACCCACGCCCTCCGTGCCCGCCACGCAGTGCACCGGCCAGCTGTGGACGAAGTCAGGGACGGCCGGGGGCTTCGCGAAGTGATCACCGGGGTCGACGTGGTGATCACGGGTGGCGACCACATACCGGTATCCGGCGGTCGCACGGCCGATCAGATCGGTGACGGCGGCGGCCACCTCGGAGCCCCCCGCCACCGGGACGCTGCCGCCCTCACAGAAGTCGTTCTGCACGTCTACGACGATCAATGCGCGGTGCATGGCGGTCATCCTTCGATGGGGAGCGGGTGGTGCCGGGAGCGGGTGGCGCCGGGGCGGGTGACGGGGACTGTTCGGGGACGTTTTCGAGCCTAGAGACTCCGTCCCCGTCGCGGGAGGGGGCGGCCCTGTCCGGGCGTGTCCGCGGAGTCCCGTCGTCCCACCGCTACCACCGCCCCATCCGCCTCACACGTACGCGTTCCGCCACCTGCCCGGTCTCACACGTACTCGGTCGGGATCACCGGCTCGCCGCGCGACAGCTGGATCGCCGACATCGGCAGCCCCGCGCGCGCCGCGACATGCCGGTCGCGCACGGCGTCCAGCGGCTCGCGCGCGACGATCTCGCCGCCCTTGACCAGCTCCACCAGCAGCTGCCGGTCCAGCAGCTCGGGCGGTACGGGGCCGGTACCGACCACCTCGGCCTCGGCGTACCCCTCGGCGTCCCCGCGCCGCGCGGCCCACTTGCGGCCGCCGATGGAGGTCTTGCCGCCCAGTGACTTCTTGGCCACGGGGTGCAGCGGGGCCTTCGGGTCGGCGGAGGTGGCGCGGGCGACGATCTTGTACACCATGGAGCAGGTCGGATGCCCGCTACCGGTGACCAGCTGGGTGCCGACGCCGTACGCGTCCACCGGCGCCGCCGCCAGTGAGGCGATCGCGTACTCGTCCAGGTCCGAGGTCACCACGATCTTGGTGTTCACCGCGCCCAGCTCGTCCAGCTGCTGCCGTACCCGGTGCGCGACCAGCAGCAGATCGCCGGAGTCGATCCGGACGGCGCCCAGCTCGGGCCCCGCGATCTCCACGGCGGTCCGTACGGCCTCCGCCACGTCGAACGTGTCGATGAGCAGCGTCGTCCCCCGGCCGAGCGAGTCGATCTGCGCCCGGAAGGCGTCCCGTTCGCTGTCGTGCAACAGGGTGAACGCGTGCGCGCTGGTGCCCACCGTCGGAATGCCGTAACGGAACCCGGCCGCCAGATCCGAGGTGGTGTCGAAACCCCCGACGTACGCGGCGCGCGCCGCGGCGACCGCGGCCAGCTCGTGCGTACGGCGCGCGCCCATCTCGATCAGCCCGCGCCCGTTCGCCGCCGCCGCCATCCGGGAGGCCGCCGCGGCGATCGCCGAGTCGTGGTTGAGGATCGAGAGGATGACGGTCTCCAGCAGCACGCACTCGGCGAAGGAGCCCTCGACGCGCAGGATCGGTGAGCCCGGGAAGTACACCTCGCCCTCCGGATAGCCCCAGATGTCGCCGCTGAAGCGGTACGAGGCCAGCCATCCGAGCGTCGCCTCGTCCACGATCCCCTGCTCCCGGAGGAAGCCCAGGACATCCGCGTCGAACCGGAAGTTCTCCACGGCGTCCAGGACGCGTCCGGTGCCGGCCACGACCCCGTACCTGCGCCCCGAGGGCAGCCGCCGGGTGAAGACCTCGAAGACCGAGCGCCGGTCGGCCGTCCCGGCCTGGAGCGCTGCCCGGAGCATCGTCAGCTCGTACTGGTCGGTGAAGAGCGCGGTCGACGGAACATCCACCGGCAGCCCAAGGTCCGCAGTGTTCATATGACGATGCTACCCAATACTCGTCACTTTGACGATTTCTCGTGGCCGTTTGTGCGACACGCCGCGACGGGTGGCAGCATGGTTCATGTGAGGCTGTGAATTCCGGCACGCCCCCGCAGAGAAGAAGGTCGTCCCGAACCGTGAGTGTTGCCCCGACTGAGATCGAACGCCCCGAATCGGCCGAGGAGACTTTCGCCGTCCCCGAACCCGATGTGCCGTGGGTGACGATCGTGCACAACGACCCGGTCAACCTGATGAGTTATGTGGCGTACGTCTTCCAGACCTATTTCGGCTATCCGAAGGACAAGGCGCACAAGCTGATGCTCGACGTCCACCACAAGGGCCGCGCCATCGTCTCCAGCGGCAGCCGCGAGGAGATGGAGCGCGACGTACAGGCGATGCACGGTTTCGGGCTGTGGGCCACCCTCTCGCAGGACCGCGCCTGATGGCCGGGCAGTTCGAGGCGATCCCGGGCGGCGGCGCGGCCGTCGCCCTCGACGAGGTCGAGATCTCGATCCTGCGCTCGCTCGCCGTACAACTGCTGGAGCTGATAGGGCCGGGTGACGAGCCGGCCCAGGGCGAGGACCCGCTCGCCTCGCTCTTCAGCGAGGGCCCCAGCGAGCCGCCCGCCGACCCGGCGCTGGCCCGGCTCTTCCCGGACGCGTACGGCGATGACGACGACGAACTGCGCGAATTCTCCTCGGAGTTCAGACGGTTCACGGAGAACGACCTGCGCGACCGCAAGCGGGAGGACGGCATGGCGCTCGTCCGCACGCTGGACGCGCTCGCCGTGGAGGAGGGGGGCGCCGCCGTACTCAAGCTGACCCCCGACGACTGCCGGCGCTGGCTCGGCGCGCTCAACGATCTGCGGCTGACCATCGGCACGCGCCTGGAGGTCACCGACGAGGACGAGAGCGGCGAGCTGTACCGGCTGCCCGACTCCGATCCGCGCAAGCCGATGGTGATGGCGTACCTCTGGCTCGGCGCGCTCCAGGAATCGCTCGTCGAGAGTCTGATGCCCTGACTCCCGCGTGTCATATGCCGGTTCCCGGCAGGCCCCCTTCCGTACGCTCAGGTGACGCTCAATTCGGCATAACGATCCCGTCACCGCTCCGGCGACCTTTGCGGTTCGCGGTGCGATTCGTCCGCTTCTCCCTGTGGCCTGTGCCACAACGCGCACCGCTGAACGCCGGGTTCGCCGTGATAGATCTGCACGACCCCCCGGGGACGCCACCCCTGTCCCCGGGGGTGCTTCGGCCGGCCGACCGCCGGCGGCACTCCATCCATATCCGGGGGGGATCGGGAACTGGTCCGCGGCCGAGCACGGCGCGGATCTGCATGGAGAAAGGGCGCACGACCATGACCTCTGCGCAGGTCGACAAGGAGTACGGCGGCGACGGGACCGCCGGAGGACCGACCGGCGGCAGCGCCCCGGAGGAGGGCTACGAGCGCGGGCTCGGCAGCCGTCAGGTCCAGATGATCGCCATCGGCGGCGCCATCGGCGTCGGGCTCTTCATGGGCGCCGGAGCGAATATCGCCAAGGCCGGACCCAGCATCATCCTCATGTACGCCCTCGCCGGCGTCGTGATCTTCTTCATCATGCGGGCGCTCGGCGAGCTGCTCCTCTACCGGCCGGTCTCCGGCTCCTTCGCGGAGTACGCCAGAGAGTTCCTCGGCCCGTTCTTCGGCTTCGCCACCGGGTGGACGTACTGGCTGATGTGGGTCGTCACCGGGATGGCGGAACTGACCGCCGCGGCCATCTACATCCACTTCTGGTTCCCCCAGATCCCGCAGTGGGTCAGCGCCCTGGTCTTCCTGGTGGTGCTCTTCGGCGTCAACCTGATCTCGGTGAAGATCTTCGGCGAGGTCGAGTTCTGGTTCTCGATGATCAAGGTCACCGCGATCATCGGAATGATCGTCATCGGTCTCGGCGTGCTCACCCTCGGCTTCTCCGACGCCGGTGACACCGCCGCCGCCTCCAACCTCTGGGCACACGACGGGATCTTCCCCAACGGCATCGGCTCCAGCCTGATGACCCTCCAGGGCGTCATGTTCGCCTATCTCGCCGTCGAGCTGGTCGGCGTCACCGCGGGCGAGTCCGAGAACCCGGAGAAGACCCTCCCCAAGGCGATCAACACCCTGCCCTGGCGCATCATCGTCTTCTACGTGGGCGCGCTGTCCGTCATCCTCGCGGTCGTCAAGTGGACCGAGTTCTCGGCGGGCGCCAGCCCCTTCGTCCACGCCTTCGAGAAGATGGGCATCCCGCTCGCGGCCGGCATCGTCAACTTCGTCGTGCTGACCGCCGCGCTCTCCTCCTGCAACTCGGGCATGTACTCCACCGGCCGGATGCTGCGCGACCTCGCCGCCAACAGCGAGGCGCCGAAACTCTTCGGCAAGCTCAACTCCCGCAAGACCCCGGCCTTCGGCATCACCGTCTCCGTCGCCCTCATGGGCATCGGTGTGGTCCTCAACTACATCGTCCCGGAGAAGGCCTTCGGCTATGTGACGTCCGTGGCCACGGCCGCAGGCATCTGGACCTGGATGATGATCCTGCTCAGCCATATCCGCTACCGCCGCGGGGTACGGGCGGGCCTGCTGCCCGCCTCGTCGTTCCCCGCCCCGGGCGGTTCGGTGTTCAGCTGGGTCGCGGTGGGCTTCCTGGCCCTCGTCACCTGTCTGATCGCGTACGACAAGGACGCGCGGGTCTCCCTCTACGTGGGGGCGGTCTGGGCGGTCTGTCTCCTCATCGGCTGGCAGTACCTCAAGCGCCGCGCCCCGCGCGTCACGGCGGGCGACTCCCCCCGGGAGTACGCCTCCGCCGAGTAGGGCCGCGAGGACCCAGGACGGCCCCCGGAACCGGGAAACTCCCTCCCGGATCCGGGGGCCGTACTCGTCCCTTTATATTTTCTCCATGCTCACCATCACCCAGGCCCTGCACGACAAGATCGTCGAGCACGCGCGCGCCGACCATCCCGACGAGGCGTGCGGCGTGGTCGCGGGTCCCGCCGGGACCGGCCGGGCCGAGCGGTTCATCCCCATGCTCAACGCCGCGCGCTCGCCCACCTTCTACGAGTTCGACTCGGCGGATCTGCTCAAGCTCTACCGGGAGATGGACGACCGGGACGAAGAGCCGGTGATCATCTACCACTCGCACACCGCGACCGAGGCGTATCCGTCCCGTACGGACATCACGTACGCCAACGAGCCGGGCGCCCACTACGTCCTCGTCTCCACCGCCGACCACGACGACTCGGGCCCCTTCCAGTTCCGCTCGTACCGCATCGTCGAGGGCGAGGTCACGGAAGAGGACGTCGAGATCGTCTAGGTCCTGTCCGCGGCGCTCACACGGTCTGACAAACTGAGCGCCGAACCGAGGCGGTGGGGATCAGGAAGCCGGTGTGAATCCGGCGCGGTCCCGCCACTGTGACCAAGCCCAGCTTGGCAGCCAGGAACTGACCTGCCGCCCTTCTCCCACCAGCCAGGGGACGCGGAAATCCCCCGGAGGAGGCCCTGCCGTGTCTGTGCTGTCCCGGCGCCGTGCGCTCATGCCCGCCGTCATATCCGCCCTGCTGCTCCCGCTCACCGCCTGCGGCGGCTCCGCCTCCACGGACGCGAAGGACGGCGCGCGGGCCGCGACCACCGCGCCCGGCTTCCCGTACACCGTCACCAACTGCGGGGTGAAAACCACCTATCAGGCGCCGCCGAAGCGGGTCGTCACCATGAACCAGCACGTCACCGAAGTGATGCTGGCGCTCGGCCTGGAGAAGTCCCTCGTCGGCACCGCCTATCTGGACGACCGGATCCTCCCCGCCTACGAGAAGGCGTACAAGAGCGTCCCGGTGCTCGCCAAGGAGTACCCCTCCAAGGAGCGGCTGCTCGCCGCCAACCCCGACTTCGTCTACGGCGGCTACGCGAGCGCCTTCGCCGCCAAGGACGGCCGCAGCCGCGACGACCTCAAGGCCGCCGGTATCCACACCCGGCTCAACCTGGAGAACTGCCCCGAGGACAAGACCTCCCTCGACGACGTCTACCAGGAGGTCCGCGAGACCGGCCGCACCTTCGGCGTCCCCGACCGCGCCGAGAAGTGGATCGCCGCAGCCCGCACCACCGTCACGGACACCGCCGCCCCGCTCAAGGGCGTCGAGCCGGTCTCCGTCTTCGTCTACGACAGCGGCGACAAGACCGCCTTCACCGCCGGCGGCAAGGGCATCGGCAACGAACTGATCACCCGCGCCGGCGGCCGCAACGTCTTCGCCGACCTCGGCAAGTCCTTCGCCGACGCCACCTGGGAACAGGTCGTCGCCCGCAAGCCCGACGTCATCGTCATCCACGACTACGGCTCCACCACCGTCGCCCAGAAGAAGAAGCGGCTGCTGGAGGACCCCGTGCTCAAGGACGTACCGGCCATCAAGAACAAGCGGTTCGCCGTCATGCCGCTCTCGGACGTGGTCCTCGGCGTACGCGCCCCCGACGCCATCGAACGGCTCGCCGCGCAGCTCCACCCCGAGTCCGTCAAGTAGGCCCCGGCCATGACCCGGACCACCCCGCCCGGCCACGGGCGGCTGCGCTACACCCTGGTGCTCGGCTGCCTCGCCGCCGCGCTCGCCACCGCCGTCGTCGCGGGCCTCGCCCTCGGCTCCGTACGCATTCCGCCCGGCCAGGTGATCACCATCCTCACCGGCGACGCCGACCCCAGCCCCTACCGCACCATCGTGCTCGACGTACGGCTGCCCCGCGTGCTGCTCGGTGTGATCGTCGGCGCCGGGCTCGCCGTCGTCGGCGCCGTCCTCCAGGCGCTCGTACGCAACCGGCTCGCCGACCCCTTCCTCCTCGGCATCTCCTCCGGCGCGTCCGCCGGCGCCGTGCTGGTCATGGTCCTCGGCATCGGCGGCGGGATCACCACCACCCTCGCCATGCCCGCCGCGGCCTTCGCCGGCTCGCTCCTCGCCCTGGCGCTGGTGTACGGGCTGGCCCGCCGCCGCTCCACGATGACCGGCGGCCGGCTCGTCCTCGCCGGGGTCACCGTCTCGTACATCCTCTCGGCGCTCACCACCCTCATCCTGATCATCTCGGCCCGCCCCGAGCACTTCGAGGAAGCCATCTACTGGACCTTCGGCGGCCTCGGCAGCGCCCGCTGGTCCACCCTGCTCCTGCCCGCGGTCGTCCTCACCCTCGGCACCGTGCTGCTCATGGCGCTGGCCAGACCGCTCGATCTGCTGCTGGCGGGCGAGGAGGGCGCGACCGTACTCGGCCTGGACACCTCACGCTTCCGCGCCGCGGTCTTCGTCCTCGCCTCCCTGGTCACCGGCGTGATGGTGGCCGCCAGCGGCGCCGTCGGCTTCATCGGACTGCTCGTCCCGCACGCCGCCAGAATGGCCGTCGGCGCGAGCCACCGCGCCCTGCTGCCGGTCGCGGCCCTGGGCGGAGCGGTCCTCCTCGTCGTCGCGGACCTCGCGGCCCGTACCGTCGCCGCGCCCCAGGACGTGCCCGTCGGCGTACTCACCGCGCTCACCGGCGGCCCCGCCCTCCTGTGGCTGATGCGCCGCCGCCCCGAAGGAGCCCCCGTATGACGGCGACACTCCGGCTCGAAGGACTCTCCTACGCCGCCGACGGCCGCCGGCTCGTCGACAGCGCCGACCTGACCGCCGCCCCCGGCGAGACCGTCGGACTCGTCGGTCCCAACGGCAGCGGCAAGACCACCCTCCTGCGCTGCGTCTACGGCACGCTCCGCCCCGACCACGGACGGGCCCTGCTCGACGGCGACGACCTCCTCACCATGACCCCCAAGGCCAGGGCGCGCCGCGTCGCCACCGTCCCGCAGGACGGACAGCTGGACTTCGAGCTGACCGTCCGCGAGGTCGTCGCGATGGGCCGTTCCCCGCACAAACGCTTCTGGGAAGCGGACACCGCCGAAGACGCGGCCCTCGCGGAAGCCGCCCTCGACCGCGTCGGGATCGCCGCCCTCGCGGACCGCGCCTTCCCCTCACTCTCCGGCGGCGAACGCCAGCGCGCGCTGGTCGCCCGCGCCCTGGTCCAGCGGCCCGCCCTGCTCGTACTCGACGAGCCGACCAACCACCTCGACATCCGCTACCAGCTCGACATCCTCACCCTGATCAGGGACGCCGGGACCACCAACCTGCTCGCCCTGCACGATCTGAACCTCGCCGCGTACTACTGCGACCGCGTCTACGTCCTCCAGGAAGGCCGGATCGTCGCCTCCGGCACCCCGCACGAGGTTCTGACCGCCGATCTCCTCGCCACCGTCTACGGGGTGACCGCCGAGGTCAGCACGCACCCCGCCACCGGCGCGCCCACCGTCGTCTATCTCCCGCCGTCCGCCTGACGGATACGGACCGTCCGGGATACGAGATCACATGCCGGAACGCCAACCGGGAATCGATACGATGACCGCATGGTTTTCCACGACGTGAGCGACAAGACGCCGAGCACCCCGCTGCTCGTGGCGCGGTTGCACGTCGACCTGTGCCGCCTCGCCAGTGCCATCTGTCCCAGCGCCGCCGGCTGAGCGACGACCCGGAGCGCAGCTTTCCGTATTCGCACCACCCCCTCGCGCGGGGGCCCGAGCCGCGCGCCCGTCACGCCATCTCCCGATCAGGAGCCCATGTCATGGCCATCGAGGTCCGCATTCCGACCATTCTCCGCACCTACACCGACGGCGCCAAGGCCGTCGAGGGCAGCGGCGACACGCTCTCCGAGCTCTTCGACGACCTCGAATCCCGGCACACCGGCATCCGGGAGCGGCTCATCGACCCGGCCAAGGACAACCAGCTCCGCCGCTTCGTGAACGTCTACCTCAACGACGAGGACGTCCGCTTCCTCGACGGCGTCTCCACCAAGCTCGCCGACGGCGACAGCGTGACCATCCTCCCGGCCGTGGCCGGCGGCGCGCTCGACACGTACACGGCCTGATGCGGTACGACTCCCCGCTGGCGGCGGTCGGCAACACGCCCCTGGTCCGGCTCCCACGGCTCTCGCCGTCGGACGACGTCCGGATCTGGGCCAAGCTGGAGGACCGCAACCCGACCGGCTCGATCAAGGACCGGCCCGCCCTGCACATGGTCGAACAGGCCGAGAAGGACGGACGGCTCACCCCGGGCTGCACGATCCTGGAGCCCACCAGCGGCAACACCGGCATCTCACTCGCCATGGCGGCCAGGCTCAAGGGCTACCGCATCGTCTGCGTGATGCCGGAGAACACCTCGCAGGAGCGGCGCGACCTGCTCGCCATGTGGGGGGCGGAGATCGTCTCGTCCCCCGCGGCGGGCGGCTCCAACACGGCCGTACGGGTCGCCAAGGAACTGGCGGCCGAGAACCCGTCCTGGGTGATGCTCTACCAGTACGGCAACCCGGACAACGCGGGCGCCCACTACGCCACCACCGGCCCGGAGATCCTGGCCGACCTGCCCTCCATCACCCACTTCGTAGCCGGCCTGGGCACGACGGGCACGCTGATGGGCGTGGGGCGCTATCTGCGCGAGAACGTCGCGGGCATCCAGATCGTCGCCGCGGAACCACGCTACGACGACCTGGTCTACGGCCTGCGCAACCTGGACGAGGGCTTCGTCCCGGAGCTGTACGACGCGTCCGTCCTCACGACCCGCTTCTCCGTCGGCTCGGCGGACGCGGTCACGCGTACCCGTGAACTGCTCCAGCAGGAAGGCATCTTCGCGGGCGTCTCGACGGGAGCGGCGCTGCACGCGGCGATCGGCGTCGGCCGGAAGGCGGTGAAGGCCGGCGAGAGCGCGGACATCGTCTTCGTGGTCGCGGACGGGGGCTGGAAGTACCTGTCGACGGGCGTCTACACGGCGGCGACGACGGAAGAGGCAATCGAAACGCTGCACGGACAACTCTGGGCGTAACGCCTCCCGGCGAGGGGTCGTTGTTCGGGCGCGTTTTGGCTGGGGCCGGTGGTCCGGGTGCGGGTTGTTGCCGGGGTGCGCCGTCCGGCGGGGGGTGCGGTCCGGCCGTCTTTGGGTGGGGCCGGTGGTCGGGGTGCGGGTTGTTGCCGGGGTGCGCTCCGGGCTCGCGCCCGGGACTGCATGATTTACGGCGCGCAGCTGCCGAGCGTTTAGAGACTGGCGGTCGCGCGCCACAAATCACGCTCTACGTCCCGGACACGACCCCTGCGCGCCCCCCTTCACCGCCCGCACAAGCCACGCGTCCGTGCGCGAGGGCGAGCGGGGGAGGCCCCGGCACCCGGCCCACTCACCCCCGCCGGGACGGCGAATGGCGGGGCCCACCGGGCCGCACCCACCCCCACCCCCCAGCCAGGGCGGCGAATGGCCGGGGCCACCGGGCCGCACCCACCCCCAATCCCCCCAGCCGGGCGGCGGGGTAGGCGACCGCCGGGGGGAGGGGGTCGGGGTCGGAGGAGGTGCGTGTCCGGACGTAAAGCGTCGCAGCACGCGCGAAGCGCGGTGAGGAAA
>NZ_JBHUBB010000052.1:0-42628 GCF_042789485.1 Streptomyces sp. NPDC056835
CCGCAGCTCAGCCATCTGTTCAGAGGAAAGATCCATACCCGACTCAACGACCACGGACGCCTCAGGTTCCACAAACAGAATCACAAGACACTAGGGGACGGGTTGGCGCGGTCCCGGCTGAACAAGACGCAGCTCGCGGTTAGGACGGAACTTAGCCGCACTACCGTGCAAGAGGCATTCCGAACGGGGGCGCCTTTACCGTCGGCCGATACGGTCGCGGCCTTGGCCCGGGCCCTGCATCTGCCGGACAATGAACTGCTGGAACTGCGGCGCACAGCTGCCGCAACGGCAGATCTCGCTCGTGGGTCTGACCCGGGTTGGCCAGGCAGGCCGATCGACGAATGGAGCCCACACGACTTGGAAGTCCATCCCGCCGGACCGGCTTTCAACGGGCACCGGTCGAGGACAGAACTCGCGCGGATGCTGCCTGGCTATGTACGGCGGGCACACGATCAGATCCTCGCTGATGCGGTACGCGACGTTTGCGCAGGCCGGAGTCGGATGGTGATCCTGGTCGGGGCGTCGTCGACCGGCAAGACACGAGCTTGTTGGGAAGCCGTCCAGCCACTTTCGGGGCAAGGGTGGCAGCTGTGGCATCCCTTCGACCCGACCCGGGCCAATGCTGCGCTCGATGGCCTTGAACGTGTGCAGGCATGCACGGTGGTGTGGCTCAACGAGGCCCAGCATTACCTCGGTGCACCGTTGGTGGGAGAGCAGATCGCGGCCGCGGTGCACAGCCTCCTCACCGACCCCTCGCGTGAGCCAATTCTGGTTCTAGGAACCCTCTGGTCCGAGTACGCCAACCAGTACACAGCTATGCCCGCCCCCGGCGAACCGGACCCACACAGTCGAGTAAGGGAACTACTTGCCGGCCGGATCCTCGCCATCCCGGACGCCTTCGATCAGCAGGCACTCTGCATGGCTGCCGATCTTGCTCAAGGGGGCGACCGGCTGCTGGCCGATGCCCTGACGCGGGCTGGCAACGACGGGCGAGTGCCCCAGGGCCTCGCCGGCTCCCCCGAATTGCTGCGCCGATACGCGCACAGTAGCCCCGCTTCCAAGGCTGTGCTGGAGGCTGCGATGGATGCACGTCGTCTCGGCATGAGTCTCCAGCTCCCTCAGGCGTGGCTAATTGACGCGGCAATTGATTACCTCGGCGATCAGGACTACGACCAGCTCACCGAGGGCTGGGCGGAGGAGGTATTCGCTGACCTCGCGCGCCCTGTCCACGGCAAGCAGGCGCTCTTACGTCGCGTCGCTGCCCGCCCCAAGCACCTTCCTCCCGGCAGCGTGGCGTGGGCCCCCGCACCAGTGCCTGATACAGGGCAGACATTTCGGCTCGCCGACTACCTCGAACAGCATGGTCGCACCACTCGACGGGCGAAGTGCCCACCTGCCTCGTTCTGGCACTCTGCCCATCGCCATCTTAGGAACGCCGACGACCTCTACAATCTCGCTGCGGCTGCCAAACAGCGATATCGCTTGCAATGGGCCCACCATCTGCGCAACCAAGCCGCCAACGCTGGCAGCACCCGTGCTCTCGTCGACCTGGCGCGGGAACGGGAGGCGGCCGAGGACCACGACGGTGCCCACGTTCTCTACCGGCAAGCGGCCGAGGCCGGCGACACCGGCGCTTTGCTCTATCTGGCGAGGGAGCGGGAGGCGGCCGGGGACTACGAAGGCGCCGAAGCTCTCTACCATCGTGCCATCGGTGTCGGCAGCACTGATGCAATGGTCCAACTGATGCGGATGCGAGAGGCGGACGGGGACCGCGATGGCGCCGAAGCCCTCGCGCAGCAAACCGTCGACGCCGGTAGTGCCAAAGGCTTGGTCTACCTAGCACTGATGCGGGAGAAGGCTGGGGACTACGACGGCGCCGAAGCCCTCGCAGAGCAAGCCGTCGGTGCCGGTAGCACCCGTGCTCTCGTCGACCTGGCGAGGGAGCGAGAGGCGGCCGGGGACTACGACGGTGCCGAAGCTCTCTACCAGCGCGCGATCGGTGCTGGCAGCACTGATGCAATGGTCCAACTGATGAAGGTGCGAGAGGAGGCTGGAGACAGTGACGGCGCCGATGCCCTCGCGCAGCGGGCTGCCAATGCTGGCAACGCCGATGGACTGTTGCAACTGGCGCTGATTCGGGGATGGGACCGCGCCGAAACCCTTTACCGGCAAGCCGTTGAGGCGGGCAGTACCGAAGCCGTGGTTCGGTTGGCGATGATGAGAGAGCTCGAAGGGGACCCCGACGAGGCCGAAACCCTGTACCAGCGAGTCGTTGAGATCGGCGACGCCGACGCCCTGGCTTTGCTGGCGGTGATAAAGGAGAGGGTCGGGGATCACGATGGCGCCGACGCCGTTGCCGAACGAGCCGTTGAAGCAGGCTCTACCGGCCTCTTGGGTGTCCTATCTCAACTGGCTTGGGAGCGAGAGGAGGCTGGCGACCTCGACGGTGCCGAAGCTCTCTACCGGAAAGCTGTCGAGTCCGGGGATAGTGGCGCCTTGTTCGACCTGGCGCTGGAACGAGAGCAGGCAGGGGACCGCGGGAGCGCTGGAGCCCTCTACCGGCAAGCCGCCGACGTCGGCGACGGTCGGGTGGACGCCATTGGACCCCGCTGGTGGCCAAATGGGCTTGACCCAGATGGCACACCCACCCCCCGCTGGTAGGTGGCGAGCACGCGCTCAAGCGCAGGTCCCGAGCGCATCACTGATGGGCTCTACGCCCCGCAGACACGCTCCTTGCGTAAGCCGAGGGACCGCATACGGGATTATCGACCTATGTGCCGAGGCGGCGCTGCCAAGGCATGGGCCGTGCGTCCCCGTGAAGCCGTCCCCGACTTGGCCGCATTTTGCTCAGACTATGACCCAGGCCACTGAAAAAGGTCTAGCTATCTGGGATGCCCCGGCGTCGAAGGTCAAGGATTCGCGCCCGAGTGTCCGTGAATCGGCGCTTCGCGTGAGCTTGGGGCACGTGGAGGGTACGCCGCCCTTTAATTGGACCAGGCAACAAATAACCCCCGGGCTACTGACCTGAGGTTCGTCGAAGAGCGGGTGACGAGAATCGAACTCGCGCTCTGAGCTTGGGAATCAGCGGTGCCCAGGAACCCCGCAGGGGTCTGATCAGGGATTACTTGTGCGTACGGGCTGCTGGGGGCCTTCTTGGCCTGACCGCTTTTGACCTTGGTTTACCGCGTTAAAGGGCTGAGTTGGGGCTGGACTGCCATTGGGGGAACCGAAGACTTCTCCGGCAGCCCAGTTCCGCTTGTGGCGAGGGACGATGTGGCCAGTGTTGCCGCGCGGTGTGCTGACGCGAACGAGCGGTTCTCCCGCTGCGGCCGGGCCGGCTCGTCCCGCTCGGCGCTGGTCAGGTCGTCCTTCTCGCCTACGTCGGCCTGGGCCTGGTTGACCCACAGCCGCACGGCGGTCTCGGTCAGGTCGAAGTCCCGGCGACCTGACGGATCGTGCGGTCACCGCGGCGGCGCAACTCGACGATCTCGGCCTTGAACTCGGGTGTGAACGAGCGGCGAGGGCGTGGCTTCTTCTTCGTGGCCGGCGGGCCGATTGTGTCGGCCGGATGGGTAGGCTCAAAGCAGCGTGAGGCGGACCGGCAGGTAGTGGAGGTGCGGGTGCGGATCGGCGAGTTCTCCCGGCGTACGGGAGTCAGCGAACGGCTGCTGCGGTACTACGAGGAGCAGGGGTTGTTGCATCCACAGCGGCGCTCCAGCGGCTACCGCGAGTACCGCGAGGGGGATGTTGCCGCGGTGCGGCAGATCCGTGCGCTGCTGGCGGCAGGTCTGGGAACGTCCCTGATCGCCGGGGTGCTTCCATGCATGCGGGAGGACGGTGACCATCTCGTCCCCACTTGCGCGGAGATGCTTGACGACCTACATGAGGCAAGGGATCGGATGACCCGCGCGATCGACGAACTGCGTTCGTCTCGCGACAGGTTGGATGCGGTCATCGCGTCAGCCCCCCTGCTGGCGGAGGCTTCGTAGCAGCGCCCGTGCCAAGAGGCGTCCGCGGATCCGGACGCCGTGGTTGGCCCTTCCTCCAACGGTGGAGGTGCCCCCGGGACGGGACGTCACCCAGGCGGGACCGACCTGCGGCGGGTCGCGTCCGCTGTCCGCGCCGAATCGTTCGTATGCCTCGTTGGTCCAGCGCATGCCGGCCAGCGCCGCGGCGGCCCGGCCCCGCGCCGACTTGACCGCGAGCCCCTCGGTGCTCGTGGGCAGTGCGCCGCCGAGGAGTCCGCCGTGCAGTCGTGACCAGGGGCAGCACGGCCAGACCGTAACCCTGAGCCGTGGGCAGCAGCTCCAGCTCCGGGTAGTGGACCGCGAGGTTGTAGAGGCACCGCTCGGAGAGCAGCCCCCAGGGAATTGCGCTGATCAGCCGCCTCCCGCGCCGAGGCTATGTCCCAGCCCGCGAAGTTCGAGGAGCCGACGTAGCGGGCCTTGCCCTGCTGCACGAGGGTTTCCATGGTTGCCACACCTCCTCCCCGCGTGCCGCGCGGTCGACGTGTTGCATCTGCACTCCGCCGGCGACGACGCCGGCGGAGGCGAGGGCCTTCTGAAAGTCGGTGCCGTCCCGTCAACGTCGAGGGTTGACTCTCACATCAATGTGAAGGTCTAGCGTCGCCGGTGCGTGACGCCCGTGACGGGTCGAGAAGGTCCCGTGCGGGCGCCCTGTGCGACGTGCCGCAGCACGACGTAGGGGCCCGAGCACGTCTTTCTGACGATGTGACAACTGGGAGTTCAGGGAGGAAGGCGACGTGTCCAGAGAGGCTCCGGCGCGGGCCGGACGGCGGGAGTGGATCGGTCTGGGGGTGCTGGCCCTGCCGACCATGGTGCTGTCTATGGATCTGACGGTGCTGCACCTGGCAGCGCCCAGCCTCAGCGCCGATCTCGCGCCGACCGGTGGCCAGTTGCTGTGGATCCTGGACATCTACGGATTCCTCGTGGCGGGATTCCTGATGACCATGGGCACGTTGGGCGACCGGATAGGCCGGCGCAGGCTGCTGCTCCTGGGCGCGGCGACGTTCGCCGTCGCCTCCGCGGTGGCCGCGTTCGCCCCGACGGCCGAACTGCTCATCCTGGCCCGTGCCTTGCTGGGGATTGCCGGATCCACGGTGATGCCCTCGACGCTGGCGCTGCTGTCGGGCATGTTCCGCGATCCGGGCCAGCGGACCTTTGCCTTCGCGGTCTGGATGACGTGCTTCACTGCGGGTGAGGCCATCGGCCCGCTCGTGGGCGGGGCACTGCTGGAGTACTTCTGGTGGGGCTCGGTGTTCCTGATCGGCGTGCCGGTCATGGTGCTCCTGCTGGTCACCGGGCCGGTACTGCTCCTGGAGCAGCGGGAGAAGGTGACCGGACGTTTCGACGTGGCCGGTGCTGCGATGTCACTGGTGGCCGTGCTGGGCGTGGTCTACGGCGCCAAGCAGGCGGCGTCCTCGGGGCTGTCGGTGCAGGCCGGGGCGTTTTTGCTGGGGGGTCTGGCGGTGGGCGCGCTGTTCCTGCGCCGCCAGCGCCGGGTTGAGGAGCCGCTGGTGGATCTTGGGCTGTTCCGGCAGTCCGCGTTCAGTGCGGGACTGGCCACGCAGACCGTCGCGGTCGCGGCGATGGCGGGCTCGCAGTTGCTGGTGATGCAGTATCCGCAGTCGGTGATCGGTCTGTCCCCGTTGGCCGCCGGACTGTGGACGGTGCCGTCGGTGCTGTTCGGGATCGGTGCGACGCTGCTGGCGCCGCGACTGGTGTGTCGGGTGCGTCCGGCCGTCGTGATCAGGGCGGGGCTCGGCATGGCCGCCGTGGGAGCGGCGATGATCAGTGCGACCGCAGGGCAGAGCAGTCTGGCCTGGACGGTGGTCAGCTTCACGATTCTGTACACGGGCGTGACGCCGACGCTGGCGCTGACAACGGACGCGATCGTGGGTTCCGCCCCCACCGAACGGGCGGGCCTGACCTCCGGAATCTCGCAGAGCGGCGCCGAGTTGGGGCTGGCGGGCGGGATGGCGTTCTTCGGCACCATTTCCATGGTGACCTATCAGGGTCGGCTGTCCGACAGTATGCCGGACGGGCTGGCTGCCGCAGCGCGCGAGCAGGCACGGGAGACCGTGGGTGGCGCCCTGGCCGTGGCCGAGCGGCTGCCCGAGGAGGTCGGGTCGGCGCTGCGGGATTCCGCGCAAAACGCTTTCGCCGGAGGACTCCAGGCCGCCACCCTGCTCAGCGCGGTGGGCCTCGCTGCCGCGGCGCTGCTTGCGACGCTGTTCCTTCGTACGATGCCCGCCGCCACGGACGCCCCGGAAACACCACCGTCAGACGATGGCGGCAGCGACGTGGACAAGAGCACCGGGCAGAGCCGAGTGGAGTCCTCTGGAGACACAGAGGGTGCGCCCGCCAATGACTGACACCGCGCCAACGGGGTCCGGCAGCCGCACGAGTTGGCCGGACCTCTTCGCGTGCCATCCTGAACTCCTGACGGGCTACGGCTCGGCCTGGATGCACGGGCCGCTGCCTGTGGATCTCTTTCCCGGGAGCTGGTCGCGTACGGCGGGCTGGTCCCGCTGCTACGCCTGGCCGAGCGGTGCGGCCTGTCCGGCCTGGTCGGTGAGCTGGTGGATCTGTCGGCGTCGGCCAACGGCACCGGGGGCCTTCCTGGCGACGAAGGTGACGGGCCTGGTCGCGGGGGCGGCGGCGGGCACGGACAGCACGAACCGGCTGTGACACACGGGCGAGAAATGGTCTAGACAACAACGAAGCCCTGGGTCGTCGGCCTGGGGCTTTCGAATGGAGCGGGTGACGAGAATCGAACTCGCGCTCTGAGCTTGGGAATCACTCGGTATTGCATAGGCTTGCGCGCCTCTGACCTGGGGAAACGCGCCCCTGGGAGCGTGCCGCAGTGGCTTCGTTCGGGCCCCTGCTGACCGCTGTTCACCGTCCTGACTGGCACGTAGTGGCACGCCCATCCCCGGGTGGTCGGCTGAGACGCTGGTGGTCGGCCGAGAGCTGAGCGGGAGCGGCCGCGTTCGGTACAGCCGTAGACCCCCGGTACGGCAGCGGGGCCCGGACCGTGCGTCGCGTCCCTGGCCCTGCCCCGTGCGGTGCCGCCCTGTGACAGCGGTGCGTCAGTTCTGCGCGGTGTCATCGCCCGTCTGCCCGGCGCCCTCGGCTGCGGCTGCCTTCTCGCGGATCTTGCGCACCAGCTCCGCTTTCCGGTCGGCGGCGCCCTGGCGGTCGAGGTTGCGGTGCGGACCATTGTTCTGCCGTTCGGCGCGGGACAGCCTCTTGCGCTGGCCGCCGCCCATGCCCACAGGGTTGTTGATGTTTTTGCTCACGGTCATGGGTTCTCCCGGAAAGATGTGAAGTGATCTGGCGACGTCGAGGGACGTCAGCAGGGGCCCATCAGGCTCTCACTCGTAAATCGGCGTCCTGGCCTTCGGCCGAGTATGCGCCGTGCACGGACATGCTGGTCACGTATCAGTGCAAGGGCGAGACATCGATCACGAACTCCCCGATCGCCCGCGCCCCGAACGTGCCGCCATGGTCTCCAGCAGCGGGGCAATCGCGTCCAGCGCCCGGCCACCTACGGCAGGAACCCTTGTACCGCTCGGCAAGAGCATCCCGGATGTCGAGCGGCTTTCCGGCCTTCGGCGCGTGACGATCCCCGGGGCGGGTGCCCGGCCGGGCCGCGGGACGGCCGGCGCGAGGCACGCGCTGGTAAGGTTGGGTCACGCTTGCAGAGAGCCTGGGCCCGTGCCGGACAAGGTACGGGCCCAGGTCCGTTCAGGGCGCCGAAACGAGGAACCCCCAATGAAGGCGAAGCAGTCGGACTCCGGTCGCTCCGGATCCGGCAGGTCCGACCAGGGGAGGGCCCCGCGGGGC
The DNA here is from genome assembly GCF_042789485.1 of Streptomyces sp. NPDC056835. Taxonomy (NCBI): domain Bacteria; kingdom Bacillati; phylum Actinomycetota; class Actinomycetes; order Kitasatosporales; family Streptomycetaceae; genus Streptomyces; species Streptomyces sp. NPDC056835. The sequence continues at coordinate 7,869 of NZ_JBHUBB010000052.1, forward strand.
GAGCTCTCGGTACCGGGGACACTGGCGGCTGGCCTCCCACCGGCCGGCTCCTTCGCGGAGCTGGAACTGCCGGTCGAGCTGATGGGGGTGCTGGCGGGGCTCGGGATACGGGAGCCATTCCCGATCCAGGCGGCCACCCTGCCGAGCGCGCTGGCCGGCCGGGATGTCCTCGGCCGCGCGCGGACCGGCTCGGGAAAGACCCTCGCTTTCGGGCTTGCGCTCCTCGCACGTACGGCGGGCCGGCGCGCCGAATCGAAGCGCCCTCTCGCGCTGGTCCTGGTGCCGACAAGGGAACTGGCGCAGCAGGTGAGCGAGGCGCTGACTCCCTACGCGGAGGCGCTCGGGCTACGCTCGGTGACTGTGGTCGGCGGGCTGGCGATCGGCCGGCAGGTGGCGGCGCTCCGGGCGGGTGCCGAGGTCGTGGTGGCGACGCCGGGACGGCTGGCCGATCTCGTCGCCCGGCGGGACTGCCACCTGGACCGGGTGCGGATCGCGGTGCTGGACGAGGCTGACCAGATGTGCGACATGGGTTTCCTGCCGCAGGTCTCGGAGACCCTGGACCGGATGCCCCCCGGCGGGCAGCGGATGCTGTTCTCCGCGACGCTCGACCGCAACGTCGATCAACTGGTCAGGCAATATCTGAGTGAGCCGGTGTTCGCCACGGTCGACCGGGCGGAGGGCTCGGTCGCGACGATGGAGCACCACGTATTGAACGTCCATCCCGCCGACAAGTACGCGGCAGCCACCGAGATCGCTGCTCGGGACGGGCGGGTGCTGATGTTCCTGGACACCAAGCACGGTGTGGACCAGTTCACCCGCCACTTGCGGAGCAGCGGCATACAGGCGGGAGCTCTGCACAGCGGGAAGTCACAGCCGCAGCGCACGCACACGCTGGCCCAGTTCAAGGACGGCGAGATCACGGTGCTGGTGGCCACCAACGTCGCTGCCCGTGGCATCCACGTCGAGCACCTGGACCTCGTCGTCAACGTGGATCCGCCCTCCGACCCCAAGGACTACCTTCACCGCGGCGGGCGCACCGCGCGTGCCGGGGAGTCCGGCAGCGTGGTCACGCTGGTCACGCCCGGCCAGCGTCGGGACGTGAACCGGATGATGTCGGATGCCGGGATCCGGCCCACGGTCGCTCAGGTTCGTTCCGGCGAGGAGAGGCTGACCAGCATCACAGGCGCGAAGCGCCCGCCGGTGCAGGACGGGGCGAAGACCGGCAACGCGGCATTCCGGGGTCTGGGTACCCGCGCGGGCCGCCCGCCGAAGGAATCCCGCAAGGCCGCGGAGGCGCGCACGATGGCGGAGGCCCGCAAGGCCGCCCGAGCGCGCAGGGCCCACTGACGAGCGGTACGGCCGTCGCGGTCGGGAGACACAAGGAAGCAACCACTGCCCCGTATCGACTGGAGCGTCAAGGAGTGCCGATGGCGAACAGGGTCCAACGACCCCATGAGGAAGCCGAGTTCGAGTTCATCCTGGCGAGGGCGGACGTGCCGGTGCTCGCGTACTTCCACGGGGTGTGGCCCAAGGCCGCGGCAGCATGCAAGGAAATGGATGCCCTGGTGCGGGAGGTGGCCGACGTCTATCAGGGCCGACTGATCGTCGTGCGGGCCGACATCGCAAGGTGCCCCGGCCCCGTACGGCGGTACGGCGTCACCGGCGCGCCCTCCTTCGTGCTGATCGATCGGACCGCGGCGATGGCGGCCGGGAGCGGTCCGATGTCCAGGACAGCGCTCGGGGAGTTCCTGGACGCCCACCTGTGAGCAGGCCGCATACCGGTCGGCGAGGTTGTGCCCGCAGCGACCGGACCGGGCACCGTCGTGGCCGCAGATGTACAACTCTTCACCGAAACCGTCGAGTGACCTGGTGAGGTCCTGGTGCTCACGCAAGGCGGCTACCCGTCGTGGCTGGAAGTCTGCTCATCGAACGACGAGATCGAAGTGAACCTGGGCGCCGCGCGTCGGGGGATGAGCCACCCCGTGATCACGGAACGCCGGCGTTCAGCTCTCTCGAATCAGGACCGCACCACGATTCAACCGACGTCACGAATTCAAGTTCAGTGGCGGACGGGCCTGAGTGACCGCGACTTCCGGCTGCTGCTCGTCGGCGCCGGTACTCGGTGCGGGGGAGCCGAAATCCACGGCTGGCATCTCCGCCATGAAATGAGGGTTGACGTGACGTGGCGTCAACCCCCGAACCCGGCGCATTGCCACGTAGAGTGCTCGGTTCTGTCTGCCCGACGGGGCTGGAGCGACCCCAAAATAGCTTCCAGCAGCGGTGTTGGGTGCCGGCGGATGCTTGTGCCGCGATCAACAGTCGCGACGTTCAGTGATTTCGGAACGGCCGAAGGTGTGGCACACGTCACGTAAAGTCGATCTCAGGATTCAAGGATGCGCTCGAAGGGACACTCGGCAGGTCTCCGAGACTCGCGTCGTTGCACCGATTGACCGCCAGGTGTGGTGCACGAGTGGTGCGTGGTCTTCGAATTGGACTAGACAACAAACAACCCCCGGGTCGTTGACCTGGGGGTCTGTCGTGGAGCGGGTGACGAGAATCGAACTCGCGCTCTGAGCTTGGGAATCAGCGGTTCTTGGGCCACCGAAGGCGCTCTGAGCTGTGCTTTCCTGTTGGGCGGGATGGGTGGCCATGGTCTCTGGGAACCGTACCTGACCGCTGTTGTCCGCTCCGCTGGGCACGGACGGGGCACGGCCGCTGAGGTATGAACAGCCCGGTGGTTGCCTGCTCGTCGAGTCCGTAGGCGGCGAATTTCGTGTCGTCGATCCAGTCGGCTCTGTCCAGTCGCGCTTGCAAGTCGCTGAGGTCGAAGGAGTCGCGGGCATGGCGCCGTCCGACCTCATCGAGTTCGACATGGCTCCAGCGGTTCGCGGCGGCCTGTACGTCGAGATGTCGGGGCGAACAGCGAGAGAGGCAAACCCAAGACCTGCCCCGCTCACCAGTTCTCGTAGTCCTCGATCAGGCGGGCCACGAGCTGGTGGAGCGCTGCTCTCCGAGGACGTGAAGAAGGCGGCGGACGACTTCACGGACGTGATCCCTTACATCACCGACGCCACGGGCAATGGTGAATGGCAGGCCGCGATGAAGGCTTTCTGCCAGACGATCTGGGGAACCACGGCCTGGGGAAAGGTCCGTGATCAGCGGGCCGAGGTGACTCCCAAGAAGGGCGCCCGGAGCTGGAAGACCCACGGGAAAATGGACCCCGCCACCAGGCGCCCCATCATTGAGGTTCTCAACAAGAGCGCGAACACCATTCAGAAGCTGTTCGACGATCTTGCGGACGTGGGCCAGAAGACTACGGAAACAACCACGCGCCCGGCCAAGGAGGCCACGGACAAGACGGTTAAGGAACTCACCTCGGGCCTCGATCTCACCAAACTCACCAGGCTCGTGGCCGGGCTCGTGGTCGCGGAGGTCGTCCTGACCTTCCGGTCCCATATGGACAAGGCGGCAATGGACGCGGCGGTCGCGGCCTATCACGAGGCGTTCAGCGATGCCGCCGGCAAGCTTGCGATGCTTGAGTTCGAACTTGATGAAGCGCTCCAGAGCGTGCCCACGTTCCAGGCGGAACGGGCTCGGGCGCAGGGGTTCGGTGCGCGCTCTCTGAATGAGTTCAAGAAGGAGCACAGCTGGCAACTGCCGGAGAGTAAGTTCCCCTACAAGTACTCGGTGGACCTCGCGGCGATGGAGGGTGTGGGCGGAGCGCACGCCATCGACAAACACGTGGGGAAGACCGATGAGCAGTTGTTGCAGCGGCTTCGAGATGAGCGGAAGCAGAGCGGCGAGTACAACATTCCTGGCGCATCTACCTATGCCGACGTCGAGTCCGCTCAGCGATACACGCAGTACTGCCTCCGCGAAAATACGGCTGAGATCGATGAGTGGCTGAACGAGGACCCGCCGGACCCGACGAAGGAGATCGGGACGAAGTCCATACCCGTCCAGGGGCCTCTCGTCGGCGATGCGGTCACCGGCAGGGGCTCGACCGTGGGCGACGACGGCAAGCCCTCGAAGGTAGAAGACACCAAGGGAGTCGCGATACGTCTCCTGTATAAACCGGACTTGAACCCGCCCTATATCGTCTTCAGCTCGATGCCCAAGTGAGGGGCCCCGGATGCACAGCCAAGCCGACCACGACCCGACTTGCGGACCGTCGGCGTGTCTAGATGCCGATATGTGGTCGGCCGCAGTCGAGATGTACCGCCATCGGTACTCATTCATCGCTGTCGGTCCGCGAACTGGGGAGAACTGGCTGCCTGACGTTGCCGCGATCATGCGCAGACAGGTGGCGGATCCCCGGGGGTGGCGAGGCAAGGACCCGGAAGTGGGGGAACCGGAGTTCCTGGAGGACCCCGCCTTCCCGTTCCGCGTTCCGCCGGTGGACGAGGCCGGCGCTGCGAAGTGGCGAAGCGGACTCTTCGAGATTCCACGCCGCGCGGTGGTGCGCCTCCTCGTCATGCTGGCCACCAATGAGATGAACGTGACCAGGCAACATGGTTTCGCCGACCGCAGGGTCGGGATGGAATGCCACGCGGAGGCGATCCTTTCGCGCTTTCCTGACGGATCGACATTCTTCACCAACACTCGCCATGGCGGTGAGAATCCGGACTTCTATGAGCGGGTGTCCGGTTGCTGGCCTCTGAGCCAGTACGTCTGGGACTTCGGGCTCCTCGCGGTGTCCGATGACGAAATCGGCCTCATCTGGTCGTTCGACGCAAGCTGAAGTGGACAGACATGACCGCACGGACCCGTTCGGCTACCTACCCCGACCGAGAAACCGCCCAGTGGGCCACCCAGCAGGTGGTGACCGGAAACGAGCAGAAGATCCACCGCTGGCTCGCCCAGGGCACCCGCGCCCGCCTCGCTATCGAGTCCGCCTGGCCCTCCCGTGAGGCGCCCGTCGGCCGTGTCCTGCTTCAGGCGATGATGCTCGCCGGCCGCGATCCCGTCGACGTCCGCGCCGCGCGCGTGATCCTCAAGCGCGAACCGAACAGCCCACACGGCTTCGTCGTCCTGACCACCGTCCCGATCTACCTCTAGGAATACGCGTCGTGTTGATGAAGCCACTCGAATTCGACCGCCGGTACGGCGAGTTGGACCAGGTGATCAGCGCGTACACCGGCATGCCCGCCGACGACGAGCCGGACGCGCCGAGCGAAGCCCTCCAGGCTTACCTCCGCCACACCTGGCACACCCGCCCCTGGGCCCTGGCCACGGCCGAACAGCAGATCCGCGAGTACGCCCGCAATCCACCAGGCCGGCTGCGCCTGAGCCTCGGCGAGTTCTACCCGGTTCCGGATGTCGGCCTGCCCGAATCGGCAATCCAGGGCTGGCTGTTTGTAATCGCGGACCACCTGAAGCGGTCCATTGAGCAGGGCGAGGTCCCACCCACGTCCACCCCTCGTACCCACTGGGAGTGGCACGCCCGCTTCCCCGAGCTCGGCCAGTTCCCCGGCGGCTGGTTCTCGCAGGACATGCCGGACGAGTTCCCGGACCACGAAGCGGCCGTACGGGACTACATCGCCACCACGGACCCGCAGCTCGTTGCCTGCCTCACTGGCGAGCTCCGCGAACTGCTCGCCCTCGCCCTTGAAGAGTCCGACTACGCCCTCGCGGTGGCGGAGCTGGGTATGGAGGTCGACCCGCCCCGGCCGTACTCCCCGAGCGGCTGGCTGGCCCACCGCGCGGACGGTCTGGGCGGATTCAGGGCGGACTATGGACCGGGACCGGCCGCCGGCTGACCGGATGCCCGTCTTCGCTTACTTCGCCCTGACCAACGCCTCGACCACCTCGCCTGCTGCGCTGCCCGGCGGTCCGCAGGGGCGATGGACCAACTGAATTGGCAGGTATTGCGGTACCAGCGGCTTTCGGAGGGCCGGCGAACCAGAAGACGAGCCAGACAGCAAGGAAGCCCCAGGCCACTGGCCTGGGGCTTTTCTGTGGAGCGGGTGACGAGAATCGAACTCGCGCTCTGAGCTTGGGAAGCTCATGTTCTACCATTAAACTACACCCGCGAGGCGAGCCGCTGACCGGCTTCGCATCGTCGGACACTCTACCTCATCGCGGGCCCCGGGCGTATTGCGCCGTGGGGCCCGTGGTGTTCCCGGGGTGGCGTAGGGGGTGCTTGTGGTGGGGTGGATGTGGGGGTGGTGGGCGGGAGTTGGGGCGTAGGGTCGGGGGCGGAGTGCCGTTGACGGGTGGGTTCTGTTCATCCCCTAGTGTGGGCTTTCGTCCGCGTTTGTTGGGGAAAGGACTTGATGGACTTGATGGAGCGCACCGTCGTCCGCTGTGCCGAAGGGCACGTGTTCAGTACCGCCACGTTTCCGATGCAGCAGCTCGATTCCGGGCGGATCGGCCCCGGGCGGCTCATCCGGTGTCCGCGCTGTGCGCGATTGCGGCATGCCGTGCCCGTGGACGCGGTGACGGTGGAGCGGCACTGACCGTAGTGGTCCAGGCGCGCGGGGCTGCCCGATTGGGGCGGGCTCGCGCGCTCTGCGTATCCTCGGGGCGTGCTTCTCTCAGACAAGGACATCCGGGCCGAGCTCGACTCCGGACGCGTACGCCTCGAACCGTATGACGCGTCGATGGTGCAGCCCTCCAGCATCGATGTGCGGCTCGACCGGTATTTCCGGGTGTTCGAGAATCACCGCTATCCGCATATCGATCCCGCCGTCGAGCAGGTCGATCTGACGCGTACCGTCGAGCCGGACGGGGACGAGCCGTTCATTCTGCACCCCGGGGAGTTCGTGCTCGCGTCGACGTACGAGGTCATCTCGCTTCCCGACGACATCGCCTCCCGGCTGGAGGGGAAGTCGAGCCTCGGGCGCCTCGGGCTGGTGACGCACTCGACCGCGGGCTTTATCGATCCCGGGTTCTCCGGGCATGTCACGCTCGAACTGTCGAATATGGCGACCCTGCCGATAAAGCTCTGGCCCGGGATGAAGATCGGGCAGCTGTGTCTGTTCCGGCTCAGTTCGCCGGCGGAGTTTCCGTACGGCTCCGAGAGGTATGGCTCGCGTTATCAGGGGCAGCGGGGGCCGACCGCGTCCCGCTCGTATCTCAATTTCCATCGGACACAGGTGTGATGCGGGTATGACCGAGACCCGAGAGAACCTCACGTACGAGAAGTTCGGCCGCGCCGTCCGCGAGCTGGCGCAGACGATCGCCGACGACGGGTACGAGCCCGATGTCGTGCTGAGCATCGCGCGCGGTGGTGTCTTCGTCGCCGGTGGGCTCGCCTATGCCCTGGACTGCAAGAACATCCATCTGGTCAATGTCGAGTTCTATACCGGGGTGGGGACCACGCTCGCGATGCCCGTCATGCTCGCGCCCGTTCCCAATGTCATCGACTTCTCCAACAAGAAGGTCCTCATCGCGGACGATGTCGCCGACACCGGCAAGACGCTGAAGCTGGTGCACGACTTCTGCATAGACCACGTCGCCGAGGTGCGCAGCGCCGTCATCTACGAGAAGACCCAGTCCCTCGTGAAGTGCGAGTACGTCTGGAAGCGCACCGACGACTGGATCAACTTCCCCTGGAGCGTCGAGCAGCCCGTCGTCCGCCGCGGCGGGCAGGTCCTCGACGCCTGAGGCCTGGGGCCTGAGGGCAGCGCGTACCCGGAGTACGCCGAAGGGGCCCGGCAGTTTCCTGTCCGGGCCCCTTTCGTGTACCGGGGTACCGGGGTGCCGCGGTACCGGGGTGCCGCGGTCCGCTACAGCGTGCCCAGCTTCAGCAGTGACAGCAGCGCGATCAGCTGGATCGCCGACGCGCCCAGCGCCTTCGGCCACGGCAGGTCGTGCGACTTGCTCACCATCACCGTGAACAGCGCGCCCGCCCCGATCCAGGTGATCCAGCCGAGCACCTGCACCAGCGAGTTCTCCCCGCCCAGGAAGAGCGCGAAGACCAGGCGCGGGGCGTCCGTGATCGACATGATCAGCATGGACAGGCCCACGGTCGGCTGCCAGGCGCCGTCGCCGCCGAGCTGGCGGGCGAGCGTGTGGGTCACCGCTCCCAGGATCAGACCGCCGAAGACGAAGGCGATGCCGGTGGTCAGTACGTACGGAATGGCCGTGGAGAGGGTCGCGTTGATCGCGTCCTCGCGGGCCGCGTCGAAGCCGAAGAGCGCCAGCAGGCCGTAGACGAACGTCACGATCAGGGCGGGGCCCCAGACCGGGTAGTCGCGCATCCGCAGGAACGTCTGGGAGGGGCGCAGTACGACGCCGCTCAGCAGCTCCTTCCAGTGCAGCCGGGGGCCCGCTGGGGCCGCGGCCGCGCCGGCGCGGTAGGCGGTGCCGTCGCCGTACGGGTCCTCGTTGACGCTGAACGCCTGCGTATGACCAGGGTTGTTGGCGTACGGCTCGTCGGGCCGGCCGCCGTAGCCGCCCTGCGGGGACTGCCCGTGCTGCCCGTGCTGGCCATGCTGCCCGTGCTGGCCGTACGAGTCGCCGAAGTACTCCGGTTCGCCATGACCACCGCCATGGCCGCCACCGCCGTGCCCGCCACCGCCGTAACCGTTCGGTGCGCCGCCCGTGGGAGGCCACTGCTGCTGCCCGTACGGGGGCGCGGCTTGGTGCCCGCCCCCGTAACCCGGGGGCGGCGGCGCCTGCCGTCCGTAGGGCGGTTGCTGCTGCCGCTGCGGTTGTTGTTGCGGGGTGCGGTTGTCCCGGCCGCGTCCGATCCTGAATCCAGCCACGCGATCGAACGTACCCGGTCCGGGCGGTCCGGGCGGCAGAGGTGGCGGAACGGGGGGTCCTTTGCGGCCGAGCTGTGACATCCCCTAGGGGAACCCCGTGAGGACTGCCCCCCGGCCCACCCGGGACCTCTCCCGTCCTATCCGAGGAAGATCGATGTACTGAAGGTGATCATGGGTCGGTCGGCTCCCGACGGGTACAGCGCGATCAGGTCCGTACGCTCGCCCCGGTGGGTGCGGGTCACCAGGTCCTGGCGCCCGTCCCCGGTGAAGTCGGCCGCGCCGAGGAGTTCCGTCGTGGCCCGGCCGGACCCCGAAGGGAGTCTGGGCGCGGTCGGCGACCGTAGGGCCTTGAAGCGGTACGCGCCTCCCGCGCGGCCCGGCCCCTCCGGGCCGCCGAGCAGCAGCTCGCCCTTCGCGGCGTCGCCCGGGGCGCGGGCCCGGGTCGAGTGGACGAGGTCGTCGTAGCCGTCACCGTTGACATCGGCCTTGGGCGTGGGCGCTTCGAGGACCGGGCCGCCGCCCGGGATCGGCGCGGAGGCGGCGCGCGGGGCGCCGGTACGGCTGAAGGGGCCCCGGAGATAGCTCACCTGGCCCGCGCTCGCGGTCACCGCGAGGTCCGTCTCGCCGTCGCCGTCGAAATCGCCGCAGACGGGGTGGTCGGGCCACTCGTTTCCGGCGCGGGCCTTGGCGGGGATGCGGAGGACGACCGCCTTGCCACCACCACCACCATCACCGCCCGTTCCACCCGTGCCCAGGCCGTCGGGACCGCCGAAGAGGATCTGGAGCGGTACGGGCGGGGCGCCGATCCCGTCGTACGGCGGGTCCGTGGCGACGATCAGATCCCCGAACCCGTCGCCGTCCAGATCGCACGCGGCCTCGGCGTCGAACGCCGCCGGCAGCGCGCCGTCGACGCGGGCACCGTGTTTCCGCGGGCTGAGGATCTGGCGTACGGCCGGATCGATACCGCGGGCCGTGCCGGTGCCGTAGACGATCCCGATGCCCGCGTCATCGCCGTACGTGTCGCCCGGGGCCTTGACCAGGTCGTTCAGTACGAGGTCACGGTGGCCGTCACCGTTGAAGTCGTCGGGGATACGGCTGCCCTTGCCGCGCGGTACGGGACGACGAGGGGCGCCGGAGCGGCCGGAGAGGGGGGCGGTGTCGCCGTTCTTGTCGGCCGTCGTGCCCTTGCCCGTGCCCCGGCCATTGCCCGCGTCCGGGCCCGAGGGGGCGGTACAGCCCGTCAGCAGCAGCGCCGTACAGACGACCGCGCACACCGCCGTACACGCGGCCGTACGGAAGCCGCGCCCACGCCTCACCGGCGCCCTGGCAGCCCCTGCCGCCGCCCTGGCAGCCCCTGCCGCCGCACTGGCAGCCGCTGTCGCTGTCGCCGGCCCGGCAGCCGCTGTCGCCGGCCCGGCTGTCGCTGTCGCCGGCCCGGCAGCCGCTGTCGCCGGCCCGGCAGCCGCTGTCGCCGTCACCGTCGCTGTCACGCGTATGCGCATGGCCCCACTCACCCGTCCACCCGCCGTCCACCCGCCCGGTCCCTCTCGCCGGCCTCAGTCGTCACATGGTGCCCCAGTCCTCGCCCGTTCAGCGGCCGAAATCGGAGCCGAATCCCACCCGGCCCGGCCCCGGCCCGGCCCCGGCCCGGGCCCGGGCCCGGCCCCGGCCCGGCCCCGCACACCAAGCGGCCGGACCCGCCCCGAGGCAGATCCGGCCGCTCTCCTACCCGTGCCCGTTCACCTACGTCACCGGTACCTACGTCACCGGTACCTACTTCACCGGCTGAGGCTCCGGGTCCGGATCCGGGTCCGGCGCGCTCTCCCGCTCCTCCGAGCCCTCCGGCCCCGCGGGCGTCCGTACCGAGTCGAGCAGCAGCTGCGCCACGTCCACCACCTGAAGGGACTCCTTCGCCCGCCCGGAGCCCGCGGCGGAGCCGCCATTGGACGCTTTCTTGGCGTTGACCGAGTCGGTGAGCATCACCAGACAGAACGGGCAGGCCGTCGACACGATGTCCGGGTTCAGCGAAAGGGCCTCGTCCACCCGCTCGTCGTTGACGCGCTTGCCGATCCGCTCCTCCATCCACATCCGCGCGCCGCCCGCGCCACAGCAGAAGCCGCGCTCCTTGTGACGGTGCATCTCCTCGTTCCGCAGACCGGGCACCTTCGCGATGATCTCGCGCGGCGGCGTGTAGATCTTGTTGTGCCGGCCCAGGTAGCAGGGGTCGTGGTACGTGATCAGACCCTCGACCGGTGTGACCGGGACCAGCTTGCCCTCGTCCACGAGGTGCTGGAGCAGCTGCGTGTGGTGGATGACCTCGTACTCGCCGCCGAGCTGCGGGTACTCGTTCGCGATCGTGTTGAAGCAGTGCGGGCAGGTCGCGACGATCTTCTTCGACGACTTCGGCTTCTTCGTCGAAGCGTCGTCATCGTCTTCCCCGTACGCCATGTTCAGCATCGCGACGTTCTCCTGGCCGAGCTGCTGGAACAGCGGCTCGTTGCCCAGGCGGCGGGCCGAGTCACCCGTGCACTTCTCGTCGCCGCCCATGATCGCGAACTTGACGCCCGCGATGTGCAGCAGCTCCGCGAAGGCCTTGGTGGTCTTCTTGGCCCGGTCCTCCAGCGCGCCCGCGCAGCCGACCCAGTACAGGTAGTCGACCTCCGTCAGGTCCTCGACGTCCTTGCCGACGACCGGCACCTCGAAGTCGACCTCCTTCGTCCACTCCAGCCGCTGCTTCTTCGCCAGACCCCAGGGGTTGCCCTTCTTCTCCAGGTTCTTGAGCATCGTCCCCGCCTCGCTCGGGAAGGCGCTCTCGATCATCACCTGGTAGCGGCGCATGTCGACGATGTGGTCGACATGCTCGATGTCCACCGGGCACTGCTCCACACACGCGCCGCAGGTGGTGCAGGACCACAGCACGTCCGGGTCGATGACGCCCTTCGCCTCCAGCGTCCCGATCAGCGGGCGTTCGGCCTCCGCGAGGGCAGCGGCGGGCACCCCGGCCAGCTGTTCCTCGGAGGCCTTCTCCTCGCCCTCCATCGTCTTTCCGCCGCCGGCCAGCAGATACGGCGCCTTGGCGTGGGCGTGGTCGCGCAGCGACATGATCAGGAGTTTCGGGGAGAGCGGCTTGCCCGTGTTCCAGGCCGGGCACTGCGACTGGCAGCGGCCGCACTCCGTACACGTGGAGAAGTCGAGGATGCCCTTCCAGGAGAAGTGCTCGATCTGGGAGACACCGAAGACGTCGTCCTCGCCGGGGTCCTCGAAGTCGATCTCCTTGCCGGCGCTCGTCATCGGCTGAAGGGCGCCGAGCGCCGTCCCGCCGTCCGCCTCGCGCTTGAACCAGATGTTGGGGAAGGCGAGGAAGCGGTGCCAGGCGACGCCCATGTCGGTCTTGAGCGCGACCGTGATCATCCAGATGAAGGACGTCGCGAGCTTGATCAGCGCGACCAGGTAGACCAGGTTCTGCAGGGTGCCGAGGCTCAGCCCGTTGAACGCCGCGACCAGCGGGTACGAGACCAGATACGCCGCCTGGTACGAGTCGACGTGGTGCAGCGCGCCCTCAAGCCCGCGCAGGACCAGGATCGCCAGGCCGATGACGAGGATGACGGCCTCGACGAAGTACGCCTGGCCGAAGTTCGAGCCCGTGAAGCGGGACTTGCGGCCGGCGCGGCCGGGGAGCGAGAGCTGCCGGATGACGATGAGGGTCAGGATGCCGAGCGTCGTGAGCAGGCCGATGAGCTCGACGAAGACCTCGTACGGCGTCCAGTCGCCGATGACCGGCAGCAGCCAGTCGGCCTTGAAGAGCTGCCCGAAGGCGTTCACCAGGGTCAGTACGAGCGAGAAGAAGCCGATCGCGACGAACCAGTGCGCGACGCCGACCACGCCCCAGCGGTTCATCCGGGTATGGCCCAGGAACTCCTTGGCCACGGTCAGGGTGCGCTGGGCGGGCTCATCGGTCCGCTTGCCCGCCGGGACGGGCTGGCCGAGCCGTACGAAGCGGTAGATCTGCGCGATGGCTCGGCCGAACAGCGCCACACCGACGACGGCGAGTACCAGCGACACGATGATCGCGGCGAGTTGCATTGAGGGCTCCTCGGGCCTGTGAGGGTGGGAAACCGGCCCACTCTTCCACGGCTTCTGCTTTACGGGGACGGGCTACTGGCTTGCTGCTGCTTACCGACTGCCGACTGCTGCTGCTTACGAGTGCTGTTGCTTACGACTGCTGGTGCTCACTACTGCTTACTAAGCGGTAACTTAATCGTTTCGTGCTGAGGTTACCCACTTATCCAGCCGCAATGTAACGGCGAAGCCGGTGATCTGTGTCGCTCAGGGGACCCTCACGGACCCTCGCGGGAGCCTGAAGGCGTTGAAGGCCCTCAGTGCGCGTCCGGGCGTACGCGCGAGGATCGCGAGGTCCAGGCCGATCCAGTGGTGTTCCACGTAGTGCTGGTCGAGCAGCGGTGTCTCGTCCCACGGCAGCCCCGAGTGACGCCGTACCTGCGCGAGACCGGTCAGGCCGGGCCGTACGAGCTGACGCCAGGGCGCCGCACCCGCGGGGGAGCCGGCCTTCAGGGGTGCCGGCCCCACCAGGGACAGCTCGCCGCGTACGACGTGGGGCAGCCGGGAGAGCAGGTCGAGCCGGAACAGCCGGGTGCGCAGGGAACTCAGCAGGAAGGGGTGGCCGTTGAGCCCTGTGCGGTAGTCGCGTACGAAAACGCCCCCGGCCGGCCGGGACAGCGCGAGGGTGAGGGCGACCGCCGCGAGCAGGGGCGCGGTCAGCGCCAGGAGGGCCGAGCCGAGGGTCAGATCCAGTAGGCGCTTGGGCTCCGGGAGGTGGGGCGGGCGCCATGCCGTGGGGCGTCGCTTCAAGGTCACACCTGACCGTTCTGTTCGCTATATGTGCTCTATCGCGTTCAGTGGTGGTTTCGTAGATTTCGGTTTGTTCGGTGCTTTTGCCACGAAACGATCGCACGGTGAAGGTGTGAGGGTCGGGTAGGCGGGCCCCTCGCGCGCGTCCGGAGGTGCCCGGAGACCGGTGCGGCGCACGATAGTTGAGTCCCATCGACTCAGGTCCTTTGACTCCCTGGGATCCGTGATGCATCCTTGAGTCAGTTCCACTCAAGTCAGCTGGAGGAATCGAAATGGCACGTGCGGTCGGCATCGACCTGGGCACGACTAACTCCGTCGTCAGCGTTCTCGAAGGCGGCGAGCCCACCGTCATCACCAACGCCGAAGGCGCCAGGACCACGCCGTCCGTCGTCGCCTTCGCCAAGAACGGCGAGGTGCTCGTCGGCGAGGTCGCCAAGCGCCAGGCAGTCACGAACGTCGACAGGACCATCCGGTCGGTCAAGCGCCACATGGGCACCGACTGGAAGATCAACCTGGACGGCAAGGACTTCAACCCGCAGCAGATGTCGGCCTTCGTGCTGCAGAAGCTGAAGCGGGACGCGGAGTCGTACCTGGGCGAGAAGGTCACCGACGCGGTGATCACCGTCCCCGCGTACTTCAACGACTCCGAGCGTCAGGCCACCAAGGAGGCCGGCGAGATCGCGGGCCTCAATGTGCTGCGTATCGTCAACGAGCCGACGGCGGCCGCCCTGGCCTACGGGCTCGACAAGGACGACCAGACGATCCTGGTCTTCGACCTCGGTGGCGGCACCTTCGACGTCTCGCTGCTGGAGATCGGTGACGGCGTCGTCGAGGTGAAGGCCACCAACGGTGACAACCACCTCGGTGGTGACGACTGGGACCAGCGCCTCGTCGACTTCCTGGTGAAGCAGTTCGCCAACGGCCACGGCGTGGACCTCTCCAAGGACAAGATGGCTCTCCAGCGTCTCCGCGAGGCCGCGGAGAAGGCGAAGATCGAGCTGTCGTCCTCGTCCGAGACCACGATCAACCTGCCGTACATCACGGCGTCCGCCGAGGGCCCGCTGCACCTCGACGAGAAGATCACGCGCTCCCAGTTCCAGCAGCTGACCGCGGATCTGCTCGACCGCTGCAAGACCCCGTTCCACAACGTCATCAAGGACGCCGGCATCCAGCTGTCCGAGATCGACCACGTGGTGCTCGTGGGTGGTTCGACGCGTATGCCCGCCGTCGCGGAGCTCGTCAAGGAGCTGACCGGTGGCCGCGAGGCCAACAAGGGTGTCAACCCCGACGAGGTCGTCGCCATCGGCGCCGTGCTCCAGGCCGGTGTCCTGAAGGGTGAGGTCAAGGACGTCCTGCTCCTCGACGTCACCCCGCTGTCCCTCGGTATCGAGACCAAGGGCGGCATCATGACCAAGCTGATCGAGCGCAACACGACGATCCCGACGAAGCGTTCGGAGATCTTCACGACGGCCGAGGACAACCAGCCGTCCGTGCAGATCCAGGTCTACCAGGGCGAGCGCGAGATCGCGGCGTACAACAAGAAGCTCGGGATGTTCGAGCTGACCGGTCTGCCGCCCGCGCCGCGCGGTGTGCCGCAGATCGAGGTCGCCTTCGACATCGACGCCAACGGCATCATGCACGTGGCCGCGAAGGACCTCGGCACCGGCAAGGAGCAGAAGATGACCGTCACCGGTGGCTCCTCGCTGCCGAAGGACGAGGTCAACCGGATGCGTGAAGAGGCCGAGCAGTACGCGGACGAGGACCACCGCCGCCGCGAGGCCGCGGAGACCCGCAACCAGGCCGAACAGCTCGTCTACCAGACGGAGAAGTTCCTCAAGGACAACGAGGACAAGGTCCCCGGCGACATCAAGACCGAGGTCGAGACGTCCATCGCCGAGCTGAAGGAGAAGCTCAAGGGCGAGGACACCGCCGAGATCCGTACCGCCACGGAGAAGGTCGCGGCCGTCTCCCAGAAGCTCGGCCAGGCGATGTACGCCGACGCCCAGGCGTCCGGCGCGGCCGCCGGCGGTGCCGAGGCCGGTGCGGGCGCCGGACAGTCCAAGGCCGATGACGATGTCGTCGACGCCGAGATCGTGGACGACGAGAAGCCCAAGAAGGACGGTGCGGTGTGACGGAGGAGACCCCGGGCTTCGAGGAGAAGCCCGACGTTCCCTCCGGCGCGACCCCCGAAGATGCCGCGTCGAAGGGCGCCGAGTCCGACTCCGCGGCGGAGTCGGGCCCGGCGGCCCCGGGCGGGGACGTACAGGAAGTCGCCCTGACGGCGCAGCTGGACCAGGTCCGTACGGCGCTCAACGAGCGCACGGGGGACCTCCAGCGGCTCCAGGCCGAGTACCAGAACTACCGCCGCAGGGTGGAGCGCGACCGGGTCACCGTCAAGGAGATCGCCGTCGCGAGTCTGCTGACCGAACTGCTGCCGGTCCTGGACGACATCGGCCGGGCGCGCGACCACGAGGAACTGGTCGGCGGGTTCAAGTCGGTGGCCGAGTCGCTGGAAGCGGTCACGGTGAAGCTGGGCCTCCAGCAGTTCGGTACGGAGGGCGAGCCCTTCGATCCGACGATTCATGAGGCCCTGATGCACTCGTACGCGCCGGATGTCACGGAAACGACGTGCGTCGCGATCCTCCAGCCTGGGTACCGGTTCGGCGAGCGGACTATCAGGCCCGCCCGGGTCGCGGTGGCCGAGCCCCAGCCGGGGGCCCAGCCCAAGGCCGCGGACGAGCCGGCCGAGTCCGCCAACGACAAGGAGAGCGGTGGCCCGGACGAGGGCTGACGCGGCGGCGGGCAGTGCGGTAGCGGGCGGAGAGGAGGGACGTCGGGAATGAGCACGAAGGACTTCGTGGAGAAGGACTACTACAAGGTTCTCGGCGTCCCCAAGGACGCCACCGAGGCCGAGATCAAGAAGGCGTACCGGAAGCTCGCGCGCGAGTTCCACCCGGACGCCAACAAGGGCGACCTCAAGGCCGAGGAGCGCTTCAAGGAGATCTCCGAGGCGAATGACGTCCTCGGGGACCCCAAGCGGCGCAAGGAGTACGACGAGGCGCGCGCCCTCTTCGGCAACGGCGGGTTCCGGCCCGGTCCCGGTGCCGGGGGCAACGGCTCGTTCAACTTCGACCTGGGGGACCTCTTCGGCGGCGGCCCCGGGGGCACACCACAGGGCGGCCCCGGCGCCGGCGGCTTCGGCGGCGGGCTCGGGGACGTCTTCGGCGGGCTCTTCAACCGGGGCGGCGCCGGGACCCGTACGCAGCCGCGCCGCGGCCAGGACATCGAGTCCGAGGTGACGCTCAGCTTCACCGAGGCGGTCGACGGGGCCACGGTCCCGCTGCGGATGTCCAGCCAGGCGCCCTGCAAGGCGTGTTCGGGCACCGGCGACAAGAACGGCACCCCACGGGTCTGCCCGACCTGTGTGGGCACGGGACAGGTCTCGCGCGGCACCGGCGGCGGCTTCTCGCTGACCGACCCCTGTGTGGACTGCAAGGGCCGTGGGCTGATCGCCCAGGACCCGTGCGAGGTCTGCAAGGGCAGCGGGCGCGCCAGGTCCTCCAGGACCATGCAGGTCCGTATCCCGGCGGGCGTCAGCGACGGGCAGCGGATCAGGCTGCGCGGCAAGGGCGCCCCCGGCGAGCGCGGCGGCCCCGGCGGCGACCTGTATGTCGTCGTCCATGTCGACGCCCATCCGGTCTTCGGCCGCAAGGGCGACAACCTCACGGTCACCGTGCCCGTCACGTTCACGGAGGCGGCGCTCGGCGGCGAGGTGAAGGTGCCGACCCTGGGCGGTCCCGCGGTCACGCTCAAGCTTCCGGCGGGGACACCCAACGGCCGTACGATGCGCGCCCGCGGCAAGGGCGCGGTACGCAAGGACGGCACCCGTGGCGACCTGCTGGTCACCGTCGAGGTCGTCGTCCCCAAGGACCTCGACGCGCCCGCGCGGGACGCGCTGGAGGCCTACCGGAAGGCGACCGCGGACGAGGATCCGCGGGCGGAGCTGTTCCAGGCGGCGAAGGGAGCATGACCTCATGGACGGGCGGCGTCGGCAGTCTTCATCGTTCACCAGGGCGTATCAGCTGACCGAGGAAACGCCGGTGTACGTCATCTCGGTGGCGGCACAGCTCTCCGGGCTGCACCCGCAGACGCTCAGGCAGTACGACCGCCTCGGCCTGGTCTCCCCGGACCGCACGGCGGGCAGGGGACGCCGCTATTCGGCCCGTGACATCGAACTGCTGCGCCAGGTGCAGCAGTTGTCGCAGGACGAGGGCATCAATCTGGCCGGCATCAAGCGGATCATCGAGCTGGAGAACCAGGTCGCCGCGCTCCAGGCACGGGTCGCGGAGCTGTCGGCGGCGGTGGACGGCGCGGCGACGGCGATGAGGCAGCGCGAGGCGCAGGTGCATGCCTCGTACCGCCGGGATCTGGTGCCGTACCAGGATGTGCAGCAGACGAGCGCGCTGGTGGTGTGGCGGCCCAAGCGGCCGACGGACTGAGGACAGCCGAGGCGGGCGGTGGGTCCGGGCGGGCAGGTGACCGGGCTCCCCGTTCTTCCCGTGCAGGTGACCGGGCGTCCCGTTCTTCCCGTGCAGGTGTTCCCGCCCCGGTGACCGGGCTTCCCGTCCTTCCCGTGCCGGTGGCTCGCGTCAGTCCAGCCTGCGTTCCTTCGCGGCCGCTTCGGAGCCCCACCACACCCCGAGGGCGAACAGGGTGTCGACCCCCACGGCCTCGTAGAGCTTGTTCAGGTCGGTGTTGACGGTGCGGAGGCTGACTCCGAGCTCGCTCGCGATCTGCTTGAGCGCGCGGCCCTCCCGCAGTTTGTTGAGGATGCGGCGGGACCGGCTCGTGGTCAGGGTCTCCTGCTCCCGCCGCCGGAAGCGGCCGCCCATCCAGGGCTCGGCCCGTTCCCACTGCTGGTCGTAGACATGGTGGAAGAAGGCGAGCATCCCGGGATGCGTCACCTTGAAGGCGACGTCCCTGTTCGGCTCGTCCCGGTGATCGGCGATCACGGCGACTTTGCTGTCCACCAGGATCATGCGCTCGAAGTCAGTGGCGAGGGTACGTATCTCCGCGCCGTGTCCGCTCGCCGCCGTGGCCCATTCCTTCTCCCCGGGCCTGGTGCGAGCGGTATCCGGATAGAGGGTGCGGTAGGCGACACCCCGCTGGAGGACCGCCACATCGGCCACCAGCGCCTTGCGCAGCGTTTCCGCCTTTCTGTCCTGCGGATGCGCCGTACAGATCTGTGATGTCGCGGAATTCGCCGCCTGCACGATGGCGGCGTTGACGAGTTCGATTCGGTCGAGGAATTCGATGCCGTTTCCGCTCGGCGACTCGATATCTCTCATCTCGCGGTGCAGCTCGGACAGCCGGCGCATGCGCTGAAGATGATGGGCGATGCCCGCGCGTTCCTCGGCCAGGGCGGTCTGCTCCGCGTGCCACAGGTCCGCCGAACTCCACCGGTCGTCATGCGGGTTGTGCACCGCCAGGCCCAGGGCGGCCAGTTCCGTGAGTCCGGGTTCTGAGCCCGTGACCTGTTCGCCCTGAATGAGCCGGCGCAGCAGGGCGCGTGTTTCCTCTGATATGTCGAGCGATGCTTCGTTGTGCGACGCTATGTCAGATTTCATGTATCCCTCCTGCGAGCTTCCGCAGTGCACATCAGTGCAGGCATCTTTCGCTTGATCTGCGCGGGCCGGGCCCGCATTCTACAGAGAGTGACGGAAGATATCCGAAGGCGACATCGAGCGCCCGGACGGAATTCAGGCGCCTCTTCGCCGAGGTCGCCGGGGGCGGCTGAATGGCAATTCCTGGGTTAATCCGGCTCGGCGCCCTGGTCCAGGATTCCCGACTGCGCGATGAGATATCCGAGTTGGGCGCGGCTGCCGCTGCCGAGAGTGGTGGCGAGTTTGGCTATGTGCGCGCGGCAGGTGCGTACGTTCATTCCGAGGCGGCGGGCGATGGCCTCGTCCACGTACCCCTCTATGAGGAGCTTGGCGATGGACCGCTGGACGCCGGTGATGCCGACGGGCGTGGGCTCGTAGGAGACCTGTTCGGTGAGTGGGGTGGCGCGGCGCCACAACTGCTCGAAGACCTGCGCGAGATAGTCGACGAGCCCCGGGTGGCGCAGTTCCAGTGCGACCTGCCGGTCGGAACGGGCCGGTATGTACGCGACGGTGCGGTCGAAGACGATCAGCCGCTCGATGAGCTCTTCCAGCGTCCGTATCTCGACCTTGCCCTCGGCCAGCCGCTCCGCGTAGGCGAGTGTGCCCTGGCTGTGCCGGACGGTGTGCTGGTACAGGGTGCGGATGCTGACGCCGCGGTCCACCACCGACCGGCCCCGCTCCAGCGCCTGGGCGAGCACGTGCGCGCTCCGGCCGCCGCCGGGCTGCACGGTGAGCACTTCGGTGCGGCACTCGGCGGTGGAGAGGTCGAGCGCGGCGTTGATCCGGCTGTCGCCCTCCAGGACGGTGATCGCGTGCGTGGTGGGCGGGTCCTGGGCACTGATGGTCATGAACGGCTCGAAAGAGTCGGTCAGTTCGACGGCGAAGTGCCGGCGCTCCTGGATCTCGCGCTCGATGGGATGGAGGCGCTGGGCCAGTGCCGCGGAGGGCGGAACTGGGCGTAGCCAGTCGGCATCGTCGGGATCGGGGTGCAGCAGCGGGAATTCCATGAGGCAGGGAGCCGCGGCGGCCTCGCTGCGGGCGATCCGTCCGGAGCGCAACGCGCTGGCGTAAATGCGTCTGCCGTCATCACACAGCTCAGTCACAGCATGGGGATGTGTCTGTTTTGTGTTGTTTGCTAGCAAATCTCCACCCCCCAGGGTCCTGAACATACAGGAACATGATGCCTCGTCCCGGTGGTGTTGACGTGTCCGGGTGAGACATCGTCTAGATGGCGGGGGAGAGGAATCCATCAAGTGAGGACGAAGCCGACTATGTACAAGAGAATGCTTCGCGCGGTGGTTGTCACTGCTTTCTCTGCGGCTCTGGCCTATGGTGCGCTGGCTGTTGGGGCGGACATTGGCTGGACAACGCCTGCCGGATCTGCCGCCCAGGGTGTGGAGTCGGGCGACATCGGGTGGAACACGCCTGCCGGTGACATCGGCTGGAACGTGAAGGCTGCTGGAACAACTGCCGTGAGTTCGGGGTCCGGTGACATCGGCTGGGTGACCCCTCAGGCAACGCCAAAGGACATCGGCTGGAACATCACGTCGGCCGACACCAGCGCATGACTGTCCCGCCGGACGACCGGGTCTTCCGGCGCGAGATGGCCACGGCCTACCGGTCGGGGTGGCACTTCATCGATCTCGTCACAGCTATTCCTCATCGTGGCGACTCGCTGATGGTCACCCTCTTCGGAGAGCCGATCGTCGTTGTACGCGAAGAGGACGAGGACGTCCGTGCCTACCGCTGCCTTCGGAGGCCGCGGGGGGCTCCGCAGCCGGTACGGTGCGCCATCCGGTACGACATGATCTTCGTCAACCTCGACCAGCGTGACCACCAG
Organism: Streptomyces sp. NPDC056835; assembly: GCF_042789485.1. Taxonomy (NCBI): domain Bacteria; kingdom Bacillati; phylum Actinomycetota; class Actinomycetes; order Kitasatosporales; family Streptomycetaceae; genus Streptomyces; species Streptomyces sp. NPDC056835. The sequence continues at coordinate 28,952 of NZ_JBHUBB010000052.1, forward strand.
CTGGTCGGATCGAATACCACCATCGCCACCCCCCGCAGTGCCTGAGCGATTCCCCCGTCGTTGTAAATCGCTCGGGCGCTTCCCCCACACAGCGGCGCCATCGTGGACCTGAAACACGATGGCGCCGTTGTGCTGTCCGCGTCCGTTTTCGCGCCGGACTCCGTGGGCTCCGTAGTCCGTGGGCTCCGCGGGCTGCGTGGCCCACGTGGACTTCCCGGTTCTCGCGGTCAGACGCGGCCGAGTGCCCGTTCCAGGGCGATCTCGATGACGACCCGGTCCGGGTTGGGCGCCGGCGCGCGGTCGTAGCGCTCCTCGTAGCGGCTTTCGGCGTCCGCGACCGCCTCCGGATCCGTACGGACCGTCGCGCGGCCCTCCAGCGTCGCCCAGTGGCCCTTCTTGACCTGGCACACGGCCACCCGCGCGCCCTCCGGTCCCGCCGCCAGGATGTTGGCGACCTTCGTGCTGTTCTTGTTGGTGATGACGCGGGCGAGCCCGGCCACCGGGTCGTACGTCACGCCCACCGGCACCACGTGCGGGCTGCCGTCCGGGCGGGGGGTGGTCAGGGTGCATACGTGGCGCTCGCGCCAGAAGGCGAGGAAACCGGGGCTGGGATCGCGTACGTCGTGGGCCATGCCGGAAGCCTAGGGCGGTGCCGCCCCGGGGCGGGCGCGGGCGCGGAAACCCCGGGAGCGCGGCCCCGTTTCAGGCTTGAGTGGAATAGACTCAACTTTGCGCACGTTCCCGATGTCAGGGTCGGACGGAGACCCGAGGTCTGTGCAGGAGAGGAGAGGGCGTACGTGGACGCCGAGCTGACCAACAAGAGCCGGGACGCGATCAATGCCGCCACCAACCGGGCCGTGGCGGCCGGGCATCCCGATCTGACCCCCGCGCATCTGCTGCTCGCGCTGCTGGAAGGCCAGGACAACGAGAACGTCACCGATCTGCTGGCCGCTGTCGAGGCGGACCAGGCCGCGGTACGGTCCGGAGCGGAGCGGCTGCTGGCCGCGCAGCCCAGCGTGACCGGTTCCACCGTCGCGCCCCCGCAGCCCAACCGCGAGATGCTGGCCGTCATCAACGACGCGGCTCAGCGGGCCAAGGAGCTCGGGGACGACTACCTCTCCACCGAGCACCTGCTGATCGGCGTCGCCGCCAAGGGGGGCCAGGCCGGGGAAGTGCTCGACGGGCGGGGGGCCGGCGCCAAGAGACTGCTTGACGCGTTCGAGAAGGCAAGGGGAGGGCGCCGGGTGACCACACCCGACCCGGAGGGTCAGTACAAGGCCCTGGAGAAGTTCGGTACCGACTTCACGGCGGCTGCCCGAGAGGGCAAGCTCGACCCGGTCATCGGCCGGGACCAGGAGATCCGGCGTGTGGTGCAGGTGCTGTCACGCCGTACGAAGAACAATCCGGTGCTGATCGGCGAGCCCGGCGTCGGCAAGACCGCCGTTGTCGAAGGGCTCGCGCAGCGCATTGTCAAGGGCGACGTGCCGGAGTCGCTGAAGAACAAGCGGCTGGTTTCGCTGGACCTCGGTGCGATGGTGGCGGGCGCCAAGTACCGCGGTGAGTTCGAGGAGCGGCTGAAGACCGTCCTCTCCGAGATCAAGTCGAGCGACGGCCAGATCATCACCTTCATCGACGAGCTGCACACCGTCGTGGGCGCGGGCGCCGGCGGCGACTCCGCCATGGACGCCGGGAACATGCTCAAGCCGATGCTGGCCCGCGGCGAGCTGCGGATGGTCGGCGCGACCACGCTGGACGAGTACCGCGAGCGGATCGAGAAGGACGCGGCGCTGGAGCGGCGCTTCCAGCAGGTGCTGGTCGCCGAGCCGACCGTCGAGGACACCATCGCGATCCTGCGCGGGCTCAAGGGCCGGTACGAGGCCCACCACAAGGTGCAGATCGCGGACGCGGCGCTGGTCGCGGCCGCGACGCTCTCCGACCGTTACATCACCTCGCGCTTCCTGCCCGACAAGGCCATCGACCTCGTGGACGAGGCCGCGTCCCGGCTGCGGATGGAGATCGACTCCTCGCCCGTCGAGATCGATGAACTCCAGCGCTCCGTCGACCGCCTCCGCATGGAGGAGCTGGCGCTCAAGAACGAGTCCGACCCCGCCTCCAAGCAGCGGCTGGAGAAGCTTCGCCGCGACCTCGCCGACCGCGAGGAGGAGCTGCGCGGCCTCAATGCCCGCTGGGAGAAGGAGAAGCGGGGCCTCAACCGCGTCGGTGAGCTGAAGGAACGCCTGGACGACCTGCGCGGCCAGGCCGAGCGCGCACAGCGCGACGGCGACTTCGACACCGCCTCCAAGCTGCTGTACGGCGAGATCCCCGGCCTGGAGCGCGAGCTGGAGGAGGCCGCCGAGGCCGAGCAGGTGGCAGCCAAGGAGCCCACCGACAAACTGGTCAAGGAGGAGGTCGGCCCGGACGACATCGCCGATGTGGTCGGCTCCTGGACCGGCATCCCGGCCGGCCGGCTGCTGGAGGGCGAGACACAGAAGCTGCTGCGCATGGAGCAGGAGCTGGGCAGGCGGCTGATCGGCCAGAGCGAGGCGGTCCAGGCCGTGTCCGACGCGGTACGCCGTACCCGCGCCGGAATCGCCGACCCCGACCGCCCCACCGGCTCCTTCCTCTTCCTCGGCCCGACCGGTGTCGGCAAGACCGAGCTGGCCAAGGCGCTCGCGGACTTCCTCTTCGACGACGAGCGGGCCATGGTCCGTATCGACATGAGTGAGTACGGCGAGAAGCACTCGGTGGCGCGGCTCGTCGGCGCGCCTCCCGGCTATGTCGGCTACGAGGAGGGCGGCCAGCTCACCGAGGCCGTGCGCAGGCGCCCGTACTCCGTGGTCCTGCTGGACGAGGTGGAGAAGGCCCACCCCGAGGTCTTCGATGTGCTGCTCCAGGTCCTGGACGACGGCCGGCTCACCGACGGCCAGGGGCGGACGGTGGACTTCCGCAACACCATCCTGGTCCTGACGTCGAACCTCGGCAGTCAGTACCTGGTCGAGCCGACCACCTCCGAGGAGACCAAGAAACAGCAGGTCCTGGAGGTGGTACGGACCTCCTTCAAGCCGGAGTTCCTGAACCGTCTCGACGATCTGGTGGTCTTCTCCGCCCTGTCGCGGGACGAACTGGCCCACATCGCCAAACTCCAGATCGACCGCTTGGCCCGCCGCCTCGCGGAACGCCGGCTCACCCTGGACGTCACCCCGGCGGCGCTGGAATGGCTGGCCGACGAGGGCAACGACCCGGCCTACGGAGCCCGGCCACTGCGCCGCCTGGTCCAGACCGCGATCGGTGACCGGCTCGCGAAGGAAATCCTCGCGGGCGAGGTCACGGACGGCGACACGGTCCGGGTGGACCGCTTCGAGGACGGGCTGATCGTGGGCGCGGCGTCCGCGGAGCCGACGGGCAAGACGCTGTAGACCCTGTCCGGCAGGGTCCGCGACCCTGCCGGCTCCGTCGTCGTACACGGACCGGACGGCGAATCCGTGACTCGCTGAGGTGTGGCCGGGGTTGCCAGGGCCTCCCCGCTATGAGGGAGGATGGAAGGAACCGTACGAAGGGAAATACACGGTGAGCATCGACCCGTCCTCGATTCCGAATTTCGGGGGCCAGCCCCAGCCGCAGGGTGCGGGACCGGCGGGCCCCGTCGTCCCCGACCAGGATCTGGTCAAGCAGCTCCTCGAACAGATGGAGCTGAAGTATGTCGTCGACGACGAGGGCGACCTCGCGGCGCCGTGGGAGGAATTCCGTACGTACTTCATGTTCCGCGGCGAGGACGACCAGCAGGTCTTCTCGGTGCGGACGTTCTACGACCGGCCGCACCCGATCACGGACAAGGGGAAGGTCCTCGACGCGATCGACGACTGGAACCGCCGCACGCTGTGGCCCAAGGTCTACACCCACATCCACGAGGAGGGTGACGGTCCGCCCACCGTCCGGCTCATCGGCGAGGCCCAGATGCTGATCGGCATGGGGGTCAGCCTGGAGCACTTCGTGTCGTCCACGGTCAGCTGGGTGCGCGCGTCGATCGAGTTCGACAAGTGGCTTGTCGAGCAGCTGGGCCTGGAGCCGGGCGACGAGAAGCCCGAGGACGCCTGAGCCCCGCGGACCGCGCCGAACGACAGCCCGGCCGGCGCCGCGATCGTCCGTGATCGCGGCCCTGAGCCGGGCTTTCGCGTACCGCGAGCGGCCCAGGACCTACAGCCGGCAGGCTGAAGTACGTCGTGGTCACAAGATCGCCACATCGACCTTGAAGTGCGCTTTCGCTCCGTGCCGCCGCCATGGCCCTCCTCTTGGTCCAGCACAGCGGGATCAAGGATCAAAGGCAGGCATGCGGTCGAGTGCTGTACGCTTGCGTTCAACGACGCGGGGTGGAGCAGCTCGGTAGCTCGCTGGGCTCATAACCCAGAGGTCGCAGGTTCAAATCCTGTCCCCGCTACTACGATCGAGTCGCCCGACAGAGTTCTGTCGGGCGACTCGATTTTCTTCTATGCCATTTCCTCTTCCTCTTGCGTCTCGGTGTCCCCTTCCGAGTCCGATACGAAGAAGTGGTGATCGCTGGAATCCATGAGGTATTGCCCCAGGCTTGTCCGGGCCTTCGCCACTGTCTGGTAGTAGCTACGGAACGGCTGCGAGACCTTCGCCGCTGTCACCGGATCGTGGGGCACCGGGATTTCGATCTCCAGGAACCGATCGCCCACGTCCTCGCGATTGGTCTGCATGAAGATGACACGCTTCCACTGCTCACGCACGATCTTAAGTGTCATTGCCCAAAGCAGATAGAAGGAGTCAAACTCCGCTCGTGCTCCCGGGCGAATCACAATGATTTCCTTGGTCAGAAGCAGTTGCTCCTGGCCCGGCATCAAGACGCAGAAGTCGCCGATATTCTTGCTAGTGCGTTCCGGGCAGAGAATATCGAAGGCTTGGAGTTGGGAGCCAGGCCCTTTCCAGAAGGCTTCGGCAATGGACCGTGGCACCCGGTTCGTGGGGTTGATGTTCACGAACCCAGCCCGCAGATCAGAGACCTTGATGTAGGGCACGTTTCCGATCCGCTGGCCGGATGAGGGGGACCCGTGGCCGCCGCGAATGGTGATTATTCCACTCTTTGCTAGTTCCGCAAGAGTGGCACTGCGGAACCCCTGGAAGCGTGCCGATTGCATCTCGGAAATAAAATGCTCGTGATATCGACGGTCGTAATAGGCAGGCACGCGGGTCCGTGGCAGCACTTCTGCGGCCGGAATGTCGCGCAGGGTGGTGGTCCGCTCTCCGCGCTGGAGCGCAAGGGCGTCACTGAGAAGGACGTCGTTGATGGCAGTCGCCGACTCGCCTGTCTCAGGATCGGTCGTCATGACCCGAGCCCCGGTCTTGGGATTGAGAAGCGGGAGGAGTCGTCCGCCCTTAGTCAGACCGCACGTCGGAGCTGTTGAGACTGTAACCGTATCCTCGGAGAACCAGGACGGTGCGTTGATCGCGGGCATCAGGCTTCATTCCCCTCTGTAAATTCCTCCTGCACCATTCCTTCAGGCCCGTTGCCAACCTTCTCGAAGACGTAGAAGTTGGTCTTTGCCCGACAGAACTCTTCGAAGGCTTCCATGGCAATGTTGAACATCCCGCGAAGCTCGAACCTACCCTCCATCCAGGAGGGGAGCCACCGGTACTTGTAGGAGAAGAAGTAGGTTTCCGGGAGGACAATTCCGACTCGGCCACCCACCTGCAGGAGGCGGTGAGCCAACTCCAAGTACATGAGGCCGATTTCCAGGTCGACGTACTCTTTGCGTCCGCTGGCGGCTGCCTTGGAGATCGTGTATCCAGCGGCACGCGCGTCTGATGCCTTAACCTTCAGGTCCTCGCCGAAGGGCGGGTTAGTGAGAACGACGGTGAATGATTCCGCCACAAAGCTGTTGCCATATCCCCCGAGCTCTTCCTTCAAGCGGGGGAACTTGGCCGGCCACGTGTGCTGCCGAACGGCGTCTCCCAGGAGGACGTGTGTGGAGCCATCGCGCATGGCGATCATCATGGCGCGAGCGAGCTTGACGTTGAGTGGGTCGAGATCCACTCCGTACAGATTGTCGTTGGCGAACTTGACCAAACGCCACGTTTCATCGTCGCCGGGGAACTCTCGCTCTTGAACCTGCCGCAAAGCTTCGACGATGAATCCGCCAGTGCCGCAAGCGGGGTCAATCACCTTATCGCGAGAGGTGATCTCCATGATGGATACGCACGGTCGGATGACGCGCTGCGGGGTAAGGAATTGGCCCTCTCCCGACTTCAGCGCCTTGGTCCGGAAGATCTGGAAAGCCTTGGACAGCAGGTCGACCTGATCGCCCAGGATTCGCCACGGGGCGAGTATGTCAACGACGGCGAAGATGGTTTCCTCCCTAAGGAGGATTTCGTCGCGATCGTCTGGGTTGAAGACTCGATTCTTCTGCCGTGCGAAATAGCTCTTGAATTGCTGCTGGATCTGATCGGCTGTCACATGGATCATGGACGCCTTGTCGCCGTAGATCCTGAAGGGGACCGGCTCGTGCTGGTTGGCCGAGCTTGATGACCAGGCATCCGATTCAACCTTGACCAGGATGACGTGCAGCAGCTCGCGCAGTTGATCCTCGCGGCGGGTCGAACGCGAGTCGCTTACCACCACTGTGGCCACGAGGCGGCGCAAGGCGGCTGACAGTTGGGCCTCGGTGGGGATCACCAAGTCGTTCCAAGTGGGCGGGGTGACCGGTGGTGCGGTCAGATCCTCGCCGGGGTGGGGCAGAGGAGCGTTCTTCTGCTCGATCCAGTCGTTGGTGTGTGACTTGTAGAGTGCCAGGCTCTCGTTGCCGTTGGTCCAGTACCCCATGCGGACCACGGGCTCCGAGGCCAGGTAGCGCATGAGCTGTTCCTTGCCCTCGGAGATCGAGGGCTGCTTGAACTCGAACAGAACCTGGAGCGCGTGTGATTCGCCCGAGTCGTCAGCGAAGGCAGCCAGGTCTGCCCTACCGCAGGCGTCGAAGGATTGTCCGCGTTCCCGCTTCGTCAGGTCATGCGGCGTGGTCGGTACACGCCACTCCTTCTGTAGCTGGGTTTCCTTCCAGCCCAACTTCTTGAGATCGGCAAGTACGCGTTGGCGTACAGCCTCCTCTGGGGCGGTGTTCTTGGCACTCAAGACCGAAATATCCTTCCTCTACCGCAATGCCCGGTATTAAAGGGTGGGTCCCGTAACTCTAGCTCAAAAAGAGCTGCTCTTTTTTCGGAGATGCGATGTGGGAGAGGCACCGATGGAGGGAGGCCGCCCGCGTGCCGAGCACCCCATGTTCCCCGTTGTCTCCCGGCGGTGGTGGTTTGTGGTCAGCGGTCGCGGCGGTCATCCTCGCTGAAGGCGTGAAGAGGCTTCTCGTAGGACGTCGTCCCTCTTGCAGAAAGCGAAGCGGACCTGGCTGCGGCCGACGTCGGGGTCGTCGTAGAAGACGGAGTTGGGGATGGCGACGACGCCGCAGCGTTCGGGGAGCGCGCGGCAGAAGGCGTAGGCGTCCTTCTCGCCGAAGGGGGTGATGTCGGTTGTGATGAAGTACGTGCCCTGGGGCCGGTAGACCTCGAACCCGGCCGCGCGCAGGCCGTCGCCGAGCAGGTCGCGCTTGCGGCGGAGGTCGGTACGGAAGCCGTCGAAGTACGAGTCCGGCAGGCGCAGGGCTTCGGCGATCGCGTACTGGAACGGGCCCGCGCTGACGTAGGTCAGGTACTGCTTGGCCGTCCGGACGGCGGAGACGAGCGGGCCGCTCGCCGTGACCCAGCCAACCTTCCATCCGGTGAATGAGAAGGTCTTGCCGGCGGACGAAATGGAGACGGTGCGCTCGCGCATGCCGGACAGGGCCGCGATGGGGCGGTGCGTGCCCTCGTAGACAAGGTGCTCGTACACCTCGTCGGTGACGACGAGCAGGTCGTGCTCGACGGCGAGTGCGGCGATGACGTCCTGCTCTTCGGCGGTGAGAACCATCCCGGTCGGGTTGTGCGGGGTGTTGAGGAGAAGGAGGCGGGTCCGCGAGGTGATCTTGGCGCGCAGCTCGTCCAGGTCAGGGCGGAAGGACGGCGCTCGCAGCGTGAGCGGCACGCGCTTCGCTCCGGCCATCGCGATGCAGGCGGCGTAGGAGTCGTAGAAAGGTTCGAAGGCGATGACCTCGTCGCCCGGCTCCAGTAGTGCCAGCATGGCGGCGGCGACGGCCTCGGTGGCGCCGGCGGTGACCAGGATCTCGGTGTCGGGGTCGAAGGAGAGGTCGTAGAAGTGCTGTTGGTGGTCGGAGATCGCGGCACGCAGTTCCGGGATGCCTGGGCCGGGCGGGTACTGGTTGCCCTTGCCCTCCCGCAGGGCGCGGACGGCGGCCTCGCGGATCTCCTCGGGGCCGTCGGCGTCGGGGAAGCCCTGGCCCAGGTTGATCGCGCCCGTCGCGGTCGCCAGTGCCGACATCTCCGCGAAGATCGTCGTCCCGAGTCCGTCCAGCCTTCGGTTCAGCAACGGCCTGGTGTTCATGTCTCCACCGTTCTCACTCGGGTACCCGTCGAGCTTCTGGGGACCATCCTGACTCATTGCCCCTCTTGCCCCCACGTGGTGCGGGGACCGCAGCGGGGTGAGGAGTGAGAGCGACCTCTTCTCCCGGCCCCGTTGCCGGCTCCCGGAGAACACCGGCCTTTGCCGAGATGTCGCGCAGGAGCGCGTCCCGCAGGGCGTGCAGCGTCGCGATCTTGGAGACCAGCAGTCGCGCTACGGCGTGCAGGGGCTCGGCCGTTCTGTGGAAGTCGGCACGCGTGAACCGGTCGGGCCAGGTGACCTCCAGGCGCTTGAGGGCGCCGGCGGAGATTTCCCGGCCGTTCTGGCCCTGCGCCAGCCGCGAGATGTCACCCCTCCGGCTCCTGAGTTCGTGGAGAAGCCACCAACCGTCCTCGTCCTCGATGGGCCGTATGGCCACGACGCCTCTGAGCGGTGTCGCCGGTCGGCACGGCATTGCGATGTGCGCGTCGTCGGAACGGGTGCTCAGCATGAAGGTGCCGGGAGGATGTGCCTCACCGGCGTTCGCTGGGCCGCTCAGACGGAACCTGACGACCTTCGCCAGCGGTCGTGTTTCCCACGGCGGATCCGTCGATGCCCAGTCGTCGTGGAGTGCGTCGGCCAGTTCCACCGCCTTGCGCGCGGTCTCCTGGTAATGGGCGGTCATCTCCTCGATGACATCGAAGGCCCGGTGGCATGCGGTGATGACGTCTGGCGGGGGCAGCGGAAACAGCATGCGGCGGAGGGTGTCGAGGCTGATGGTGGGCTCGACGTGTGCCGTCACGTCCTCGTCGATCCGGGCCTTCGCCGTAGGTGTTTGCAGCCAGATACGCAGCCACCGCACGACGTGCGGTTCAGCGCGGACGATGCCGATCGACCTGGTCGCTCTCCATCCCGCGTGCTCGGCGGTGACCAGCGCGGAATCGCCCACCCGTCTGACGAGTACGACGGCCAGGTCGCCCTCTTTGAGGGTTGCCCGGGTGCGGGGGGATTCGCCCGGCCCGCACTCATTGGTCCGGGGCGAGAGGATCCTGCCGTCCTGGACGAACGTCGAGCTGACGACTCCTGGAGTCTGATCGGCGGCCCCGTCGTCGAGGAAGCCGGAGGTGATGTAGATGTCCCTGCGGGCCCGCTCGATCCCGATGGAGGTCGTCGGCCAAGCCGCCGTACCCGAGTCGACATGGTGGGCATTGGCTTCCATCAGCTCTCCTCCAAGATGTCCAGCAGTCGGAGTTCCAGGTCGCGCATCTGGTCGAACTGATCGGCCAGTTCGAGCTTGAGCTCCTCGATCCGGGTCCGTGTGTCCCGTTCGGGACTGGGAGGCTCCACGGCGTACGACGTCGGCATCAAGCTGTACTGGCGGTCGGCGATCTCCTCGGTGGAGCGGCTTCGGGACCAGCCGGCCGCGTCGTTGTACGGCGTGGCCGCGGCACCCATCTCGTAGATGCCCCGCCAAGCAGCGAGGGTGGTCAGGATCGATGCTGTGTTCTTGTCGCCCAGCCTCCGTGCTCTCGAATCCGGGACCGGTTCGAAGGCTCGCCGCGCGTTGATGAAGAGCACCTGTTGGCGACGGTCCAGGACACCCCAGCCGGGGCGCGCGCTCGGGAATCAAGCACTCTCGGCAAGTGCACGTCGTTTGGGATTCAAGACAGTGAGTCGGCGAGAGGGTGTGCTCGGGCTTCCGCCCCACAATCTGAATAGGCAGGCGAAAAAGCCTTGACCCACCCCACCTTCCAGTCCGTGAACGAGAAGGTCTTGCCCGCCGAGCTGATCGTCAGGGTCCGCTCGCACATGCCGGGGAACGAGGCGAGCGGGATGTGCTCGCCCGAGAAGATCGACGGGACAGGGTCTAGCTGCGGGACGCCGTCACCGACCGCACCCGCCTCATCCTCCTCAACACCCCGCACAACCCGACCGGCACGGTCCTCAGCCGCGCGCGCCGGTGCGTACGGCCAGCGCCGACATCTCCGCGAAGATCGTGGTGCCGCCGAGCCATTCTTTGGTCATGGCCGCCATCCTGTGCCGAACCTCTGGACTTGCTCAAGTCGGCTTTGACCGCGGGGCGCCGGGGGGACACCCAAGTCACGCGGGAAGTTCACGCGGGAAGCCGGTCGGTGCGGAGCCGGTCGCGCGTCGGCGCGGGGCTTCGCTACGGGGGAACAGAAGGACGGTGGGGACGATGCTGGGTGTAGGAGTGGTGGTCGTACTGGTCGCGGTCGCGTTCGTCGGGGTCGTGGCGAGCGTGGGCAGCGGGGACAAGCGCGGGAAGCGGCGTGTGAAGGTGAAGAACCGCGCGTCGAGCCCGTCGCTGAAGAAGAGGGGCGCCAGGCGCCGCGCCAGCGACGGTTGGTGGGCCGGCGGTGGCGGGGGTGGGTCGTGCGGCGGCGGGAGTTCGTCCTGCGGCGGCGGTTCTTCGTGCGGCGGGGGTTCGTCGTGCGGCGGTGGCGGGGGCGGGGGTTGCGGCGGGGGAGGCAGCTGACACGGGGCAGCTGATCCGCTGTCACGACGGTGCCCGGTGGGGGGTGAACTCCCGCCGGGCACCTCTGTGTTGGCGGTGCCGACCGTTCGAACCGGCCCGCCTTCCGCGCCGGTTTTGGTTGAACAGTTGAACCCTTGGGCCCCCGACGGGATGGAAACCCCTTCAAGTTGGGTAAAAACACTGTGAGCGTCGCGTACTTCGTGATTCCCTCGCTGTGAGAGCTTCCAGCCCTCGGGCCTGATACGGAACCGAGCAGGCGATCTCCCCCCACAAGCCACTCGCTCATTGTCCGGGAAGTCCCCGGTTCACCCGTCAAGCGTGTTTGCGGAGCCGACCCATGCTCACCACCCTCAATACCGCCTACACCGACACCCGCGCCGCTGATCTGGCCTGGGCGTTGGGCCGGGAGCCGGTCCCCGCCCTGGCCGTCCTCGATCTCGATCTCGCGGGCGCCGGGCTCCAGCTGAGACTGCTCGGCGCCTCTCACCAGGTGATTCTGGAGGAGGAGCGCGGCACCTGCTCCGAGACCGTTGCCTGTATCCCGGGCAGCAGCACACCGCTGCCGCTCGGTGTCTCCAAGCGGCTCGGGGACTGGGAGTACGAATTCGCCGCGCGCGTCGAGACGTTGTCCCAGGGCTCGTTCGCCGGGCGCGCACAGGAATTGCTCGCACTGGTAGCCGACCACCCGAACGGATTAGCGGGGACGTTCCCCGGCGACCCGAACGCCTTCACCGCGATGCTGGCGCAGCGCGACGGCAGCCAGGTCCGATGGCGTACCTGGCACGCGTATCCGCAGGAAGGCCGCCTGGTCGTCACTCGGACGCGGGTGGGGGTCCGTATGCCTGCGGTGCTGTAGATGCACCCGTGTGGGTGACAAACCGCAATGAATTCGTGACGTAGCGTTACGAACATGATCGAGCAGTCCGTGTCCTCGCCGCCCCGAGGTGCCGCGCGGCTTCCCGTGCGTGCGGGCGCCGGGCGTTACCTGATCCTCACCGTGGTCTTCATCTGCGCCGCGTGCGGGCTGGTGTACGAGCTGGAGCTGGTCGCGCTCGCCTCGTATCTGATCGGGGACTCCGTCACGCAGGCCTCGGTCGTCCTCTCGGTGATGGTCTTCGCGATGGGCGTCGGCTCGCTGCTCGCCAAGCGGCTGCGGTGCCGCGCCGCGTTCGGATTCGGGCTGCTGGAAGCGGCGTTGGCGCTGCTGGGCGGCTCCTCCGCACTCGTGCTGTACGCGAGCTTCATATGGCTGGGGGAGTCCCGCTACGCACTGGTCGGCTTCTCGCTGGCCATCGGTGTCCTCATCGGCGCCGAGATTCCGCTGCTGATGTCGCTCATCCAGCGGTTCTCGCGCCAGGACGCGGAGGGGACGGTCGCGGATCTCTTCGCAGCCGACTATGTGGGCGCGCTCGTCGGCGGCCTCGCCTTCCCGTTCCTGCTGTTGCCCTGGCTGGGCCAGCTGACGGGCGCGCTGCTGACGGGCGCGGTGAACGCGGTGGCGGGGGGCGGGCTGGTGCTCTGGCTCTTCCGGCGCGATCTGACGCCGCGCTCACGCTGGGTGCTGGTGGTTGTCAACGTGCTGGTGCTGGCCCTGCTCGGCACGGCGGCCGTCCTGGTGGACGACTTCGAACGGGCGGCGCGGCGGGCCGTCTACGGCGACCAGGTGCGGGTCGCCGTCCATACCGGCGTCCAGGAAGTCGTCATCACGGGCGGGCGGAGCGGGCCGCTGGAGCTGTATCTCGACGGGCGGCTGCGCGTCAGCGCGCGTGACGAGTTCCGCTACCACGAGGCGCTGGTGCATCCCGCGATGCGCGGGCCGCACGCGCGGGTGCTGATCCTGGGCGGGGGCGACGGGCTGGCCGCGCGCGAGGTCCTGCGGTACGGGGACGTCCGGGAGGTCACGGTGGTCGAGCTGGACCCGGCGGTCGTCCGGCTGGCCCGCACGGATCCCGCGCTGCGGGAGCTGAACGGGGAGGTGTACGGGGACGGGCGGGTGAGGGCGGTGTACGCGGACGCGTTCACGTGGTTGCGGGGGGCTGCCGACGCCGGAGGCGTTGGGGGCGGGCCGTACGACGTGGTTGTCTCGGATCTGCCGAATCCCGGCGTCACGGCGAGTACGAAGCTGTACTCCGAGGAGTTCTACGGCCTGGCTACGCGGGTGCTGGCGGACGGCGGGCGGCTGGCGGTGCACGCGGGGTCGCCGACGACGGAGCGGCATACGTACTGGACGGTGGACGCGACGTTGCGTGCGGCCGGGTTCGGGACCACGCCGTACCACGCGATGGGGTGGCCGTCGGGCTTCGCGGCGGGCCCCGACCGGGTCAAGGACGGCACGCCGGCCGTGAGCGACTGGGGGTTCGAACTGGCGGAGGTGGGCGCGAGGCCGAGCCTGGGCCTGGCGCGGGACGCGCCGCGGTTGCGGTCGCTGGAGGGGGCGGTGCTGGTGGCGGGGGCGCGGGGGGTGGAGCGGACGCGGGTGTGGGGGCTGCCGCCGTCGACGCTGGTGCATCCGCGGTACGGGGGGTAGTTGGGGTGCGGGTTGCGGTCGCGTTGTCGTCGGCCGGGTGCCGGGGCCTGCGGAGGTGCGTGTCCGGACTGCTTTCCTCACCGCGCTTCGCGCGTGCTGCGACGCTTTACGTCCGGACACGCACCTCCTCCGACCCCGACCCCCTCCCCCCGG
>NZ_JBHUBB010000053.1:0-37993 GCF_042789485.1 Streptomyces sp. NPDC056835
CCCCATCGGACAACACGACTTCGACGGCACGAGGACCACGAGACATGAAAACAGCCTACAGATTTAAGCCCGCGATTTCAGGCGCATCACACTAGCTCCCCCTCCCCTGAAATTATTGCTGAGCCGTCCGAAGACTCCTCGCTGCGTTGAAATGGGCGCCGTACCAGCGCGCTTAGCCCTGCCCATGCCTGCCGCCCGCCTCGCCACCGGCGCCACCCGCCAACGCCATCAACAACCCCACCGATACAGGATCCACCACGCGCTCCCTGCGTTTGCACACTCATCCTCTGGCAGGAGACACGTTACGAGAAGTGGCGGTTCCCCGAGGGCCGACCAGGAGCTTGAACCGCGCGGCAGCTCCGCCGCGCCCAGCCGGCCCCGGACACCCTCGCGGCAGCCGCCTGAAGATCCCCCATCGCCGTTCGGCTTGCCCAGCGTCCACTGCCCAGGTGCATCGCGTTGTGTTCACCGCCGTCAAGACCTGGTAGCCACCGAGTGGATAGAAGCCTGCCGGCTGTCCGGCGTTGGTCGAAGCCATTTGCCTAACTTGCCAGAAAGCATTACGGCTTGGAGACCCGCAGAAGCAGTTGACAACACTAGATGATCAATTCCAAGGGATGCCTGCGGAGGGTGTGGGGCGGGCGGCGGCCGAAGCCACCGCGAGACGGTCAGGCGGCGGGCTGCTGCCGGCCCTGGTTGTCGAGGTGACGGCGGGCGGTCAGGCGTCAGGGTCGACTTCGGGGTGCGTGAACCGCACGGGCTTGCCCAGCGACCGGGCGTAGGCGATTTCGGCTCGGGTGCTGTCTCCGATGTAGTCGCCGACTACGAGCACCTCATCAGCGAGCCGGATCTTCGCCCGGTGCAGATCGTCGAGTCGAACCTTCAGCGCCTCGGCCTCGACAGGATCGGACCAAAGTTCGTGCGGCGACTTCAGGTCACAGCCCGGTTTGACGACAATCCTTCCGGCTTTGGTCTCCCGCAGATCGGCCTCGTTCATCTCGGTCATGAAGCGGGTGGAGCCGCAGATCACGACGATACGCGGGAGACTCAACAGCTTCTTCGCGTCGGCGAGCTTCTTCTCGGGGGTGAGCAGTTGCGGGTATGACACTGGTCCTCCTGGTGGTGTGGTCCAAGGGGTGCCTGCGGAGACGAGAACGAGGGTGTCCAAGATCGTTTTGTGACGAACGACGTGGACACCCTCGCGACAGCACTCTATGCGACGACCGACGACATGCTGAAAGAGCATCCCGACCTGGCGCCGTGGCGCCCGCGGATCGGCATTACGCCCCGCCTGAGCGACGCCGAACTGGTCACCCTCGCCACGATGCAGGCCATACTCGGCTACACCCTCCGAGGCCAAATGGCTCCGCCCTGCCCGTGCCCACCTGCGCCACCTCTTCCCCTGCCTGCCCCAGCGACCCGGCTACAACAAGCGGCTGCGCAAGGCCGCCGAACTGCTCCGCCGGGCCGCCGGGTCACCCGGATCCTGGCCACCAGCACCTCGGTGTGGAGCGACGACGTATGGGTCGTGGACTCCACCCCGGTGGAATGCGGCCGCTCCCGCGAGACCGTCAAACGCTCCGACCTGACAGGTTGGGCCGAATACGGCTACTGCGCCAGCCACAGCCGCTTCTTCTGGGGCCCGCGCCTGCACCTGGTCAGCACCCTTCAGGGCCTGCCCATCGCCTACGATCACTGACACTACCCGGGACGCGGTGCACCGGAGCCGCGGAGAACGATCACCCGGGCTCCAAAGAGAGAGTCCGGAATCCAGATCTCTCGCTCATGAGCAAGGATCCGCCCTCCCGTGCCGAGTCGGTCGCGCGTAGTTGCGCAATGACCGTCCCGCGCCGAGGTGTCGGGGGCAAGAGCACAGAACGCACCGCGACCGGTTGATATGACGCCGGGGCCAAATCGTCGTTGAACGGTGTGACTTCAACAGCCGGTCCCGGGGATGTCATGGCTGATCCCCCGGGGCCCGTGGTGTATCCGATGCCGCTCAGGGCAGGTCAGTGGCTCCGGCGGAGCCGCGGGGCCGGTTGCGTGCCCAGCGCCTGAGGTCGCCGGCCCGGTAGAGGAGTTCGGTGCCCCGCGTGTCCACTGAGGCCGGGAAGTCGGGGTCGTTGGCGCGAGCCCAGCGCAAGGCGGCGAGTGTGAGTTCCGGCAGGTGGTCCTGCTGAGCCTTGCGCAGCCCGACCACGGCGTCGTCCGGGTCCAAGGGCGGCGGTGCGTGGGAAGGACGGCGGTGCGTGGGAAGGACGGCGGTGCGTCGGTCGGTGGCTCAGGGGCTTCGGCCGGGGCTTGTGGAATCTTCTTCCAGGCATCGGCGAGAGAGTCGGTGTCTCAGGCCGGTGTCGGCTTGGGGTCGGCGGTAGACAGGACGACCGGGGAGCTGCTCCAGGCGTCGGCCAGAAAGTCGGCAGGCAGGGCCTCGGGGACGGCCGGCTTCTGCAGGGCGGGGCCGGCCTTGCCGCCCGCGTGGACGCCGCACATCGCCCACTCGCGGCCCTCCGCGTTCGAGAGGTTCAGCACCTGCGTCTCGTGGGCGCGGCCGCGTAGGACGACTTGGACGCGGCCGGGGCGCGCGGTCGGCATCGGGATGGGGCTGCCCCCGGGGACCAGCATCCGCCAGGCGTTAAGGGTGTAGCGGACGACCAGGATGCGGATGGAGGAAGTCACGCGCATCTCCGGGGGCGCCGATGGCGCGGGCGGTGGCGGACTGGGCGACCAGGAGCACGTATAGGCGGACCTGGCGGCTCATGAACAGGATCTCGGCGAGCACGTCGACGGCCGGGGACGTCTTCGGGTCGCCGCTCTCCCGGGTCTTCGCCCCGTACCGCTTGAGCCTCGCCATGGTGGCGTTGACCTTTTCGAGGTGGATCACCAGCCTCGGTCCGACGCGCCACGGTTCGCGTTCGAGGACGTCGTCGTCCGGCTGCTCCGCGAGGCGGATCCGGTCGCGGCGTGTGCGGGTCAGGAGCCCGTACGCCCCGGCCGTCAACGGCCAGGGCGGAAGCTGCGGCGATGCGGCCGGTCTACAGGTCGGGCGGTGGCGAAGGGGGCGTCCTGGTTATCCCACAGTGTTCAGTAGCCGCCTACGCCCCGTCACGGCCAGGCCAGTGATGGGGAAGGGGGAGGGCGCTGCCATCCGGAGCGGGAGACACGGCCTTCGGCCTTCGGTAGGACGCGGGTGCCCTCGTGTCAGAACGTCGCGCCGGTCTTCCGCTCGCCCCGCAGCGGGCAGCCGGCCAGGAACCGGCCGATCCCGAACGCCACGGATTCGGCGGTCTCTTCCACCTGCTTGTCGAACTTCGTCTGTGCCATCGGCCGTGCCTTCTCGGTCTGCGTCCCGGCACCTCACACCCGAAGCGGACACGAACCGTAAAAGCTCTGGCCTGTGGATAGATTCTGGCGAGCGCGCAGGTCAGGGCGTATCGCGGGAGCAGTTGTGACGGCGCAGCACGGTCGGCCGATCAGCACGCTTGTTGGCAAACGCCGAGAGCCGGGCCTTCGCGGCTCTGCCGAGCAGCCGCGATGATGGCCCGGCTTGCCAACTGACCTGCCCCACTCTCGCCGGCTACGGAGCGACACAACGCTCTGACCAGGGCAGTCCGGCACTTCCATTTGCCAACTGCTGTAGGGGCAAAGACGAGGCGCAGTCGGCTCCCTGGCATCTCATCAGCCGCTTACCACCGCGATCAGAAGTGCCGGAACGTGGCTACGGGAGCGGTTGACTGCCTGGCACTGGTGGCCCGGGTTGCATGCCCCGGCGATGGCCGGCCCAGTTCTGAAGCTCGGTCGTTGCGGCCGCCTCGATCTCTTCCAGCAGGCGCTGACCGCTGCCCTCGTCTCGCTCGGCCTCGGGAGTAAGCCGATACCGCTGGACCGCCTGGTGCAGTCTCGACCATGCCTCCGCGGCCAGCACGTAGCGCTCCGCGTGGTTGAGGACCTGGCGGAGTCCGCCGATGAAGACGGTCGCCCCGGCCACTGTGGCCGTGACAGCGGCGGGCGCCTGGATACCCGCGGCGACCACGGTGGTGGCCCCGGTCAACAGAGCACTCAGCTCGATGGTCATGTGCCATCTGCGGGCACGGTCACGGCACCGTGCGTACCAGGCCAGATCAGTGAGGGCGTACGCCAGCAGAGAATCACTGCCTGCTGGTGGCACCGGAGGTGTTCGTCTGAGTATCCGCACAGGCACATGCTGCCCGAACCGTGTACGGCGAGTGGCGGACTTCCCTATCCCGAACGGCCGCAGGGCCTGCGCGGTGCGATTCCCAAGAGCCGGGCCCGTGGCACGTCTCCGGGGCAGGAGGACGAACCGCGGGTCTGTCAGAGGGCGGAATACGAGTCTCTGTCTGATTCGCCTTCGAGTCGGGATCAGGTGTGCTGATCAGCGGCATGCCAAGAGATCACTGGTGGTGCAGGGTGAACAAACCGGGCTCGGGCTCGATGATCAGCCCGTGACCGACCAGGCGCTTGAGTGCCGCGACGCCCAGACAGTTCTCCTCACCAGACTGCGGAACCTCGCCGGCGGACAGCCCGCCTCGGACCGTCCCGCCCTGCCCGACAAAGAGCGCATCACTACCAAGTCCCAGGCGGCGGTGAAGTCGCCCGCCGGGTCGCGGGTGGGCAGGAGCAGCGGTTCGACGGCGGTCCGGTCGGGGTGTCGGCAGGTCTTCGACGGCAAGGACCCGACCGGTGCCGATCAGGGCCTCACCGCCACCTGCTCACCGGGACGGGATTTCCGGCAAGGGCAGGGGCCGGCCGCCTTGGCGCAGATGCCGTCCCCGGGCCTCCGCATCCACCGTCACACTGCGACGGACAACGGCAGCGGGCCGCTTCCCCTGCGTGTCCACGGCATCGTCTGCCTGGCCCCGGACTCACTGATACACAACTGAGCGGCTGCCGCGCCGAGCCTGATACGCGGGAGAGACCCTCCGGAGGGCCACTGGGTCCAGGCTCGGTGCCGGACGGGACAGCCGACTGCTGTCCCCAGCACCAGCCCGCCGGAGCGATGGCCGACGGCAGACGCAAGGGGAGCCACGCATGCACACGTCGACAGGCCGAAGGGCGGCCGCCGCCCTGACGGCGGGAATCGCGCTGACCGCGGCCCTTGTAGCACCCTTATCGGCGCAGGCCGTCGTGGGTGGCACCGAGTCCACCCGGGCCTACTCGTTCATGGGCTCGTTCCAGCTGTCCTACCCCGCCCCGCCGCGCCCGGACAAGCACGGCTGTGGGGTGGAGGTCCTCGCGCCGCGATGGGTCCTGACCGCCAGCCACTGTGCCGGCCGGAACCCGACCAATGCGAAGGCGGGTGTCCCGCGTGGCTGGAAGGTCCGGGTCGGGTCACTGGACACCACCTCCGGCGGCGAGGTCGCCGAGGTCGACCACTACTACCGGCTGGCGACCAGTCGCGATGAGGGAGGGTTCTGGGGCCGCGACCTCGCGTTGATGCACCTGCGGACCCCGGTTCGGGCCAAGCCGGTGCGGATCGCCTCGACCACGCCGTCGGACAACACGCCCGTCCGTATCATGGGCTGGGGCATGACCTGCGACGACAGCACCAATCCGGCGTGTTTCCCCACGCGGCTGCGGGAGGCCGACACCGTGGTGCAACCGGTCTCGGCGTGTCCGTCACACGCGGCCAGCGGAGAGTTGTGCGTCGGTAGCGCCGACGGCAGCGTCGCCGCGTCGAACATGGACTCCGGCGGTCCCGCGCTGGTCCGTGAGGGCGGTCAGTGGGCCGTGGCCGGTGTGGTCAGCGGCCCCGACGAGAGCGGCAAGACGCTGTACTCCGATGTCACCAGGCACGCCGACTGGATCAACGGCATCATTACGGGCACCGACGTGCCCCCAGATGATCTGATCCCGGACATGGAAGGGTCGGTGGACCTGAGCGGCTGTGCGGGCTCGGCGGTCCGTACCCCCGCCTCCCGTCCGCAGGACCCTGCGCTGTTGCTGACCAACGGTCACTGTGTGCAAGGACAGTGGCCCGCGCCCGGAGCCGCGCTGGTGGACCAGCCTGCCGACCGCGAGGTGCCCATCGTCGACCGTCGGGGCTATCCGCAGACCACGGCCCGTGCGAAACGGCTGGTGTACGCGACGATGACCGGCACCGACATCGCGCTCTACCGCCTGGACAAGACCTACACGCAGTTGAAGGCCGAAGGCGCGAAAGTCTTCCAGCTCGCGTCCGCCCCCGTGCGCGCAGGCGACCCACTGACCGTGGCCTCCGTCGGCGCCCGCTACCACTGCACCGCCGAGGCCGTAGTCCCGCACCTGCGGGAAGGCGGCTACCAGCTGAACAACTCAATCCGCTACACCACCAGCGACGACTGCGGCCCCTGGCACGGCGACTCCGGTTCGGCTCTGCTGGCCCCCGACGGCACCACGGTCGTGGGAATCCACAACACCCACAACGACGACGGCGAGCAATGCACCGACAACAACCCCTGCGAAGTGGGCCCGAACGGGGAAGTGACCTCCACGAAGGGTCGCAGCTATGGCCAGCAGGTTCACATGATCACTGACTGTCTGGCCAAGGGATCGAAACTGGACCTGTCCCGCCAGGGCTGCACCCTCACCGGTGCACCGCCCCGTCCCGACCACCACGACAGCCATCTCGGTGACCAGGACCCGAACCACAGCCCCCAGACCCGCGAACCCTGACCCGACAGCATCACCGGCGAACCCGGCGCCGGCGTATGCGTGGTGGAGGCGGAATGCGTGGTGGAGGCGGAATTCGGCAGGGCGGGATGCCCTGTCGCATGATGGACCTTCAGCAACTACGTCCGATGGGGAGAGATGTCGGATCCAGTGGCCGGGGGAACCGCCCTGGTGCCCGTGGCGATCCTGCTCGTGGAGGACGACGAAGTGATCCGCAGATCGGTCACCTTGGCACTGGAGCGCTACGGCTACCGTGTCACCTCCGCCGGTGACGGCCTGACCGGACTCGAACTGTTCCGGGAGGGCCGCCACGACCTGCTGCTGGACGTGATGCTGCCCGCCCTCGACGGCATCGGGCTGTGCCGCCGGGTCAGGGAGACCAGCATGGACCCGATCCTGATGATGTCCGCGCGCGGCGACGCCCTGGACGTGGTCTCCGGCCTGGAGGCGGGCGCCGACGACTACGTGGTCAAACCCGTCGACACCGCGGTGCTGGTGGCCCGGATCCGCTCGCTGTTGCGGCGGGCGACCTTCAACCCCGCCACCGCCCCGGCCGTGCCGCACCACCCCCCGACCGAACCGGTGGGAGGTGGGGAACGGCCGGAGGATTCCGGTCGCCCGGGCGAGCACGCCCCGCTGGTCTTCGGCGACCTGACCATCGACACCGCCGGCCTGGAGGTGTTCCGGGCGGGCGAACCGGTTGCGCTGGCCCCCACCGAGCTGCGGCTCCTGCTGGAGTTCGCCGCGAACCCCGGCGTCGTTCTGGACCGGCACATGCTGCTGCGCAACGTGTGGGACTACGGCTGGGACGGCGACAGCCGCGTGGTCGACCTGTGCGTCCAGCGGCTGCGGAGGAAGATCGGAGCCGAGCGGATCCAGACCGTCCGCGGCTTCGGCTACAAGTTGCGGCGCTGACGTGGGCATCCTGTGCGACCTGCTGAACTGGCGTTCACTGCGCTGGAAGATCGCTGTGCTTGTCGCCGTGGCCTGCTGCGCCATCGCGCTGACCGTCGGGGTGCTGGTCCACCGCAGCACCCTGGCCCGGTCCCTGAACGACGGCAGGGCCAAGGCCGTGACGCAGCTGTCCCGAGACCTGCAGGACCACGAACGGGACGCCACCCCGCCCGACTCGCTTCGGAT
This sequence comes from Streptomyces sp. NPDC056835, assembly GCF_042789485.1. Taxonomy (NCBI): domain Bacteria; kingdom Bacillati; phylum Actinomycetota; class Actinomycetes; order Kitasatosporales; family Streptomycetaceae; genus Streptomyces; species Streptomyces sp. NPDC056835. The sequence continues at coordinate 7,810 of NZ_JBHUBB010000053.1, forward strand.
GTCGCCCGGGGCCATGCCCGTCGAACTGTTGCGCCGACTCCGCGGCCCGCAGGGGCTGAGGGACGGATATGCCACCTGGTACGACGGTGACAGCCCCGGGGACCACCCCTCGATGTGGGCGGCACAAACGTACCGAGGCAGCCCCGTGGCGGTGGAGGTCGACATGACACCCGACCTGCTCACCCGGCGCGCCCTGGACCGGCACATGTGGAAGTACTCCCTGCTCGCGCTGGCCGTCGTCGTACCGCTGTCGGCGCTCGCCGCGGAGCTGCCCAACCGCAGGCTTCGGCGGGTGGCACGGACCGCACGCCGGATCACGGCCGGTGACCTGGCCGCCAGGACCGGGGCCGGCCGCGGCAGCGACGAGATCGCCGAGATCTCCGCCGCCGTCGATTCGATGGCCGACAGCCTGCTCGGGCAGCTCCTGGCCGAGCAGGACTTCACCGCCGACGTCGCCCACGAACTGCGCACCCCGCTGATGGGTCTGGTCACCGCGAGCGGGCTGCTCCCCGAGGCGGAGGCCACGGATCTGGTCAGGGACCGGGTGGGGGTGCTGCGGACCCTGGTGGAGAACCTGCTGGAGATCTCCCGGCTCGACGCGGGCGCCGAACAGGCCGACACCCAGCCGGTACCGCTCGGCGAGCTGGTGACGGAATCCGTACGGCGCACCGGGCTGCAGACACGGCTCACCACGTCCGGCGCCCTGACCGCCCAGACCGACCCGCGTCGGCTCGACAGGATCGTCACCAACCTGGTCGTCAACGCCCACCGGCACGGTCGCGCACCCGTCGAGGTCGACGTGGCGGGAACCTGCGTTACCGTACGGGACCACGGCCCGGGCTTCCCCCGCCAGCTGCTCGCCGACGGACCCCAACGGTTCCGCACCGGCGCGTCCGAACGCGGCCGGGGCCACGGCCTCGGACTGACCATCGCGCTCGGCCAGGCCCGGGTCATCGGGGCGTCGCTGTCCTTCGCCAAGGCGCCCGACGGCGGGGCCGTCGCCACGCTCCGCCTCCCGCCTGCCGACTGACACGTCCGACGGCTTGGGACGGACGTCCCTGGCACCGCGACTGCCGAAACCTCATCCGCCCTGGCGAGAGGAGGTCCGTCTGGCACTGTCGTCAGGTTCGCGGCGAGGGCCTCGGCGAGTGTGTCGATGGCGTAGGCGGCGTCCTCGACCGCGCCCGTGCTCCAGGTCCCCGGCGTCACCGTGTCGGCCAGCTCGCACGCTGCATCGGCCACTGCCCCCGCCGTTCGCCAGATGCCACCGAGTAACCACGCCAGTGATCGATGAAAATCACACCGCCGTCACAGGCGCAAGGCGGCGGCTACGGGCAGGTGGTCGCTTCCGGTGCGCTTGTCCGCGAGGGTGGCGCCGAACAGCGAGCACCAGATGACGGCCGAAAACAGTACGGCGACGGTGGCGGTCGCGGACCGCCGTAGCACGGCCAGGACCAGCAGTATGGGCACGCTCACCCCGAGCCAGGGCAGGAAGGTCTCCAGCAGGCTTCCGAAGTTGCCCAATCCGTTCGGCACCCAGGCGTGCCCTAGGCCCTGTCTTCAAAGTCCCGCCTGCTCGGCGGCGGTCGGCACGCACGCTCGCCGCGTTGTCGGGATCACCCCAGTACATCCAGTACTGGGGCGACCCTCCGCCTTGCGATCGCACGCACCGACCGCCGCCGAGCCCGCCCTCCGGGCGGACGGCGCTACTTTGAAGACAGGACCTAGCATGACGGCCGCGGACAGTACGGCGGGCACGGCGATCCACCGCCCGCGCTGCCAGGGGCCTTTACCGCTCCGGCGCCCGGCCTCGGTCCGGTTCCTCTCCAGCACCGAGGCCGTGCCGCCGCCCCTTCGCTGGTGCCAAGGGCGGTGGGACGGCCGTTCTGCACGGCCTCGATCAGTACAGCACTCTTACTCAGGGCGGCCATGGGGCCTTCCGTGGGCGTGGTGTTGGCGCGCTGGCCCATTACCACACCGAGCACGAGGTACTGCTTCGTCGCCGTCTTCACCTCGGCGGCCCACATGAGGTTGCCGCCGGCCGGGGCGCTCGATCCGGTCTTGAGGCCGATCACTGCGGGCTTCTCCAACAGTCGGTTGGTGTTTGTGACGGTGCCGGGCACGCCGGGGATGGTTGTGCTGCGCATGGCAACCACCGCGCGCAGGACCGGCTCCTGCATGGCCTGGCGGGCGAGCTTGAGCTGGTCATCTGCAGTGCTCTTGGTGGTGGCCTCGAAACCGCTGGCCCCGGTGTAGGCCGTACGGGTCATGCCGAGATCCGCGGCGGTGCGGTTCATCTTCGCGACGAAAGCCTCCTGGCTTCCCGCGTCCCAACGGGCCAGCAGCCGGGCGACGTTGTTGCCGGACTGGAGCAGGAGCAGTTCCGGGAGCTGGCGCTGGGCGACTTCTCCGCCGTCCGCGGTGATGCGCTGCGGGCCCATGCCGCGCCTCCTTCTCGCAGCCCGGACGCTGACTGAGCCGATCGCGCGGCCTCCGTGGTCTGCGAACACCGTCGCGGCCGCCGGCCCGGCGCGGCCGGCACCGGGCCGTGCCCGTGCGCCCCGGTGACCGCCCGTCAGACGGGCCCGCTTCACAGGTGTGCGGCGCCGGAGTTGACGCAGGCCAGCAGGGTGCGCGCCTGGACGTTGAGGTAATGGCCGTGGGCGGCGAGGGAGTTGAGCTGTCCGACCGTCGCCCACGTGTAGCCGCGCGGTGCGTCGAGCGGTGCGGTGTCCTCGTCGGCCATGACGAACAGATAGCGGACGCAGGCGTCCAGGAACCGTCCGCCCTCCTCGGAGTGCACGGCCGAGTAGTGCGCGCCGCCCTCCCGCACGGCCCGCAGGACCGCCTGGAGAAAGGGCGGCCGGTCCGCGGCCCGTACCGTCTCCCAGTCCCGCGGCGCGCATTGCACGGTCGGCGCCAGTTCCACCCGGTTGAGGAATCCCGCCTCGGCGCGCGCGTGGACGAGCAGATGCGGTACACCGCCCAGGCGCCGGAACAAAAAGGCCGCCACGCCGGTGCCGCACGGCTCGATCAGCGGCTGGGACCAGCCGGTGACCTCACGGTTGCCGGCCTCGACGGCGACACCGGTGACCCGGAAGTACCGGCCGTCGGGACGCCGGATGCCGTCCGTGTCGCGTGTCCAGCCCTCGACCTCGGCGAGCGGCATGAGCCGGACGTCGGCGTCGTGCCGGGCCCGCTCGGCGGTGAGCCAGGAGAGCAGCCCGATGTCGGAGTGCAGGGCTCCCGGCCCGGTCGCCGGCAGCGGCAGGCAGCCCAGGACGGTGCGGGCGTCCATGTTGACGACGTTGTCCAGCCGGAGCAGTTCGCCGAGCTGGCCGAGCGTGAGCCAGCAGTGGTCGGGGGCGGCCGGCACCTCGGTGCCGGCGGCCTCCACCAGCATGTTCCGGTTGGCCTTGCGGTAGAACCAGGCTCCGTGCTCCGACTGGAGCGAGTCGGCCAGCACCAGGTGGGGCGGGGCGTCGGTGAAGTGCTCCAGGTACGTCACGTGCGAACCGGCGTGGACCCGCTGGTAGTTGCTGCGCGTGGCCTGCACGGTCGGCGACAGCTGGACCAGGTTGGGGTTGCCGGGCTCCATCTTCGCCTGCATCAGGAAGTGCAGTACGCCGTCGAACTCCCTGGCGAGGATGCCGAGGATGCCCACCTCCGGCTGGTGGATGACGGGCTGCTGCCAGTTGCCGAACGGCCCCTCGCCGAGGCGGGCGGACAGGCCCCGCACCGCGAAGAAACGGCCGCTGCGGTGCACGAGATCGCCGGTCCCGGGCGCGAAGGACCAGTGGTCGAGCCGGTCCAGAGGTACCCGGCGGACGGTGAAGCGGTGGGAGCGGGCCCGCTCGGCGAGCCATCCGGTGACGTCCTCGGTACGCAGCTGGTGGCCCGTGACGGTCACGGCGGCGGACCGGGCCAGCCGCTCGGGCAGATCCTGGGCGATCCGGGGGCGCAGAAGCGTGACGATGCTCATGCCGGCCCTCCCCCCGCTTTCCCGCGGCCGGCCCGACGCTCACCGGCCCCAACAGCGTCGGCGAGATGGTCCACGGTCCTGCGCAGCGCCTCGGTGAGCGCGGTGTTCGGCCTCCAGCCGGTGACGGACCGGAACGCGGACGCGTCGATCGTGACGCTCGCGAAGTCCCCGGCCTCCGCGTGCTCGGGGGGCCGCACCGCGAGCACCGGCACGGGGTCCCGTCCCGTGCGCTGCGCGACAAGGGCCGCGAGCTGCTCGAAGACCGGTCCGAGGGGCCGGCCCTCACCGGTACCGAGCAGCCAGTGGCGACCGGCCAGTGCCCCGGTGTGGTCCAGGCCGGCGACGACAGCGCGCGCCAGGTCGTCGATGTACAGCAGATCGCGGCGTACGGTTCCGTCGTGCCACATGGTCAGCGGCTCCCCCGCCAGGGCGCGGCGGGCCATCGCCGAGACGACGCCCCGGTCGCGGGCCGCGGGTCCGGCGCCGGGCCCGAACACGGTGGGCAGCCGCAGCGACGCCCCGCACAGCACCCCGCGGGCGTCGGCGTCGAGCAGCAGTCGCTCGGCGGCCAGCTTCTGACGGTCGTAGGGGCCCTTGGGCCGGTCCGGTTCAGTGCCGTCGAGAACCGGCTTTCCGGTCGGGCCTGCCTGGGAGGCGGCCCCGGTGAACACGACCTGGGGGCGGGGCCCGGCCGGGCGGGCGGCGAGCGCGCCGACCAGGTCACGGGCGATGCCCACGTTGACGCGCTCGGCGGCCGTGTCGCCGTCCTCGACCCGCCAGGTGGCGGTGGCCGAGCTGTAGAGCGTGGCGAGCACGACCGCGTCGGCGCCGGCCACGGCGGCGGACAGCTCGCCCGGCTCGGTGAGGTCGGCGGCCCGTACCTCGATGTCGGCGCGGGCCGCGGGCGGGACGGCCGCCGGGCGCCGGGAGACCGCCAGGATCCGTACGGGGCGGGCGGCGAGTTCGCGCAGCACGGCCGATCCGACGAAGCCGGTGGCGCCGAGCAGCGCGATCGTGGGGAGGGCGGCGCGGGCGGGTGTCACGGCCACAGCAGGGCCTCCACTTCACGGCAGGTGTCGTAGGCGGGCAGCAGACCCTTGCCGCGTGCCTCGTCGAGCGTGGGAGCGCCGGCGTCCCGGGGGGACAGCCGCAGGTCGTGCGCCGTTGGCAGGGGAAGTCCGAGTGCGGGGTCCAGCGGGGATACGGCCAGCTCGTTGTGCGGGACGTAGCCCCGCGACATCACGTACACGACGACCGAGTCGTCCTGCTGGGAGAGGAAGGCGTGGCCGACGCCGACCGGGATGTACAGCGCGCGGCAGTTCTCGCCGCTGAGTTCGGTGGCTTCCCAGCGGCCGAAGGTGGGGGAGCCCACCCTGAGGTCGACGAGGAAGTCCAGCACCCGCCCGTGGGGGCAGTAGACGTATTTGGCCCGGCCGGGCGGGGTGGCCGTGTAGTGGATGCCGCGCAGAACACCGTCGGCGGACACGTTGTGGCTGATGTCCTTCACCGGGAAGAGGGGCCGGTCCATGGCCTCGGTGAACGCGGTTTCCTGGTACGGCGACGCGAAGCGCCCCCGGTCGTCCCCGTAGACCTGGGGCGTGAACTCCCGGACGCCCTCGATGGCCGGTGTGCGCGCCTGCGTGACGCTCATTCTCTCTTCTCCTTGACCCTGGTGGGGAAGGCCCCGTTCGTGGCCGCCGGGGCCCTGTGGCGGGGCGTGGCGCCGGTGATCTCCAGCAGGTACCGGCCGTAGGGCGAGTGGGACAGGGCGAGGCCGAGCCGGTGGCAGGTGTCGGTGTCGATGTATCCCATGCGCCAGGCGATCTCCTCGACGCAGCCGATGCGCACGCCCTGTCTGCGGGAGAGGATCTGCACGTACTGGCCGGCCTCGGTGAGAGCGTCGTGAGTGCCGGTGTCGAGCCAGACGAAGCCCCTGCCCAGCTGGACGAGCTCGGCCTTCCCGCGCTCCAGGTAGGTGCGGTTGACGTCGGTGATCTCAAGTTCGCCGCGCTGGGAGGGGCGCAGCCCGCGGGCGATGTCCACGACGTCGTTGTCGTAGAGGTACAGGCCGGTGACGGCCAGGTTGGAGCTCGGCGCGGCGGGCTTCTCCTCCAGGCGCAGGAGGCGGCCGGCGGCGTCCACCTCGCCCACTCCGTAGCGTTCGGGGTCGCCCACCGGGTAGCCGAACAGGACGCAACCGTCGAGGGTGCGGGCGCTGGTACGCAGGATCTCGCCGAAGCCGGGCCCGTGGAAGAGGTTGTCGCCCAGGATGAGCGCGACCGGGTCGTCGCCGATGTGCTCGGCGCCGACGAGGAAGGCGTCGGTGATGCCCCGGGGTTTGTCCTGTTCGGCGTAGGTGAGGCGCAGTCCGAGCCGGGAGCCGTCGCCGAGCAGCCGCTGGAAGCCCGGGAGGTCCTGCCCGGCGGCGATGATCTGGATCTCGGTGATGCCGGCCAGCATCAGTACGGACAGCGGGTAGTAGATCATCGGCTTGTCGTAGACCGGCAGCAGCTGCTTGGAGACGCCCAGCGTGATGGGGTGGAGGCGGCTTCCGTGGCCGCCGGCCAGGATGATTCCCTTCATCCGCCGGTTCCCTCCGTGGCCGCGTCGGCGGGCGGCGCCTCGAAGTGGCTGGGCCGGCCGTCCTCGTACACCTCGCGGCCCAGCCGTTGGGCCCGCCGGCGGTGCATCAGCTGCCAGGTTCCGTCGGCGTGGCGGAGTACCACCGAGTGCCACGGCGTGGTCCACACGTCGGCGGCGCCGACCAGCCGGATGCCGAACTTCGCCTCGCCGCGGCTCTGCGGGTGGATGGAGAGGCGGACGTTGTCGGGGTGGTGCTCGGTGATCAGTTCGCCCCAGGCCCAGCTGCGGGCGATGACCTCGTAGGCGCGGCGCCGGCATTCGCGCTGGAGCGCCGAGCGGGACCCCTCCCACTGGGCCACGTCCTCCATGAGGAACTTGGTGATGCCGCGGTACATGCGCAGGGTGGACTCGTCACCGCGCACCTCCTCGCGCAGTTCCCCGATCGATGGGCCGAGCGTCTCGGCGGCGATCTTGCGTTTCTCGTCGTACGACAGGCCGGGCCCGTAGACGTCCTTCAGGGCGAAGGTGTCGAGGTGGGCGGAAAGACCCTCGGCGCTGATCATGCGGCGCAGTTCGTGGCCGTAGGCGTCGATGTGTTCGTCGGGGACACCGATGACGTCACCGAAGATGTGGCCGTCGGAGCAGATGAGGATCTTCGCGCCGGGGCTGTGGATCTTGGTGATCTCCGCGCACAGGGAGCCCAGGAAGCGCAGCGCGAGCCGTTCCCCGTGGTCGGGCAGATGGCCCAGGACCTTGTCCGGGTTGGGTGACTTGCAGGGAAAGCCCGGCAGGCTGAACATCACTGGTTCGTCCCGCCGGACGAACCCGGTTATCCGGCGCAGCTGCTCGGGGAAGTCCTCGGCGGTGTCGAGGTGCGGGTCGGGTTCGGCGGCCCGGCGGTGCGGGAGCAGGACTTCCAGGATTTCCCGGCCGGCGCGTTCGGCCGCGGAGGCGGAGGTGCGGGTGGTGGACATCTGGGACATGGGTGATCGGCTCGCTTCCGCTGAGGACTGGAGAGGGACATGGCGTGGGGTGAGGGCCGGGCGGTCCGTGGCCGGTGGCTGTCCGGTCCCGGGTGTTCATCGCGTTTCGTGCCGCAGGGGGCAGCCGGTGGCCCGGGCGTTGGTCGGCGTGCCGTAGGCGAGGGGCAGTTCGCTGACGCCGCGTGCGAGGACGGCGCGGACCCAGTCGAGGTCCTGGTCCGCGACGGCCAGTCGCAGCCCGGGCAGTCTGGTGACCAGCGCGCCCAGGGCGATCCGGAGTTCGGTACGGGCCAGGGCGGCACCCGGGCAGAAGTGGATGCCGTGGCCGAAGGCGAGGTGCGGGTTGGGGGTGCGGTCCAGGTCGAGGGTGTCCGCGTCGGGGAACCGGCGCGGGTCGCGGTTGGCGGCGCTCAGCGACACGATGACCGAGTCGCCGGCCGGGATGCGGGTACCGGACAGGTCCGCGTCCCGGGCGAAGAACCGCCAGGTGGTGAGTTCGAAGGCGCTGTCGTAGCGCAGAAGTTCCTCGACGGCGCGGGCCGCCGGCCCGGGGTCGTGTCCCTCGCCCTGAGCCACGGCCTCCTGGAACCGGCGCAGTTGGGCGGGGTGGCGCAGCAGGGCAACGAGGGCGGTGGTGATCTGGTTGGTCACCGGTTCCTGTCCGGCGACCAGCAGCTGGAAGACGACGGAGTCCCGCTCCTGCCCGGTGATCTCCCCTGCCTCGCACGCCGTGACGAGCCTGGTGAGCAGGTCGTCGCCGGGGTTGCGGCGCTTGTCCTCGGTGACCTCGGCGATGTAGCCCTGAAGTCCGCGCAGGCGCCCCTCGTACACCGGGCGTTGCGGGTCGGCCGGGCCGACGGGCTGTACGACCTTGCCCCAGTCGCGGTCGAACCGGGCCGCCAGGGCCGGCGGCAGGCCGACCACCTCGGCGAGCACACGGAAGGGGAAGTGTGCGGCGAAGGCCGCGACGACATCGATCTCACCGGCCGCGGAGCCCTCGCCGAGGGCGGTGTCGAGCAGTTCGGCGGCGATCTCCTCGAACCGGGGCCGCAGGCGTTCGACGTGGCGGGGCGCGAACGCCTCGGTGACCATCTTGCGCATCACCGTGTGCTTGGGCGGGTCCTGGTGCAGCAGGTGGGCCTGGAGCTGTGAGTGCTGCGGCTCCGGCATGATGGCGGCGCGTTCACGCCAGGCGCTGTTGCCGAGGCCGTGGTTCTTGCCGAGCCGGTCGTCGTTCAGGGCGCTGTGCGCGGCCTCATATCCGGTGATCAGCCAGGCGTTGACCCCGCTGGGGAAATTGACCCGGTGTACGGGTCCTTTCTCGCGAAGCTTCCGGTACAGCGGGTACGGGTCGGTCTTGTATTCCTTGCCGTACAGGGACAGGGGTTCGGAATGCGGCATGGTGGCGCTTCCTTTCCTGAGGGAAAGACGAGCGTGGAAAGATTTCCATGGTGTATCGGCCGGCTGAGAATGTGCCGGGCGGCGGCCGTTCATCCCGTTCCGCGGATCCTGGCCGGCTGAACGCTTGAACAGCGTGGGAGATCAGGGGCATCGCCGGCTTGCCGTGGCCCAGGAGGCGGCCGAGGAGGACCAGGTTCTCGGTGCCGGTCAGGTCCTCGTCCAGCGAGGCGTACTGGCCGGTGAGGGAGACGCGTGAGCGCACCTCCTCCGCGTCCCGTACGACGTCCCGGCCCAGCACGCGGGCCCGGCCGCCGTCCGGCCGCAGCAGGGTCGCGAGCATCTTCACGAAAGTGGTCTTGCCCGCCCCGTTGGGTCCGAGCACGCCGTAGACCATGCCCTGGGGAATGACCAGGTCGATGCCGTCGACGGCCCGTTCTTTCCCGAAGGTCTTCACCAGCCCCTCGGTCTCGATGGCGGCCGGTGAACTCTGAACGGTCATCGCGTCATCCCCCGTCGGGTCCCGAGTGTTTTGATCACTGACGGGCCCTTTCGTCATGACAAATGAGTTGGCTGCCAATAGATAGCACACCAATACTCTCGTTGTGTAGGCTGCCGACTCATGAGACAGGATGCGGTGCGTGGCCACCTGGACGGACTGCTGCTGGCCGTGCTCGAACCGGGCCCCCTGCACGGCTACGCGATCATCACGGCCGTCCAGCAGCGCAGCGGGGGCGCGCTCGAACTGCGTACGGGCACGATCTATCCCGCGCTCAACCGGCTGGAGCGGGTCGGGCTGCTGCGCAGCAGCTGGCAGTCGGCGGGCGAGCGCCGCAGGCGCAGCTACGAACTCACCGACGCCGGACGGCGGACACTGGCACGTGAGCGGACGGCGTGGCAGGAGTTCACCACCGCCATCGGCTCGGTCCTGAATCCCGTCACACCGCCCGGAGCCGTCACATGAGCGCGCTCAGCCCGGGGACCGACCCCATCGAGGACTACGTCTGCGCCCTGGCGGCCGCGCTGCACGGTCCGGAGCGGACCAAGGCGCGCATGGTGGCCGAGGTGCGCGAGGACCTCACGGACGCGGTGTCGCAGCGCACTCGCGCGGGGCTGACGTATCAGCACGCCGCCGATCAGGCGGTGCGGGAGTTCGGGACCGCAGACGAGCTCGTGGGGAGCTGGCAGCGCGAGCTGACGATCGCCCAGGCCCGGCACACCGCGCGGGCCGTCGCGCTCACCGTCCCCTTCGTGATCGCCTGCTGGTTTCTCGTGCGGCAGGCCGACTACGGACAGGCCTGGCACCTGCCGCACACGGCCCAGCTGCTGGCCCTCAACCTGGCCGGTGTCTCGGCCGTCGCCGCGCTGCTGGCCGCCGTGACCCTGGCGGCCACCGGCACACTCGCCCGCTGGCTGCCCACACCGGACCGGCTGCCCCTCACGGTCGCGTGGGCGGCCACCGTCGCGAGCATGTCCATGGCCGTCGCGACCCTCGCCCTCGCCGTCGCGGCCGCCCTGGGGACCAACTGGCTGCTGCTCGCGTTCGCCGGGGGCCTCGCCGCCACCTCGCACGCCCTGGTGGCCGGCTCGGCCCGGTCCTGCCGGCGCTGTGCGCGCCTGACGGCCGCGGACGGACGCGACGGCCCCTGACGCCGCCGCCGGCGGCCACCGCGAAGCCGCCGCCGGGCCGGGACATCACCGCCGGCACGACGGCGGACCTCCGCGCGCGCTACCCGTACGCCTTCTCCCGGACCCTCTCCTCCGGGGTCTCCTCGATCCGTTTCATCGCCATGGCCAGGACCGGCGGTGCCATCAGCGAGGTGACGACCGCGATCAGGACGATGATGGTGTAGGTCTCGGTGGTGAGCACCCCGAGCCGCAGTCCCGCCATCGCGATGACGACCTCGACGACGCCCCGGGCGTTCATCCCCGCGCCGAGCGCCAGCGCCTGCCACCGGGTCAGCCGGCTGAGCCTGGCCCCGGCATAGGCACCGAGGAACTTGCCCAGGACGGCGACGAACAGCAGCAGGAACGCGGCGCCCAGCACCCGCGGATCGGCCAGCCCCGTCAGATCCATCCGCAGTCCGGCCGCGGCGAAGAAGACGGGCGCGAACACCCTCAGCACCACCGTGCGCAGCGCGGCCAGCCGCTCCGGCGTCAGCTGTCCGGTGGAGCTGATGACCAGGCCGCACACGAACGCCCCGAACATGGGCTCCTGCTTCAGTGCGTGGGCCGCGGCCGCGGACAGCAGCATCATCACCACCACTGCGGCGACCGCGGAACCCGGATCGGCGGACCGCGCCGTCCCGCGCAGCACGGCCCCGGCGACCGCCCGGCCCACGGTGGCGGCCAGGAGCAGGAAGGCCAGCAGCGAGGCGAACGCCAGGGCGGCGTGACCGACCGTCAGACCGGTGGTGGCCAGCGCCGTCACCATCGACAGCAGGAACCACGCCACCGTGTCGTCGATCGTCCCCGCCGTCATGATGAGCTGCCCCATGGTGCGGTGGAGCAGGCCCATGTCGGACAGGGTCTTGGCGATGACCGGGAGGGCGCTGACACACATCGCCACCCCGAGGAAGAACGCGAACACACCCCGGCCGACGTCCCCCGGCACCAGCTCGGCCGGCAGCAGGAAGGCGACGCCGATACCGAGGGCCAGCGGCACAACGAGTCCGCCGGCGCTGACCTGGAGGGCCGTCCTGCCCTCCCGGCGGATCAGCCCGAGGTGGAGCTGGGTTCCGGTGACGCCGACCAGGAGCAGCAGACCGATCTGGCTGAACGCGTCCAGCAGGTGGAACTGGCCGGCGTCCTTGGGAAACAGCCAGCCGGTCAGCGCGGGCGCGGCCCACTCCAGCAGCGAGGGGCCCAGCAGGACACCGACCATGAGCTCGCCCACCACGGCCGGCATCCCCCACCGCTCGGCCAGCCGGCCGAGCAGCAGCGCCAGCGCGAGAAGCACACCGACCTGGAGCAGAAGCAGCAGGAGGGGGTGGGCGCCGAGCGGCGCGACCGGCTCCCCGGCCAGCAGGGCCGGCGCCTGCCCGTAGGGCATCACCGACGCGCGGCCGGCGCCCGGAACAGGGCCTGCCAGTACCAGGTGAACGGCTCCGCCCACTCGTCGGCGACGCAGTGCCAGCTGTCGTGGGGCCGGTAGGCGGCGACGAACCCGCGGGCCTGTTCGCGCACCGCGCGGTTGTCGTGGACGTCGATGACGTCGGTCAGCGGTCCCGCGTCCAGGGCGCGGGCGATGGCGTCCTCGCCGCGGGCGTGGTCGTCGAGGCTCTTGTCCATGTACTTGCCGACCGGGTTGTTCGTGTAGAAGTGCCGGCCGCGCCCGGCGATCAGCGAGAGGTAGTACCGGACGGTCTCGACGTCCATTTCGGCGAGCGAGTCGATATTGATGCAGAGATCGAATACAGCGTCCCCCAGCGACGTCTCGATCTCGTCGACGGAAATGAACGTGACCTTCTTGAACTGTTCGTCCGGCAGCACCTCGCGCAGATACTTCCGGGAAAGCGCCATCGTCGTCGGGAGGTCGATGACCGTGTAGCCGGAGATGTCCTTGTTCGACATCAGTGTGTGACACGTACGGCCGTATCCCGCCCCGATCTCCAGAACGCGGGCGCCGTCGAGATCGACGTTCCTCTCGATGAACTCCAGATCGCGCACGGCACGCAGATAGTCCAGATCCACGGACTCCCCGTCGTAGGTGACCGCGAACGGCCGCCCGAGTTCACGCCCGCTGATGCGGCGCAGCCGGTCCCAGTTCTCCTCGCTGAGCCGGCCGGCCAGATTGTAGATGAGCGTCTTCAGATAGCGGACGCCGTTCGTGCGTACATCGAAGTAGGTCAGCCGGTAGTTGACCTGGCTCCTCTTGAATTCGGCGAGGTCACCGATATTTTCTTCATTGACCTCGTTTTCCCCGATGTATTTCCAGAGCTCGTTCACCTGCGGCTTAAAACCCATCGAAGGCCTTCCCCGAGTTGCTTCCGAATCGTTTCCGACTCGTCGGAGAATATGGCCCGGGATTCACCGGTGACAAGATTGAACAGAGCGTCCGGACGGCTTTGGGGAACCGTCCGGGCGCTCCGTCGGGGGGTCAGCCGCGCCCGCGGGGGCCGACGGTGAATCCCGGGCTGACGCCGAGACGGGCCGTGCCGAACGGCTCCAGCGCCCAGCCGGGACTGGCCTGGTCATGGGCGGCCGCGGGGTGGGAGAGCGACACCAACGGGTCCACCGGGGCCACGGCCGCGACGAGGTAGTGCGCGTCGCGTCCCCGCACGGTGTCCGGGACCGCGGCCGGGCCGAGGAGGGCTCCGCCGAGGTGACGGATGTTCATGATCACCATCGTGGGTCCGGTCAGCCGGGCCAGGTTCTCCAGGGCCGCCGGGTCGAGCGAGCCGACCAGAAGGTTCTCGCCGATGAACGGGCCGGGGCTGTCCGGTTCGGCATGCACCCGCCCGTACTCGCCGAACGGCATGGGGGCCAGGGTGTCCTCGATCACCGGGGCCACCTTGCGCAGCGGCGCGACCAGCCGCGCGGCGTCCTCCCGCGTGCCGCGCAGCGCGACCGCGACCCGTGCGATGCGCCGGCCGCGCAGCCGGGGAGGCAGGTAGTCGAGGTCGGGGAAGGACATCACCCGCAGTGTGGAGGTGAGTTCGCCGGGCAGGCCGGCCGTCCACTCCCGGAAGGCGTGCAGCACCGCAGGGTCGCCCTCCGCTCCCGTCGCGCCGATGTCGAAGGTCAGCCCGCCGCCCTGGAGGCGCCCCTCGGGCAGCAGGCCGATGGTCATCTCGGTGACGACCTCGCCCCGCATCGGTCCGCTGCCGCGCAGGTGGGCGAACCACTCGGCGTCGCCGGGGCCGACCTCCCGCTCCTCGCCGTCCTCGGTTGTCACGGTGAACGAGCGGACCAGGTCGCTGGCCCAGCCGTCCGAGCGGGCCAGCAGACTGATGCCGCCGCCGAGGGTGTAGCCGACGGCGCCGACGCAGCCCAGGCTGCCGCTGGGCGGCACCAGCCCGTGCGGGGCCGCGGCCGCCATGACCTCGCTCCAGGTCGCGCCGCCGCCGACGCGGGCGGTGCGGGCATCGGGGTCGACCAGGACGCCGTTGAGCCGGCGCAGCGTCAGCACCACTCCCCCGTCCGCGGAAAAGCGCATCCCGTGCCCGGTGTTGTGCACGGTGACCGGAACGCCGTACTCACCGGCCAGCCGCAGCACGGTTTGGACGTCGGAGGCCCGGCGCGCGCCGACCACCAGGTCGGGCCGGTGCCGCAGCCCGAGCTGGAAACTGGCCAGTTCGTCGGCGAATCCGCTGTCACCGGGCAGCAGCACCGGCCCGGCGACGGAGTCGGCCAGGGTTCCGGCCAGGGCGGACGCTTCGTTTTCGGCTGTCATCTCTGTCCTTGTCGTCAACCGTGCTCGGTGGGCGGTCCGCGGGCGTGCGTGGAGCACTCGGGTGCCGGTCGTGGAAGCGGTCGGGCCGGTCGTGGAAGCGGTCGGGCCGGTCGTGGAACCGGGGCGGACGATCATCAGGACCACGACGACGGCCCAGAGCAGGTTGAAGATGCCGGTGACCATGGCCAGGCGGACCGCCGCCGAGCGCGTCGCCTCCGCGGTGGCGATGACCGCACCAGCACCAGCACCCGCACCCGTTCCCGCGTCCGTTCCCACGCCCGGACCGGCGGGCTGGGCGAGCAGCCGCTCCTGGCCGGGCAGGATCGCCGCCAGCAGCAGGGCCGCGGCGATCGCGGTGAGGATGACCGAGGCGATGAGCCAGGCGTCGCCCAGCACACCCATCTGGGCCCCGGTGGCGAGACCGAAGACCGGTACGGCGACGCCGACGGCGGTGTACCCCCGGCAGATCCGGTGCAGCAGGGCCGCGGTGGCGGGGGTGCGCTCCTCGCCGCCCGGGTCCTCGCCGGTCTGCGGCCTGACGAAGCGGGGGAACATCGACGCCGCCACTGTGATGGGGCCGATCGCCACGATCGACGCCAGCACGTGCACCGCGAGCAGCAGTTTGGTCACTGGAGGGGTCCCTTCTCGATTGCCTGCCAATATGTTGGCTACCAACTATTGGTAACACAGCCGGCCCGCCTTGAGTAGGCTGCCTACCTATATTGGGTCCCCCGCCGCGCCCGGGCGCCCACGCCGCGACTCACCCCGCGCCGCGGTCGGGCCGCTGCCACCAGGCACGATGCGCGAGGTACCGGCCCCTTCGACCGCGGGCTCGCCTCGACGATCCGGGACGGCCGGGGCGGCTTCCTGTCGCACTCGCCCGCCGGGCCGCGCTCGGCGACCAGCCGGATGCCGCGGACGTTGGCGCGGACGAATGCGATACGTCCCGCGACCGATTCGAGATTGACCGGATTTCCGGCGTACGTGAGTTTGTCCAGGACGGTGACCCGCGGCCTCCGCCCCTGTGTTTCCGTATCCGACACGAGCATGCGTACATAACTGGTTCCGATGAACCCGGCTCCCCCGGTCACGGGTATCCGCATTGAACACACCTCCCGGAACCATGTTTTCCCGCGGCATGCCGTTCGGCCAGATCACCCGCCTGAACGGCCTTGGTCACGAACAGTCCTGGGCGGCCGGCTTGTGGGTTAGCGTTCCGCCCACAGCAGGAACCGGCCGAGAGGAGAGGAAGAGCCTTGGCGAATATTCTCGTGGCGACGGCGCCGGCCGAGGGCCATGTCAATGTCATCACGCACCTGGTGAAAGAGCTCGTGTACCGCGGAAACACGGTGACCTGGTACACGGGCAAGGTTTTCCGGGAACGCGTCGAAAGGACCGGGGCCCGGTTCGCCCCGATCGTCTCCGGATTCGACTACGGCGGAATGACACATGACGAGGCGTTTCCCGGCCATGCGGGTCTCACCGGCGTCAAGGGAATGACGGCGGTCTTCCGGGACGTGTTTCTCGGCACCGCGCCCGACCAGCTCCAGGACCTTCTCGCACTGGCCGGGGAATTGAAGCCGGACGTGGTCGTCACGGACGAAACCACCTACGCGGGCGGGTTTTTGAGCGAGCTGACGGGGATTCCGCTGGTCTGGATGGCCACCTCGGTCTACACCCTCGGCAGCCGGGACACCGCACCCTTCGGCATGGGCCTCGGACCCAGCTCCTCGACTCTGGGACGGCTGCGCAACCGGACGCTGAAATGGACGGCGGACCACGTCATCATGCGCGAACTGCGCCGCGCGGCGGACCGCACACGCACCGGGGTGGGTCTGGCACCGATCAGCGCCGGCGCGTTCGAGAACATCGTCCGGATGCCATCGCTGTATCTGCTGGGGACCGTGCCGTCGTTCGAGTACCCGCGCAGTGATCTGCTGCCGCAGACCCGGTTCGTGGGTCCCGTCACGGGCGCGCGGACCGACGCGTTCGAGCCGCCGGCCTGGTGGGACGACCTCACGGCACACGACACCGTGGTGCACCTCACGCAGGGCACCGTCGCCAACGAGCCGGAACGCCTGCTGCGGCCCGCGATCCGCGCGCTGTCCGGCCTCGACGCCCTGGTCGTCGTCACGACCGGCGTGCCGCCCGGGCAGCTCGGCCTGGGCCCGCTGCCGGACAACATACGGGTCGAGCGCTTCGTGCCCTACCACCACCTGCTCCCGCACGCCGACCTCCTCGTCACCAACGGCGGATACGGCGGTGTGACGGCCGCGCTGAGCAACGGCGTCCCGCTGGTCGTGGCCTCGGCCACCGAGGACAAGAACGAGGTCGGCGCGCACGTCGGCTGGTCCGGTGCCGGAGTGCACCTCAAGAGCGGCCACGGCCTGGAGGGCCGGCTGCGCGCGGCGGCGCGGCGCGTGCTGCACGAGCCGTCCTTCCGCGCCCGTGCCCGGCGCCTGGGTGAGGAGTACCGCGCCCTCAACGGGCCGCGCCGCGCCGCCGAGCTCATCGAGGAACTGGCGGGCGGCGCCGGCCCCGTGGCGGGCGACCGGCCGCCGCCTCACCCGTAGCGCACGGCGGCGGCCAGCACGTCGCAGATGCGGTCCACATCGCCCGGCGTCACCGACAGCCCGGTGGGAAGGGCGAGCACACGCTCCGTCAGCATCTCGGTCACCGGGAGGCCGACGGGCGTGTGCCCGGCGTCCTGACGGTAGGGCCGCATGCGGTGGCAGCCCGGCGAGAAGTACTTCTTGGTACGGATGTTCTCCGCGCCGAGAATGTCGGAGAGCCGGTCCCGGCCCAGGCCCGCCACCTCGGGGTCCACCCGCACGACGACGTACTGGTGGTTGTGGCTCTGGCCCCGGGGGGCCGCCATCAGCGTGATGCCGGGCACCTGCGCCAGACCCTGCCGGTAGCGCAGGTAGAGGGCCCGGTAGACCTTCAGCATGTCGTCCAGGTGCTCGATGGAGGCGATGCCCATCGCCGCCGACGACTCGTTCATCTTCGCGTTGGTGCCCGGGCCGACGACGTCCATCGCCTCGTCGAAGCCGAAGTTGTGCATCGAGCGCACGCGGGAGTGGACCTCGGCGGAGTCGGTGGCGACGAGCCCGCCCTCGAAACAGTTCAGGATCTTCGTCGCGTGGAAGCTGAACACCTCCGCCATACCGGCCCCCGCTGACGGGCCCGGCAGCAGGGGCCGGCACCCGAACGCCTGGGCCGAGTCGAAGACGAGCGGCACCCCCGCCGCCCGGGCCACATCGTCGAGTCCGGCCGTGTCGCAGAGGTTGCCCCAGATATGGACACCCAGAATGCCTCCGGTGCGCGGCGACACCGCCTTGGCGACCGAACGGGGATCCAGGGTGCCCGTTTCGGGATCGACGTCGGCGAACACCGGTGTCAGGCCGATCCAGTTCATCGCGTGGGCGCTCGCCACGAAGGTGAACGACGGCATGATCACCTCGCCGGTGATGCCGCACGCCCGCACGGCGATCTGCAGCGCGGTGGTGGCGTTGTTCGTGGCGGTGTTGTGCGCCCGCAGCGTCCGCGGCGCCGACAGCGCCTCGAACCGCCGCACCAGCGGGCCCAGATTGCTCAGCCACCGGCGGTCGATGGCCTCGCTCACCAGCTCCAGATAGCGGTCCTTGGCCGGTACGTTCGGCGTCCCCACCCTGATGTCCTCGGCGAAACCCGGCGTACCGCCGAAGTACGCCAGATCACCGCGCGCCCGTTTGGCCCTCACGGCGCCGGCCAGAGGGCATAGCCGCGCAGCCCGTACATCAGCGGCCGCGGGGCCTCCCGGGTCACCGACCGCTCGACCTCCCCGAAGACCACCGTGTGGCCGGCGACCGGCTCGGCCCTCACCACCCGGCAGTCGGCCACCGCGTGCGCCACACCGGGCAGATGCGGGCCACCGCAGCCCGGCGGGTCCTGCCACCTCACACGGTCGAACCGGTCGGGGGCCCCCGACGCGAACAGCTCGGCGACCGGGCGCCCGGCCTCGCCCAGCAGATTGACCGAGAAACGCTCACCGTCCAGGACGGCGTCGAGGGTCGGGCTGGCGCTGCGTACGCAGACCAGCAGGGTCGGTGGCCTCAGCGTGACACTGCACAGGGACGAACAGGTCATCCCCCACGGCCGCCGTGCCGCGTCGAACGCCGTGACCACCGCCACCCCGGTGGGATAGCCGGCCATCAGCTCGCGAAAATCCCCGGGCGCGGCAGTGGCCGCCGAAGGGATACGGGGCGCGGTCATCCCGTCATCACCAGGCTTTCCTTCCGTAGCACGGCCGTCTCCTGTCGTCAGCGCATCCGGGCGAGGTACTCGTACTGACCGGGCAGGCCGCGCACCAGCTCGCCCGCGGTGGCCCGCACCCGCTCGAACTCCTTCGCGGCGGCGCTCCCGTCCGCCAGGTCAAGCGCGCCCGGCGCGCGCAGCGCGACGCCCTTCAGCCCCATCAGCATCGCCACGTAGGAGTACGCCTCGAAGCCGTGGTAGTGCGGGAAGATGTTCTCGGCGTCCGGCATTTTGGTCTGCCACTGCTCCAGCCGCGCGGCCAGCGCGTCGGGCACCTGGCGGGTCTTGGCGTCCCGCCAGTACTGGTTGTCGTCGCGCGCCGCGGCCCGGTAGTGCAGCACCAGGAACTCCCTTACACCGTCCATGCAGTTGTTCACCGCGCGGTTGTAGGACTCCCGCAGCCGTCCGGACCAGTCGGCCTGCGGGAAATGCTTGACCAGCTGCTCGATGCCGTGCTGGATGAAGAAGATGCCGGTCGACTCCAGCGGTTCGACGAATCCGCTCGACAGGCCGACCGCGACGCAGTTCTTCACCCAGGAGTTACGGCTGCGGCCGATCCGCATGCGGATGTGGTTGGCCTCAAGGTCCTCGGCGCCGGGACCCACGAACTCCCGCAGGGTGCGCTCGGCGTCCTCGGGCGAGCAGTACTCGCCCGCGTACACATAACCGGTGCCGATACGGTCGAACAGCGGAATCGTCCAGATCCAGCCGGCCTCCATCGCCGAGGCCCTGGTGTACGGGGGGATGCCCCGCTCAGCGGTGTCCACCGGGACGCGCAGCGCCACCGCGCGGTCGTTGGGCAGCGTGTCCTGGTACGAAACGAACGGCTCGCCCAGCGCCTCGTTCAGCAGCAGCCCCTTGAATCCGGTGCAGTCGATGAAGAGGTCGCCCTGGAGGTCACCGTGCCCGCGCGTGGTGACCGCCGAGATCCAGCCGCGGTCATCGAGCCTGACATCCACCACGTCGTCGGTCACATGCCGCACCCCGCGGCTGACGCCGTACTCGGTGAGGAACCCGGCGAGGAGCGCCGCGTCGAAGTGGTAGGCGTAGGGGAACTGAGTGTCCTGCTCGCTCAGGGTGGACCGGAAGGCGGCGCCCCGCGGCCCCAGTTCGCTGCTGCCGTGCTCGAAGAGCGTTCCGTCCATGAAGCGCGGCGAGCGCAGGTTGTCGCCCAGCGCCGCCATCACGAAGTTGTCGGCGTCGAACCGGTCCGACGGCCGCTGCTTGAGCCACCAGTCCGTCAGCGGGAAGCCGTCGACGACCCGCAGCCTCTCGAAGGGGTGGTAGAAGTGCTCACCCCTCGCGGACCAGTCCTGGAAGCGGATGCCCAGTTTGTAGGTGGCGTTGCAGGCCGGCATCCAGTCGGTCTCCTTGAGACCGAGATACTCGAAGAAGTGCCGCACGGTGCTGAACGTGGCCTCACCGACGCCGATCGTCGGTACCCGGTCGGATTCCACGACGGTCACCGATATCCGGTCGCCGAAGGCGGCCTTGAGATAGCCGGCGCTCATCCAGCCGGACGTTCCGCCGCCCACGATCACTACCTTGTCGACCATTTTTTTCTCCGTCACTTTCCGTGTGTGTTTCGGGCAGGGCTCACGAGCGGGGCAGGCCGCGCAGTGAATCGGGCAGACGGTCGAGATTGACCATGTTGCACCAGGTGCTCGCGGGCTCGGCCAGTCCGTGGAGAGAGCCGTATTCCTCGCCGGCCCGGGTCAGCATGAAATGCAGATCGCTGGCGAGTCCGACGAAGGTGAAACCGTCATCGACGCGGTCCCGGACGGAAGCGGCCTCCCGGCACAGGGTGCCGAAGGGCATGCCGTGCTCGCGGCAGGCTTCGGTCACCGTGCGCACGGCGTCCTGGAACGACGGCTCCGGGCTCCAGAACCTCGCCGGCAGACCCAGCGAAAGATGCAGGTCGTTGGGGCCGATGAAGACCAGGTCGATTCCCTCGACGGCAAGGATCTCCCTGATGTTCGCCACGCCCTGGACCGTTTCGATCTGGACGCCGACAAGGATCTCGTCGTTGGCCCCCGCGATATAGTCCGGGGCGTTCACACCGAAGCCCACGTGCGGGAGCATGCCACCGCCGCCGCGCTCGCCGCGGGGCGGGAACCGGGCGAAGCGGACGGCGTCCCTGGCCTCCTCGGCGGTGTTCACCATGGGCACGATCACGCCCTGGGCGCCCGCGTCCAGCGCGTGCTTGATGTGGTCGACGGTGCCCGCGGCGACCCGGGCGACCGGGGTGATCTCGCCGCCGCTCAGGTCGGAGACCGCGCCGAAGATATGGCCGGCCGTCGAGTGGTCGACCGGCGTGTGCTCGAAGTCCACCAGCATCCAGCGGAAGGTGCCCTGCGCGACCAGCAGCCTGGTCGCCGCGACACTGTGCAGCTGGAGCCAGGTGCCGACGGCCGAGCTCCCCTCCCGGATCAGTTCCAGCGTCTTGTTGGTGCGCAGCATCAGCCTGTATCCCTCTTCCGGTTGTTGACGTGCAGGCCATGGGTGACAAGGAATTCCTCGATCCGCTCGGTGATGGCCGCGAAGATCGACTGGACCGTCTCCCGGTCGGAGCGTTCCGTCTTCAGCAGTTCGGCGAAGAGAATGGCCGCGCCCGAGTTGGAGACCCATTCCGGGACGATGGTCACTCCCCGCCGCGCCCAGTCCGCCTTCACCTCGCCGGAGGAAAAAGCGTTGTTGGCGCCGCAGACCACCACCTGCCCGGAGTTGTTCGCGAACTCCCGCATGACCCGGTCGGTCACCGCGTAGCGGGTCGCGCACGGGGTAAGGACCTCGGGTCCGGTGACGGCGACGAACTCGGTGAGGAAGTCCTCGTCGCTCAGGCCGGCGGCACGCGGCACCCACGTCCAGTCCCGGCGCGGGCCCTCCCCCACGAGGTCGCCGAGAGCCGGCCGGTCCCCGCGCCCGGAGCGGCGCCGCAGCAGCTCCGCCACGTCGATGCCGCCGGGGTCCAGGAGGTAGCCCTCCTTCTCGCAGATGCCGGTGACCACACCGATGCCCCGGGAGGTGAGCGAGTGCGCGGTGTTCGACCCGACGCTGCCGAACCCCTGGACCGCCACACGGGGCCTTTTGCCGGCGGACAGCCGGATCGCCTCGGCGACCGAGTGGCCGGTGGCGGCGTCGTCCACGCTCGCGTGCTCGTTCCAGGGCTGCGCCAGCCGCCCCGGCATGGCCTGGGCCTGCGAGGGGATGCGGGCATGGCGGGCCAGCGTCGCGGCCATCGCGGTGAACGCGGTGGGCAGCGCCAGGTCCTCCCGTGCGATGCGTTCGATGACCTCCCTGCTGGTGTAGAGGTCGGCCCCGGTGCTCCACTCACGGGCGATGACCTCCCGGTGCGCGATCATGAACCGGCGCAGGACGTCCTCGGCCTGCGGCGAGGCGGGATCGAAGCGGATGCCTCCCTTGCCGCCGCCGAACCGCGGGCGTTGCAGGGTGTTCTTCAGCGACATGGTGGCGGCGAGGTCGGCCACCTCGGACAGCGTGACGCGCGGGTGCATGAAGAGGCCACCGCCCGAGACGCCACCGACCAGGCTGTCGATGACCAGCCATCCCTCTGCCTCGGTCAGGTCGTCCCGCCAGTGGAACACCCTGGCGAGTTGGGTCGTGCTCACGGCGTGCTCACCCTCCGGTCGGTCGCTCGGGCCGGGCCACCGCGGAAGCACGGTGGCCGCGTGAGTAGATGTCGAGTGCTTCCCGGTAGGTGGAGCTGTCGAAGTTGACCAGCGTGGGAAGCGGGATGGTGCCCGGCGCGGCGGGGCGCGCTCCGGTCGCGTTCAACTCGTCGTAGTTCGCGAGCGAGAGGGCCGCCGCGGCCTCGTGTTCCGGCACACGCTCGCGCTGGAACCCGGCCAGCGCCGTGCCCTGTTCGTCCGGCCACTTCTCAAGGTGCCCGGCCAGGGCGGCGCAGTCCTCCAGGCCGAGGTTGACGCCCTGCCCCAGGAACGGCGCCACGGTGTGCGCCGCGTCGCCGAGCAGTACGACCGAACCTCCGTGGACCACCGGAGCACAGGTCACCACCGACAGCGAACTCACCACCGCCCCCGGCCCGTCCGCCTCACCGGGGCGGTGGATGTCCGCCGCGTCGGGGAAATGACGCCGAAGGAAGGCCCCCAGCGCTTCCCCGTCGGCAAGACCGGCGAAGGTCAGTGCGCCCTCACGCGGCAGGACGAGCGTGCAGCGCAGCGAACCGTCCCGGTTGGGCAGACCCACCATGAAGAAGCCCTCCCGCGGCCAGACATGAATCGCCGTCGGGGTCATGCGCTCATCCCCCGGCGCGGGCCGCAGTGTGACCTCCCGGTACTCGACCCCGATCCGCCGCTGCCGGCTGCGGGTCAGGCCCTGCTCGGCGAGCCGGCCCCGCACCACGGAGTGGGTGCCGTCGGCGCCGACGAGCAGGTCGTACCCGGCCTGGACCTCCCCGCCCCGCCGGCCGGCGAAGGTCACCCGCCGCGCGGTGAAGTCCACACCGGTGCACCGCGCCCCGAAGACGAACCGCACGCCGGGGCCGGCGCTCCTCATCAGCAGCAGGTTCAGATCGTTACGGTCGATCGACAGGTTGCGCCGGCCGGCCCGCCCGTACCCGGCGGCGCGGACCCGGCCGTCCGCCTCATGGCGTACCCGGTGCTCCATCGCCACCACGAGCTCGTCCAGCGCCGCGGGAGCACAGTAACCGTCAAGTGCGCCCACCCCTCTGGGTGACAGGGACAGATTGATGGTGCGCCCGTCGTAGCGCAGACCGTGCTCGACGTAGTGCCCGCGCTTCTCGTAGACCTCGACCGTGTAGCCGCGCCGGGCAAGGACCTGCGCGGCCAGACAGCCGACCGGTCCCGCTCCGACCACCACCGCCCTGGGGGCGAAGGTGTCTGTACTCATCAGTGAAGACATCTGGATCAGCCCACGCCTCACGCCAGGACCCGCCGGATTCTCAGGCGGCGTCAATGGTGGCCAGGACCGTGCGCAGGCACTCGATCACACGGTCCTGCCGTTCAGGGGTCAAAGAGGGATACATCGGGAGCGAGAAGATCTCCCCGGCCAGCCGTTCGGTGACCGGCAGGGACTCCTTCGCCGATGGAAGGTGCGCGAACCCGGCCATGGTGTGCACGGGCCACGGATAGCTCGTGTTGAGACGGATGCCGTAGCCGCGCAGCCGCTCGATGATGGTGTCGCGGGCCGGATGCCGCACGACATAGAGGTAGTAGACATGGTCGTTGCCGGGCGCGGTCCGCGGCAGGACCAGGCCGGTGTCGCCCAGCGCCTCCCGGTAACGGCCGGCCACCGCGCGCCGCGCGGCGATATAGCCGTCCAGCCGCCGCAGCTTGCGCCGCAGGATCTCCGCCTGCACCTCGTCCAGGCGGCTGTTGTGTCCCGGAAGCGCCTCCACGTAGTAACGCTCCTCCATCCCGTAGTAGCGCAGACGCCGCAGATTCCTGTCGACATCGGCCCGGCCGGTGATCACCGCGCCGCCGTCGCCGTACGCGCCCAGCACCTTCGTCGGGTAGAAGGAGAAAGCGGCCGCGTCACCGGCCGTGCCGGCCAACCGGCCGCCCTGCCGGGCACCGTGGGCCTGGGCACAGTCCTCCACCACCCGCAGGCCGTGCGCCCTCGCCAGTTCGACGACCGGATCCATCGCCACACACTGCCCGTACAGGTGCACCGGCAGGACACAGCGGGTCCGCTCGTTCACGGCGCCGGCCAGCTGCGCCGTGTCCATCAGATACGTCACCGGGTCGATGTCCACGAACCTCGGGACCGCTCCGGTAGCGGTGATCGCCACCACGGTCGGCGCGGCGGTGTTGGAGACGGTGATGACCTCGTCCCCCGGGCCCACGCCCAGCGCCTGAAGCGCGAGCGTGACCGCGTTGGTGCCGTTGTCGACTCCGGCACAGTGCTCCACACCGTGCCACGCGGCGAATTCATCCTCAAATCCGGAAACGCTCGGGCCGAGAATGAGCTGCCCGGAGGAGAACACCGAGTCCACCGCGTCGAGAATATCTTCTCGCTCGGCGGCGTACTCCTCGCTGTAGGACCACACCAAGGTCGTCATCCAATTCTCCAACTCGTCTTCGCCAATAGCCTGACCATATCCCCGGGGCTTCTGCCGCCGGCATGTTCGACCCCGGGGAGAACAGGAGGGAACCGGGAAGTGCCCGGATCCTGCGCGGACATGACGGCAAGGACCGCGTTTACCGGCGGGCCGCCGGTGCCCGGACGGGAGTGCCGACGAAAACACCGGGGCCGCCATTGCCCAGATCGAGGAATTCCGCGTCCAGACCCGCCTCACGGAATGCCGCGATGTACTCGTCGCGGGAAAACAGCGCCATGACATGTTCGTCGGTGAAGTGCCAGATGCCTTCACCCGGTTCGGCCACGACGTAGTGCACGGTCATATGGCTGCTGGAGCCCTTTCTGACCGAATGCGAGACGCGGGCGACGGTCACGGGGCCGAACTCGACGACATCCCGGCCGACATGACCGCTCACGAAGTTCTCCGGGAACCACCACGGCTCGACCACCAGCACCCCGCCGGGCCGCAGATGGCGCCGCAGACAGCCCACGGCGGCGCGCAGTTCGGCTCCGTCACCGACATTGCCGATCGCGCTGAACAAGCTGATCACCGTGTCGAACCGGCGGCCGAGGTCGAAATCACGCATGTCCGCACGGTGGAAGGCAACCCCGGGCAGCCGCCGCCGCGCGAGGTCGAGCATCGGCTCGGCCACATCCGCACCCTCCACCCGGCCGAAGAGAGCGGCGAGATGCCGCAGATGCGCGGCCGGCCCGCAGCCCACATCCAGCAGGTCCCGGGCACCCGGGTTCCGCTCCCTGATCACAGCGGCCACCTTCGCCGCCTCCGTCGCGTAATCCTTGCCACGGCCGAGATAGATCGCCTCGTAGAGTGGAGCGACGTCATAGATGGTGCGTGCCGCGGCCAGCACACCACCCCACCCGGCCCGCGTGGAAGCGCTCATCCGGCCCCTCCCCAAGGCCGGGTGGCGGTGGTCATCCGGCCCCTCCCCCGGCCCTGTCCACCAGGCCGGTAAGCTGCTCGACGACATCGAGCGGTGTCGGCAGGCCCCGGATCTCCTCCCGCACCTCGCGTGCGGCCCTCCTCATCTTCTCGTCCGCCAGTACCGATTCCAGCAGCTCACGGCCGACCTCCTCCGGCTGCACGGCCACACCCACGCCCCGGCCCCCGACCGCGTCCATGATCAGCGACCGGCCGAGACCGCCGAACTCCGGGATGATCTGCGGCAGTCCGCTCATCAACGCGCCGAACGCCGAACCCGGCCCGCCGTGATGGATCACCAGCGAACTGCGCGACATCAGCGAAACCAGCGGCGCCCAGCCCAGCGACGTCACATTGCCCGGCAACGGCCCCAGCGAGTCCAGCTCCGCATTGGGCGCCGCCAGCACGAACTCGGCATCCATACCGGCAGCCGCCGCCACAATGCCGCGCACCACACGCGCGGTCTCCATCGGCGGCGGGCCGCTGCCCAAGGTCACCGCGATACGCGGGGTACCGCGCTCGGCACGCACCAGATAGTCGTAGATACCGGGTGGCAGGACACCACCCCCGTTGAAGGGGACGGCAGCCATCTGCCAGGAACCCGGCTCGATCGGTCCCATACTCGGTGGTGTGATGTCGATGGTGGCCATCACCTCGGGCAGCTCCACACCGTGCGCCTCGAACAGCTCACTGTGCATCTCACGCATCAGCCGGGGCGAGTCATCCGCACGCACCAGCCCGAACTCGTTACGCACCGCGGGCACCCCCAGCTTCGCCGCGGCCACCAGAGCGGGCGTCAGCAGCGGCGAGTAGACAATGACGTCCGGGCGCCACTCCTCGGCCGTATGGATCATGGCCTCGACCATGCCGGGCTGGAGACGCAGCGCCCCGGCAACCGCCATACCGATCGTCTCGCGGTAATCAGGGTCCAGGGCACCGTTGTTCAGCCTGGCGACCACATCCGGGCGGCTCCGAGCGAGCTTGGCCTGCATCCGCGTCAACGACAGCCCGGGGGCCACATCCACACAGCGCACACCGGCCTCCCCCATCAGCAGACCCGGACCGCACGAAGCGACAAGCACCTCATGGCCGGCCAACTGCAGAGCCCAGCCCAGCGGCACCATGGGATAGGTATGACCAGCACCGGGAGTGATCATCATCAAAACGCGCAAAGCACTCATCTCCATTCGGACACCCCGACCAACACCGGGGCACGGTCAACGAGAGCGGTCAACAGACCAACAGACGTGGTCAACAGGACCGGGCAGTACGGGCGGTGCGAATGGTGCGGGTGGTACGGGCGGTGCGGGTGGTACGGGCGGTGCGGGCACTACGGACAGTGCGGGTCACCGGATGCCCCGGCGGGCGGTGTTCACCGCAGCTCCGGGACCGGGTGCTCCGGGCGCAGGCCGATCCCGATCGTGCGGGCCGGGCCCGCCTGGAGGGCCGGCAGGCGCTTCAGGATCCGCAGCACCACCGGCGTCGGCGCCTTGCCCTCTCCGCGTACCCACGGCTCCAGGAACCGGGTCTGCAGGAACCGCTGGAGGCGCTGGGTGGCCGCCGTGGGACGGGCGCGCCGCTTCTGGACGCGCATGAGGTGCTTCTCGGTGACTGTTCCGGACGCCAGCGGGCCGGCCAGAATATTGGCGGCGGCCACGGCGTCCTGCACGGCGAGGTTGATCCCGACGCCCATGATCGGCGACATGGTGTGGGCCGCGTCCCCGATGCACAGCAGCCCCGGACGCCACCAGCGCGCGAGGCGGTCGATCTGGATGTCCAGGACCTTGACGTCGTCCCAGCTGCGCACTTCATGGACCCTGTCCGCGAGGAACGGGGTGAGTTCGCCCAGGGTCTCCCGGAACCAGTCCAGGCCGCGCGCCCTGACCTCCTCGTATCCGCCCTTGCGGACGGTGTAGGCGGTCTGCCAGTGGGTCTGGCGCTCGATACGGACGAGGAGCTTCCCGTCCGAGAGCCGGCCCACCATCCCGCCGGGGTCGCCTTCCTTCTTCGAGA
Organism: Streptomyces sp. NPDC056835; assembly: GCF_042789485.1. Lineage (NCBI taxonomy): Bacteria > Bacillati > Actinomycetota > Actinomycetes > Kitasatosporales > Streptomycetaceae > Streptomyces > Streptomyces sp. NPDC056835. The sequence goes on from NZ_JBHUBB010000053.1 coordinate 35,481, forward strand.
GCTGGAACCACAGGATGTCCATGCCGGAACCGAAGACCTCCGGCCGCAGGCCAGCGGACTCGCGCAGCGCCGACCGTCTGCCGTCCGCGGCCACCGTGAGGTCCGCCCGTATCCCGTGCTCGCCCGCCGCGTCGCGGTAGCGCAGCCCGGTGATCCGGCCGTTCTCCTCGATCGCCCCGGTGACCTCACTGTTCCGCAGAATCCGGAAATTGGGGAACCGGCCGGCTTCCTCGACCAGGAAGTCAAGGAAATCCCACTGCGGCAGGAAGGTGATGTGCTTCACCTTTCCCGGCAGCCGCCGGAAATCAGCGAGCGTGAAAGTGCCCTCGTCGGTGACCACCTGCAGCCGGTAAATCTTCTGGTGCGCAAGCTTCATGAATTTTTCCTGCAGGCCCAGTTCTCCCATGAGCCGGTGCGTCGAGGCGTGCACGGTATCGCCGCGGAAGTCACGCAAGAAGTCACTGTGCTTCTCCAGGACCACCGTATCGACTCCCGCCCTGGCCAACAGCATGCCGAGCATCAGCCCGGCGGGCCCGGCCCCGGCAATGGCACATGTCGTCCTCATCGTTCCCACTCTCCCCCGCATTCTGTGTCCAGCTCTCGCCGAAAACGGTTGTCCGAAAGAAACACCGGCCGGAAGACGGTGAGAATCTACAGCCGCTGGAAACGTTCAAGCGAGGGTAAAATCATTCGCCGGCCCGGGGCCCGCCCGCCGCCTCCTCTTCAAGCTGATCGGCGAACTGCGTCCACCGCAGCGCGCTCTGCCGGGCCAGCACCGCGACCACGTCCGTGCAATGCGCGGGCAGGTTCATCACAATGCTCGTCCAGGCCGGGGTATCGAGATCGTGCAACGCCAGCAGCCTCAGCACCACCCGTCCGGAATCCGTCGACCGCAACGCCGGATCCCTGCGCAGCCTCTTGAGGAGTTCCGCCGTCGACAACGGCGGCGTGTCACGCGGCGCGCGCGGCGGGTGCTGCCCGGACGGCTGCTCCACGGCCCCGGACCGGCCGCCCCCGGGCATCGGGTCCTCCCCGCGCAGCAGGCGCATCTTGACGTCATGGGCCGTTCCCAGCGAGATCCCCGCGGCCCGTGCGACCTCACGCAGACTCGCGCCGGGCCGCTCCGCCAGTAACCGGCCGGCCCGCTCCCGCCCCTGCGCCACACCCCGGGGATGGACCTTGCCGTCCATGCCGATCCGGGCGTTCAGGTGCGGACCGTCACCGGTTGAACGCCGGATCCGGGCAACCGTCCGGGCGGCCAGACCAGCGGCCGACGCCACATACCGGTCCGACATCTCCGCGTTCTCCCGCAGTAACCGGCCCGCGGCGGCCACTCTCTCGGCATACGAGAGCGGCATGCCGTGCGCGGTGTTCAACCGCACCGAGATCGCGAACAGTTCACGCTCCGGCACATCCAGCAGGTAGGCGTCGATGGCCGTGTCACCACGCCGGCGAGCGGCGTCCAGCCGGTGCATTCCATCCACCACACGCCACGTGGGCCGGTGGACGACAATCGGCGGAAGCCGGGTCTCCACCTCATTGAGGGCCTCGACATGGCTCTCGTCGATCCCCTTCATCCGCGGCGAGTCCGCGGGAACCAGGGAATCTATCGGAACCGAGCGGCGCTCAGGAGCGGCGACCCCCCACCGCGTTCCGTCGGCGGCGGTCAGCTCGGGAAGTATCTCGGACAGATTTTTCCGAGAACGCTCAACAGTATGTGTACCCATGGACCTTCAGCTCTCCAGGCGCGGTTCAGGCGCTTGTTCGTCGAATCGTGCGGCAGGTCGGTTGTCGTCACGGCCGTACGTCTCCGGGCCGGCCGCGCGGAGGGGCCCGCGCCGGACAGGGCATCGCGGAAACCGCCCGCCGGACAGCAGCAGCCGCCTCCCGCACAGCGGCGGAACACAGCACACGGGCACACGCGCACACCACCGGCGCACACATGCCGCGACCCGCCCCGCCCACCGCGGACAACGATCCCGGCTACGGCGCCACCAAATGCAGCGGGAAGCACCGCGCGGAATATCAGATACCGGTTATCGCGGCCAATGACGAGCGAGATCATTCCCGCGAACAGAAGACGGACGACCGGATTCCGGAATACGGCTCCACGGATGACGACGCAGAAAAATACCGGAATCCTGACCCCCACGACGACGCGCCACACAACAGCTCAACGCCTCGACCGAGATCGAATACCCCTTTGCGCCCACTTGGTCCGTACTTTTCCAAGGCTTGACCGTAGTCATCCTCAACATGCTCATTCAACGGGCGGTACAGCACACCCCGAGCACAATCGCGTCCTACTTGCGTCAGACAGCCCATACGGCTCCCCCTGTCTGCGATTCCCCGTACGCATATCCGAATCTAGCCGACACACAGAAAACAGGCAGCGCCGTTCAGCACTCCCGACCGCGATAACAACCCGGACAACAGATACACACAGCAACCCGCACCCACCAGAAGCAAGCAATACCCGGTTTCGCGTGCGGGGCAGACAGCAGGGCGAGCCC
>NZ_JBHUBB010000054.1:0-36680 GCF_042789485.1 Streptomyces sp. NPDC056835
TGCCCCGCCCGAGTGCGGGGCACGGCCGGTTCCGGCTGTCCGGGGGCCGAGGGCCCGAGGGGGCCGGGGGTGCCAGGGGGCCGGGCCGCAACTCCCCGCCGGCCACGCCCTATCGTGACCCCATGCCGAACGACGCAGCGTCTCCCGCGCACACCCAGGACCGCGAGATCGAGTCCCTTGACGAGTTCGACCATGTCGTCCGGGCGGGAACGCTCGGCGGATACCGGGTGCAGTCCGTCGATCTGACGGCCCGTACGCCCGAACTGCTCCGCACCGACACCGCCGACGCCGTCTTCCTCGGCTGCCCCATGGAGCCCCGCGCCGCCGACAAGGTACGGGCCGACGGCGCCATGGTCTTCCCGCCCGTTCCCCATCTCCCGTTCGATCCGTACCGGGGCTTCGTCTACTCGCCCGACCAGCTCTTCGAGGGGCTGGCGGAGGGCGGTTACGAGGCCACGCCCGACGCCCGCGCGTACGCGTGGTTCCAGCGGACCAAGGCGGACGGCGACATCCTCGCGTCCATGCTGCGCGCGGTGCACGACGACGCGATCTCCGACGCCCTGGACGAACTCCTCGTGGGCGCCCGGGTGGTGGGGGTGATGGGAGGACACGCGATGGCGCGCGGTACCGACGCGTACGCCGGCGCGGCACGGCTCGGCCGCTCGCTCACCCGTTCCGGACTGACCGTGGCGACCGGCGGTGGCCCCGGCGCCATGGAGGCCGCGAACCTCGGCGCGTACGCCTCCTCCCACTCCGACGACATGCTGGACGAGGCGCTTGACATGCTCGCGAAGGCACCGTCGTTCGTCCCCTCCATATCCGACTGGGCGCGGGCGGCCTTCGCCATACGCGCGCGCTGGCCCAAGGGCGAGGCGTCGATCGGGATCCCCACCTGGTTCTACGGCCATGAGCCGCCCAACGCCTTCGCCGCGCACATCGCCAAGTACTTCGCCAACGCCACCCGCGAGGACGGCCTGCTGGCGCGCTCCAACGCGGGGGTGGTCTTCCTGCCGGGCGCGGCGGGCACGGTCCAGGAGATCTTCGACAACGCGACGCCGAACTACTACGAGTCGCGCGGCGAGCCGACCCCGATGGTCCTGGTCGACCGGGCCCACTGGACGGAGCGGCTGCCTGCCTGGCCGCTGCTGACGGCGCTCGCGCGGGAACGCCGGATGGAGTCCCGTATCGCGCTCGTCGACACGGTGGACGAGGCACCGGCCGCGCTCGCCCGGCTCGCGGCGGGCTGAAGAGCGGGCCTGTCTGCGGCTCAGGCGAGCAGCGCGGCCGGCCGCTCGTACGAACGGTCCCAGTCCCACTCCGTACGCACCCACTCGCGCCCCTTGCGCCCCATCCGGCGGTCGTACGGACCGGCTTCGTCAATCTGCCGGCCACGCGGGACGACATCGCGGGTGGTGGCGGAGGCGCCGCCGATCGCGCGCGGTCTGTCCAACGCCGAGATCGCCGGCCGGCTCACCATCCCGGACCACACGGTCAAGACACATTTCAACCGGCTGTTCGCGAAGACGCGGCTCAGGGACCGGGCGCAGGCGGTGATCCTGGCGTACGAGCTGGGTCTGGTGCGGCCGGACGCGCGGCGGGCTCGTCCCCGTAGGCCGTGTCCGTGAAGCCCCAGCCGGCCAGCACCACCACCTCCTCGGCGGCGAAGGCCACGCCCACCTCCGCGCCCTCCTCCGGCGCCTCGCGCAGCCCGCACTCGGCCTCGATGTCCGGTGCGCCGGTGAGTCCGTCGGGCCGCAGCCGTACGGCGACCCGGCCGCCGGTGAACGTACGCGCCCCGACCGTGCAGCGCAGCCCGTCGCCGGGGGCCACGAGACGTACCCCGGCGGGCCGTACCAGCACCGTCCGCTCGCCCTGGGCCGATCCGTCGGGGACCGGAACCTTCCCCCAGACGGTGTCGGCGAGCGCGCCGCTCACCGTCGCGTCCACGACATTGTCGAAGCCGAGGAACCGCGCGACGAAGGCGGAGGCGGGCCGCTGCCAGACCTCCAGCGGGGTGCCGGTCTGGGCGATGCGGCCGTCGCGCATCACCACCACCCGGTCGGCGAGCGCGAAGGCCTCGCCCTGGTCATGGGTGACGGCGAGCACGGTCGTGCCCAACCGTCCGAACAGGCCGCGCAGTTCGACCACGAGCCGTTCGCGCAGCCCGCGGTCCAGCTGGCCGAGCGGTTCGTCCAGCATCAGCAGCCGCGGTCTCGGCGCGAGCGCGCGGGCCAGCGCGACCCGCTGCTGTTCACCGCCGGACAGCTCGGCGACGGCCCGGCGGCCGGCCCCCGGCAGTCCGACGAGGTCGAGCAACTCCTCGACCCGGCGGGCCTGTTCGTCCCGGGCGGCGCCGCGCATCCGCAGGCCGAAGGCGACATTGCCGTGTACGTCACGCTGCGGGAAGAGCTGATGGTCCTGGAACATCAGGCCGACCCCGCGCCGGTGTACCGGTACCCCCGACTGGTCGGCGCCGTCGAGCGCCACCCGTCCGCCCGCCGGCTCCTGGAGCCCGGCGACCACCCGCAGCAGCGTCGACTTACCGCTGCCGCTCGGCCCGAGCACACAGACGATCTCGTGCTCGGCGATCTCCAGATCCACCGCGTCGAGCGCGGTACGGGCGCCGAACCGTACGGTCACGTCCGACAGGGTCAGCAAGGCCATCAGAACTCTCCCGAGCGGTCGGTACGGATACGTTCCAGCGCCAGCAGCGACACCGCGCACACCACCATCAGGACCGTGGAAAGGGCCATCGCCTGCCCGTAGTTCAGCTCGCCGGGCCGCCCCAGCAGCCGTGCCACGGCCACCGGCAGCGTCGGCCGGTCCGGGCGCGCGATGAAGACCGTCGCGCCGAACTCGCCGAGCGAGACGGCGAACGCGAACCCGGCGGCGACCAGCGACGCCCGCCGTACCAGCGGCAGATCCACCTCCCGCCAGGCGCGCAGCGGCGACGCGCCGAGTACGGCCGCCGCCTCGCGCAGCCGTCCGTCCACCGCGCGCAGCACCGGCAGCAACGTCCGTACGACGAAGGGGACCCCCACCAGCGCCTGGGCCAGCGGCACCAGGATCCAGGAGGCCCGCAGATCCAGCGGCGGCTTGTCGAGCGTGATCAGGAAGCCGAAGCCGACGGTCACGGCCGAGACGCCGAGCGGCAGCATCAGCAGCGCGTCGAAGCCCCGTACCAGACGGCCCGCGCGGCGGGTGAGCGCGGCGGCGGCCAGTCCGCCCACCACCAGCGCGATGACGGTCGCGACAAGCGCGTACCGCAGGGAGTTCCAGACCGCTTCCAGCGGCGGTACGAGGAAGGTGCCGCCGCTCGGGTCCACCGATCCGAGGGCCCGGTAGAAGTCGAATCCGTACCCGCCGGAACCGCTCAAGGAGCGTTCGACGAGGACCCCCAACGGCAGCAGGATCAGCAGCAGTACGGAGCCGAGCACCCCGCCGAGCAGAGCCCACTGGCCGGCGCCGCGCGGCCGGCGGGCGGTCAGCGCGGGATCGACCAGCCGCAGCGCGGTCTCCCGCTTCCGTACGGTCCACGCGTGCACCGCCAGGACCGCGCCGACCGCCGCGAACTGCACCAGTGTGAGCACGGCGGCGGTGGGCAGATCGAGGAGCTGCGCGGTCTGCCGGTAGATCTCCACCTCCAGGGTGGAGAAGCCGGGGCCGCCCAGGATCTGTACGACCCCGAAGGAGGTGAAGGTGAAGAGGAAGACCATCAGCGCGGCGGCCGCGACGGCGGGGCCGAGGGCCGGCAGCGTCACCCGCCACCAGGCCGCGAGCCGTCCCGCGCCGAGGACCCGGGCCGCTTCTTCCTGGCGCGGGTCGAGCTGCGCCCACAGGCCGCCCACGGTCCTGACAACCACGGCGTAGTTGAAGAAGACATGCGCGAGGAGGATCGCCCGGACGGAGGTGTCGAGCCGTACGCCCCACAGGTCGTCGAGGAGTCCGCCACGCCCGAGCAGCGCCAGGAAGGCGGTGCCGACGACCACGGTCGGCAGCACGAACGGGACGGTGACGACCGCGCGCAGCAGCTGTTTGCCGGGGAAGGCGAAACGTGCGAAGACGTAGGCGCCCGGGAGCGCGATCAGCAGGGTGAGCGCGGTGGAGGCGAGTGCCTGCCAGGTGGTGAACCACAGGACGTCGAGGATGTCGGGGCGGGTCAGTACGTCCCCGATCCGGCCGAACCGCCAGCCGCCGTCCGTCTTCAGTCCCCGGCCGACGATCGCGGCCACGGGGTAGGCGAAGAAGACCGCGAAGAAGGCGGCGGGCAGCGCCATGAGGGCGAGCCGGACGGCGTTCGCGCGCCCTCCGGCCCGCCCGCGCCCGGTCCCACCGCGCCCGGCCCGCCCGCCCCCCGGCGTCTTGGGTGTTACTTCACTACGAGTGAGGACCACGACTGGATCCACTGCTCACGGTGGGCGGCGATCGTCCCGGGCGCCACGGTCTCGGGCGTGTCGACGGTCGCGCCGAACTTCGTGAACAGCTCAGGCAGCGCGACGTCCTTGACCACGGGGTTGACGAACATGTTCAGCGGCATGTCCGCCTGGAACTTCTCGCCGATCAGGAAGTCCAGCAGCGCCTTGCCGCCGGCCTCGTTCTTCGCGCCGTTCAGCAGACCGGCGAACTCGGTCTGCCGGAAGCAGGTGCCGGTGGAGACCCCGGTCGGCGCTTCCTTCGGCTGGGGCTCGGCGTACAGCACCTCGACCGGCGGGCTGGAGGCGTACGAGACGACGAGCGGCCGGTCGGCCTTGGCCTTCCTGCCGCCCGCGGAGCCGGAGAAGGTCTCGTTGTACGCCTGCTCCCAGCTGTCCACGACCTGGACGCCGTTGCCCTTCAGCTTCTTCCAGTAGTCCTGCCAGCCGTTGTCGCCGTAGCGCGCGACCGTGCCGAGGAGGAAGCCGAGGCCGGGTGAGGAGGTGGCGGCGTTCTCGGTGACGAGCAGGTTCTTGTACTGGGGCTTGATCAGATCGTCGAAGGACCGCGGCGGCGCCAGCTTCTTGTCCTCGAAGTACTTCTTGTCGTAGTTGACGCAGATATCGCCGGTGTCGATCGGGGTGACGCGGTTCTTGTCCTTGTCGAGCCGCGTGCTCTCCTCGACGCGGTCCAGGCCCTTCGCCTCGTACGGCGTGAACAGACCGTTGTCGAGGGCGCGGGAGAGCAGGGTGTTGTCGACACCGAAGAAGACATCGCCCTGGGGCGAACCCTTCGTCAGGATCTCCTTGTTGAGGGCCGCGCCTGCGTCGCCGCTCTTCAGCACCTTGACCGTGTAACCGGTCTCCTTGGTGAACTCCTTCAGCACGGCGGGCGAGGCGTTGAACGAGTCATGGCTGACGAGGGTGACGGTCTTCGACCCCGAACCGCCGCCGCCGTCGCCGGACGACGTGGAGCCGTCGGACCCGCCGCAGGCGGCGAGCGCCGAGACACCGAGCGCGGCGGCGAGCGAGCCGACGGCCGCCCTTCTCATGCTCTTACGGGTACTGCTCACTGACTTTCCTCCTGGGATGTCCAGGAGAAGACGCGGCCCTGCCCGGGGTCCGTACCGGCCGGACCCCGGGCAGGGCGCTACAGCTTGAGTGGTGTCCGAACTTCCTACCCAGAATGACCTGGGCAAGGTTCAGAGGGTCTGCGACCGCTGCCCGCTCCCACGGACATGTGCCGCACTCTCAGCGCTGTGGCGCTCCCCTGTCGGAAAATATGCAATGCGTTCAGGCCAAGGTTACCCCCTGGCGCCGTAGGGGCTCCTACCGCTCCGAGGCGGCCAACTGTCCGCACGCTCCGTCGATCTCCTGGCCCCGGGTGTCCCGTACGGTCACCGGCACACCATGGGCCGCGATCGCCTCGACGAACGCCTTCTCGTCCTCGGGCCGCGACGCCGTCCACTTCGAGCCGGGCGTCGGGTTGAGCGGGATCAGATTGACGTGCACCCGCTTGCCCTTGAGCAGGCGGCCAAGCCGGTCGCCGCGCCACGCCTGGTCGTTGATGTCGCGGATCAGCGCGTACTCGATGGAGACCCGGCGGCCCGACTTCTCCGCGTACTCCCAGGCGGCGTCCAGTACTTCCCGCACCTTCCACCGCGTATTGACGGGGACGAGGGTGTCGCGCAGTTCGTCGTCGGGCGCGTGCAGGGAGACCGCGAGCCGGCACTTGAAGCCCTCGTCGGCGAAGCGCAGCATCGCGGGCACCAGACCGACCGTCGAGACGGTGATCCCGCGCTGCGAGAGACCCAGACCGTCCGGCTCGGGGTCGGTCAGCCGGCGGATCGCCCCGACCACCCGCTTGTAGTTGGCGAGCGGCTCGCCCATGCCCATGAAGACGATGTTGGACAGCCGCGAAGGACCGCCGGGAACCTCACCGTCACGCAGCGCGCGCATCCCGTCGACGATCTGGTGCACGATCTCGGCGGTGGAGAGGTTACGGTCCAGACCGGCCTGGCCGGTGGCGCAGAACGGGCAGTTCATCCCGCAGCCCGCCTGCGAGGAGATGCACATGGTGACCCGGTCCGGGTAGCGCATCAGCACCGACTCGACGAGGGTGCCGTCATGCAGCCGCCAGAGGGTCTTACGGGTGGTGTCGTCGTCGCACGAGATGTGCCGCACCACCGACATCAGGTCGGGCAGCAGCTCCGTGGCGAGCTTCTGGCGTGCGGCGGCCGGGATGTCGGTCCACTGCTCGGGGTCGTGCGCGTACCGCGCGAAGTAGTGCTGCGACAGCTGCTGGGCGCGGAACGGCTTCTCGCCGATCGCGGCGACGGCCTCGCGGCGCTCGGCGGGGGTGAGGTCGGCGAGATGCCGCGGGGGTTTCTTGGCTCCGCGGGGCGCGACGAAAGTGAGTTCTCCGGGTGTCGGCGGGGCCATGAAAAACCAAATCTCCTCGGTGCGGCGAGGCCGGGCGCCCCCGCTGTGGCGGGGAGTACGGCAGAACGGTGCCGGTGCCGGGAGACCTCACGGGAACGGCTTCACAGCCGCGGGGCTCAAAAGGGCCCGCCACCCGTGGGCGGCGAGCCCTTTCAGGGTAACCGGTACCGCTCAGCCCGAGCCCACGAAGAGGACCAGCAGCAGCCAGACCACCGGCGCCGTGGGCAGCAGGGAGTCCAGCCGGTCCATGATCCCGCCGTGGCCCGGCAGCAGCGTGCCCATGTCCTTGATGCCGAGATCCCGCTTGATCATGGACTCGCCGAGATCACCGAGGGTCGCACTGGCCGCGACCGCGAGCCCCAGCAGCAGTCCCTGCCACCAGACCCCGTCGTCGATCAGGAACTCCATGCAGAGCGCACCCGCCACCATCGCGAAGACGACGGCTCCGGCCAGCCCCTCCCTGGTCTTGCCGGGGCTGATACGGGGCGCCAGCTTGTGCGTGCCGAAGCGCCAGCCGACCGCGTACGCGCCCGTGTCGCTGACGACCGTCAGCACGAGGAACATCAGCACCCGCCACGGCCCGTCGTGCGCCGTGAGCATCATCGCGACGAAGGTGGCCAGGAACGGTACGTAGAACGCGGCGAAGACCCCCGCCGTGACATCTCTGAGATAGCCCTCGGGCGGTTCCGTCATCCGCCAGATCAGCACCGCGAGCGCGGTGAGGGCCATCGCGACCCAGGCACCCTCCGCCCCCCGCGCGTATCCGGCGACGACCATCGCGGCGCCACCGACGGCCAGCGGGACGAGCGGCGCCTTGATGCCCTTCTTCTCATCGAGCCGTGACGTCAGCTCCCACAGCCCGATCACCACCGCGACCGCTATGACACCGATGAAAACGGCCTTGACGATGAAGAGCGAGGCCGCGACCACCGCACCGAGCCCGACACCGACCCCTATGGCCGCACGCAGATCACGTCCGGCCCGCTTCTTCGGCGGGGGTGGCGGAGGCGCTGACATGGGCTCCTGCGGAGTCTCGTCACGGAACAGGGGGCCGCCCGGCCGAGCAGCCCCCCGGTCGTCATGCTGGTCCCCGTTGTCGGCGGGTCCGTCGGGCACGATGGGCATGGGCCGAGTCTGCTGTGCGGGATGCTCATCGTATGCGGGACCCGCCGGGACAGCCCCCGGGTCGGTCGGTCCCCAGTACCCGGCTGTCGACGAGGCTCCCCGGAAAGAGTCGTTCATCAGACTTCGAGCAGCTCGGCTTCCTTGTGCTTGAGCAGCTCGTCCACCTGCGCGACATACTTCGCGGTGGTGTCGTCGAGCTCCTTCTCGGCGCGGCGGCCCTCGTCCTCGCCGACCTCGCCGTCCTTGATCAGCTTGTCGATGGTCTCCTTGGCCTTGCGGCGGACCGCGCGGATCGAGATCTTCGAGTCCTCGGCCTTGGTCTTGGCGACCTTGATGAACTCCTTGCGGCGGTCCTGCGTCAGCTCGGGGAACACCACCCGGATGATGTTGCCGTCGTTGCTCGGATTGACGCCGAGGTCGGAGTCGCGGATCGCCTGCTCGATATTGCGCAGCGCGCTCTTGTCGAACGGGGTCACCACGGCCATCCGCGCCTCGGGCACGGCGAACGAGGCGAGCTGGTTGATCGGGGTCAGGGCACCGTAGTAGTCCGCCACGATCTTGTTGAACATCGCCGGGTGCGCCCGCCCTGTGCGGATCGCGGCGAAGTCGTCTTTGGCGACCAGGACGGCCTTCTCCATCTTCTCCTCGGCCTCGAGGAGGGTCTCTTCGATCACCACTTGCTCCTGCGTGTCTTGAGTGGGCCCGGCGTACGAATCGGCCGGCGGAACCTGCGTCGCGTCTTCTCCTGCACGGTGTCCGACCGGCAGGGCTTTGTCCATCCCCGTACGGGGCAGCCCCGGATCAGCTCCGGGTGCCCTGGTCGCTCACGAGTGTGCCGATCTTCTCACCCTTGACCGCACGCGCGATATTGCCTTCCTTCAGCAATTCGAAGACGAGGATCGGCAACTTGTTGTCCTGGCACAGCGTGATGGCGGTCATGTCGGCGACGCGCAGATCACCGGCGATCACCTCGCCGTACTCCAGGGCGTCGAACTTGACCGCGGCGGGGTTGGTCTTGGGGTCGGAGTCGTACACCCCGTCGACCCCGTTCTTCCCCATCAACAATGCCTCGGCGTCGATCTCCAGCGCGCGCTGGGCGGCCGTGGTGTCGGTCGAGAAGTACGGCATGCCCATACCGGCGCCGAAGATCACGACGCGCCCCTTCTCCAGGTGGCGCACGGCGCGGAGGGGGATGTAGGGCTCCGCGACCTGGCCCATGGTGATGGCGGTCTGGACACGGGAGTCGATGCCCTCCTTCTCCAGGAAGTCCTGGAGAGCGAGGCAGTTCATGACCGTGCCGAGCATGCCCATGTAGTCGGAGCGCGCCCGGTCCATGCCGCGCTGCTGGAGTTCGGCGCCCCGGAAGAAGTTGCCCCCGCCGATGACGACCGCGATCTGGGCGCCGTCCCGGACGACGGCGGCGATCTCGCGGGCGATGGCGTGGACGACATCGGGGTCGACGCCGAGCGCTCCCCGGCCGGCGAACGCCTCACCTGACAGCTTCAGCATGAAGCGGCCGTGACCGTGGCTCCTGCCGTTGTCGCTCTTGTTGCCGTCGTCGCTTGTGTCGGCCTGTTCCATGGAGATCTCCTCGTGCGCATACGAAGAAGGCCATTGCCGGGGTCCTTGCGGTTCCCTGTGCAGCAATGGCCTCCTCGTCAGATCTGCGGCCGCCCGACAGGTACCCGGACGACTGCGTCAGACCCTATCGGGGTCTTTGGTTGATCGCGTACAGACTCAGACGCCGACCTTGATGCGCACGAAGCGCGTCAGGGCGACACCGGCCTCGTCCAGGACCTTCTGGACGGACTTCTTGTTGTCCTTGGCGAACGCCTGCTCCGTGACGACGACCTCCTTGAAGAAGCCGTTGACACGCCCCTCGACGATCTTCGGCAGGGCGGCCTCGGGCTTGCCCTCCTCGCGGGAGGTGGCCTCGGCCACGCGGCGCTCGTTCTCGACCGTCTCGGCCGGGACCTCGTCGCGGTTCAGGTACTTCGGAGCGAAGGCGGCGATGTGCTGCGCGACGTCCTTGGCGACCTCGGCGTTCTCCTTGTCCAGCTGGACGAGGACGCCGACCTGCGGCGGGAGGTCGGGCATGGTGCGGTGCATGTAGGCGGCCACGTAACCGCCGGTGAACTGCGCGAAGCGGTCCAGGACGATCTTCTCGCCCAGGTTGGCGTTCGCCTCGTCGACATACGCCTGTACGGTCTTGCCGGCCTCGATCTCGGAGGCGAGCAGCGCCGGGAGGTCGGCCGGGGAGGTCGCGGCGACGTGCGCGGCGAGCGTGTTGGCGACGGTCTGGAACTTGTCACCCTTGGCGACGAAGTCCGTCTCGCACTTCAGCTCAAGCAGGACACCGGACGTCTTGTCCTCGGAGATGAGGGAGACGACGGCGCCGTTCTCGGCCGAACGGCCCTCGCGCTTGGCGACGCCCTTCTGGCCCTTGACGCGGAGAAGCTCGACAGCCTTGTCGACGTTGCCGTCGGCCTCGTCGAGCGCCTTCTTGCAGTCCATCATGCCGGCGCCGGTGAGCTCACGGAGCTTCTTGACGTCAGCGGCGGTGTAGTTCGCCATGATCTGTAATTCTCTCTCGAAGGTCTGAAGGATCTACGGGTGAACGGCGGGGGCCGGTGGGCCCCCGCCGTCAACTACCGAACCTGGGAAAGGTCAGGCCTGCTCGGTGTCCGTGGCCGGAGCGGCTTCGGCGGGCGCCTCGGCCTGCTCCGCGTCGGCGACCTTCTCCGTCTCGGCGGAGGTCTGGACGTCACCCTCGGCCTTGGCCTCGGCCGGCTTCTCGGCGTCGTCCTTCTTCTCGCCCTCAAGCAGGTCGCGCTCCCACTCGGCGAGCGGCTCGCCGGCGGCCTTCTCGCCCGGCTTCGAGTCGCCGGTGGCGACGCCGGAACGGGCGATGAGGCCCTCGGCGACGGCGTCGGCGATCACGCGGGTGAGCAGGGTGACGGAGCGGATCGCGTCGTCGTTGCCCGGGATCTTGTAGTCGACCTCGTCGGGGTCGCAGTTGGTGTCGAGGATCGCGACGACCGGGATGTGGAGCTTGCGCGCCTCACCGACGGCGATGTGCTCCTTCTTGGTGTCGACGATCCAGACGGCGCTGGGCACCTTCTGCATCTCGCGGATACCACCGAGGGTCTTCTCCAGCTTGGCCTTCTCGCGGGAGAGGACCAGCAGCTCCTTCTTGGTGAGGCCGGAGGCGGCCACGTCCTCGAAGTCGATCTGCTCAAGCTCCTTCAGACGCTGAAGGCGCTTGTAGACGGTGGAGAAGTTGGTGAGCATGCCGCCCAGCCAGCGCTGGTTGACGTAGGGCATGCCGACGCGCGTCGCCTGCTCGGCGATGGCCTCCTGGGCCTGCTTCTTCGTACCGACGAACATGATGGAGCCGCCGTGCGCGACGGTCTCCTTGACGAACTCGTAGGCGCGGTCGATGTACGACAGCGACTGGAGCAGGTCGATGATGTAGATGCCGTTGCGCTCGGTGAAGATGAAGCGCTTCATCTTCGGGTTCCAGCGACGGGTCTGGTGACCGAAGTGGACGCCGCTCTCCAGCAGCTCCCGCATCGTGACGACGGCCATGGCCGTACTCCTTGAGATACTCGGTTGTCGCGTCCGCCGGACGGCAGTCGCGCCTGACGCCCCGATGCGCTGTGCCACGGAAGTCCGAGACCGAGAAGCGCTGACATCGGCGCGAAGGGGCCGATGTCGGGGCGTGCGAAGTCGACCCGGTGACCCGGATCGCCACAAGAAGTGTACGGGACCTTCGCACCCCTGGGTGACGGCACTGTCCACAACCCGTCGGTACTCCACAGATCCCGTTCATGATCAGCGCGATCGGGCAGTCGTGCGCGACCGTGGACGACATGACCACTCTCCGTAGCCGCGTCGGCGCACTCGTCCCACGACTCCCACTCATGGCACTCCTGGCGCTCTTCGCACTCCTCGCGGTCGTCCTGGCGCCGCTCGGGCTTCGGATGGGCCCGGAGGCGGTGGCCGCGGCGCCAGTGGCCGCGGAAGCGCCCGGGGGCGGGGCCGCCGGGGACGGATCCGGGCACCGCTCCGACCGGGCCTGGCCCGTGGGCTCGCGTCCGGTGGTGCTGCGGGGGTGGGAGCCGCCCGCTTCGGCGTACGGTCCCGGTCATCGCGGGGTGGATCTTGCCGCGTCGGCCGGGGAGCCGGTACGAGCGGCGGCGGCCGGCCGTGTCTCCTTCGCGGGGCAGGTGGCGGGGCGCGGGGTGCTGTCGATCACGCTGGCCGGTACGGGCGATCCGCCGCTGCGGACCACCTACGAACCGGTGTCACCGCTCGTCGCCGAAGGAGACGAGGTGACGGCGGGCCGACGGGTCGCCACGGTGACGGGCGGTCCGTCCCACTGCGCGCCGGGCTGTCTGCACTGGGGGCTGCTGAGGGGCGCGGTCTATCTGAACCCGCTGTCCCTGCTGCCCCGCGAGCTGCTGCGCCGGGGCCCGTCGCGGCTCCTGCCGGTCTTTGGCGTTCCCGTGCCGGTGTCTGGACGGCTCCAGCGGGGCGCGCGGTGGACACCGGCGGCGCAACCGCCGGCGTACGCGCCCGGCGCTCAGCCCCGTACGCCGCGCAGCGCCATGGAGACGGCCGCTTCGGCGATCTCCGGGGGCGCCTCGGCCGCGCCCAGCTCGATACGTCTGACCGCCGCGTCCACGACGCCCTGGAGCAGCATGGCGGCGAGCCGGGGCTGTTGGTGGCCCAGTTCACCGAGAGCCTCCACGATCATGGCGATCAGACCGCCGTGCGCGGCACGGATCTTCTCCCTGGCTCCGGCGTCCAGCTCACTCGCGGAAATAGCCACGACCGCGCGGTGCCGCCGGTCCCCGACCAGCGCGAGCTGACGGCGCACATACGCCTCGATCTTGGCCTCGGGCGTCTCGGCCCCGGCCATGGCGGCCTCGACCTCGGCCGCCCAGACCGGGAAGTCGACGGCGCACAGTTCCTCGACGACGGCGGCCCGCGAGCGGAAGTACTCGTAGACGGAGGACCTGGCGAGTCCGGTGCGCTCGGCGAGTGCGGGGAAGGTCAGCGCGTCCGTACCGCCTTCGGACAGGAGGGAGCGCGCGGCGTCCAGCAGGGCGCCTCGTTGCATGGTCCGGTGCTCGGCCACGGAGGCCGCTCGAATCCTGGGCACGCCTCCACTCTACGGACGAGGGGGCGGCGGCACAGCGTCAGCGTCCGACGTCGGCCAGCTTCGCCCGCAGTTGCAGCACGGACTTTGTGTGGATCTGGCTGACCCTGCTCTCGGTCACCCCGAGGACATGGCCGATCTCGGCGAGTGTGAGGCCCTCGTAGTAGTAGAGCGTGACGACGGTCTTCTCCCGGTCGGGGAGGGTGTTGATGGCCCGCGCGAGCAACCGTCTCAGCTCACGGTCCTCGGCGACCTCCACCGGATCGTCGGCGGCGGTGTCCTCCAGGGTGTCCATGAGGCTGAGCCGGTCGCCGCCCTCGCCGCCGACATGCAGCAACTCCTCCAGCGCCACGACGTTCGCGAGGGACAACTGGCTGAAAACCGCGTGCAGTTCCTCCAGCGCGATCCCCATCTCGGCGGCGACCTCGGACTCCGTGGGCGTACGCCGCAGCTGGGCCTCCAGCGTGGCGTAGGCGCGCTCGACGGCTCTGGCCTTCTGCCGTACGGAGCGCGGGATCCAGTCGAGGGCCCGGAGTTCATCGATCATCGCACCGCGGATACGGGTGATCGCGTAGGTCTCGAATTTGATGGACCGCTCGATGTCGAACTTCTCGATCGCGTCGATCAGACCGAAGACCCCGGAGGAGACGAAGTCGGCCTGCTCGACATTGGACGGCAGCCCCACACTCACCCGGCCCGCCACATACTTCACCAGGGGCGAGTAGTGCAGGATCAACTGCTCGCGCAGCCGCTCGTCGCCCGTGGTCTTGTACGACCGCCACAACTCGTCGAGCGACGAGGGCGCGGGGGGTCGCACGCCGCTCCGGGCGGCAGGGGGCGCCGCCGCGCGGTCAGACCCGGAGGTGTGCTGGGGCATGCGTTGCCTTGAGCCGTTCTGCTGTGACGTGCGGGGGGACATCTGTCGGGGTGGCCGGAATGCAGGTGAGCGTAGCGTGACTGAGGCGTCGCGCTGAGCGAGGAGCGGGCGCCCGCACCCGCCACGCCGGACGCCGTCGACCACACCTTCGATCGGGGACCGACGCCGCTCGCGCCGGCCCCCGGCATGTCACCGATCGAGAGACAGGGGTCATTCGCATCACCTTTTCACCCGAATGCCCCAGGTCAAGTACCGCCTCGCCGCGCGGCGGCCAACTGCCAGCCGTCGCCATGCCGTTCGACAAACCCCAACGAGTGCAGTTCGTACAATCTGCCGAGCGCCTCGTCCGTGGTCGTGCCCGCGCCGCGCGCGATCTCCGGCCCCCGCGAGGCCCCCCGGGCGGGCAGCGCCTCCAGAACCCGTGCGCTGACCGGGTCGAGCAGATCCCTGGGGAGGACGGGGCCGCGTCGCGGCGGGGCCAGTTCGCCCATGTCGCCCACCAGCTCGACCACTTCCGCGGCGTCCGTGACCAGCACTCCCTCACCGCGCAGCAGTTCATGGACGCCCGCCGAGAGGCCGCTGGTAGCGGGGCCGGGCACGCCCATCGTGAAGCGGCCCAGCCGCTGCGCGGCGCGCGCGGTGACCAGGGATCCGCTGCGGTACTCCGCCTCCACCACGACGGTCCCCCTGGTGAGCGCGGCGATCACGCGGTTACGGAGGACGAACCTGCTGCGGGTGGGATGGTCGCCCGGCGGTAATTCCCCGATGACCAGCCCCTGTTCGGCGATGCGTCCGATCAATTCGCTGTGACCGCGCGGATAGGCCACATCGACCCCGCAGGCGAGTACGGCCACGGTGGCACCGCCGGCCGCCAGCGCACCGCGGTGCGCCGCGCCGTCGACACCGAACGCCGCGCCGGAGGTCACCACCCAACCGCGCTCGGCCAGACCCGCGCCCAGACTCGCCGCCATATGTGCCCCGTACGGAGTACATGCCCTGGCGCCGACCACGGCGACGGAGCGCAGTGACCAGAGCCGCAGATCCGCGGCGCCCCGCACCCACAGCCCGACGGGCGCGGCCGTTTCCAGGTCGTCGAGCTGGCTGGGCCACTCCCGGTCACCGGGGCAGACGAACCGGCCGCCGAGCGCGCGCACCGCCGCCAGATCGCGCTCGGGGTCGGCCGCCGCCGCCCGTATCCGATAGCCGCCGAGCCGTCGCTCACCGACCTCGGTGAACCGCTCCGGTCGGGCGTCCGGTGAGGTGAACAGCTCCAGCAGCCCCACCGCCCCGAACCTCCGCAGCCACAGTCCGCCGCACTCGTCCCCCGGCTCCAGGATCCGCGTGAGCGCGGCCCGCGCCAGCCGCTCCCCCGGGCCGACGGAGGTCATGCCGACGGCGTTCATGACGCCGCTCCGACCGCCGCACCCCGAGCGACGCCGGTACGCAGCTCCAGCGCCAGGGCCACGTCACGCGATTCCGGCCGGGCGCGCCCGGCGAGGTCCGCGACCGTCCAGGCCACCCGCAGCACCCGGTCCAGGCCACGAGCGGTGAGCAGGCCACGCTCCAGATCCCGTTCGGCCGCCGCGAGCGCTCCAGGGGCGACGGGCCAGCGCGTACGCAGCTCATGGCCGGGCACCTCGCTGTTGACCGTCCACGGTGTGCCGTCCAGTCGGGCCGCCGACCGCCGCCGGGCGTCCCGTACCCGCGCGGCCACCGCTTCCGTGGACTCGCCGCTGCCGCCCTGTCCCAGCAGATCCGCTCGGTGAACGGGCCGGACACCGACCCGCAGATCGACCCGGTCGAGCAGTGGCCCGGACAGCCGGGCCTGGTAGCGGCGGATCGCCGAGGGCGGGCAGTCGCACGCGGCCCCCACCAGCGTGTACCGCCCGCACGGACAGGGATTCGCCGCGAGGATCATCAGGAACCGCGCGGGCAGCCGCACCACCCCGGCGCTGCGGGCCACCACCACATGGCCGGACTCCAGCGGCTGCCGCAGGGCGTCCAGCGCCCGGCCCGAGAACTCCGGCGCCTCGTCGAGGAAGAGCACGCCCCGGTGGGCCAGCGACACCGCGCCCGGACGCGGCAGCCCGTTGCCACCGCCGACCAGGGACTGCATGGTCGCCGAGTGGTGCGGTGCGCAGTAGGGCGCGGTGTGGACGAGCGGCTCGCCGGGCGGCAGCATGCCCGCCACCGAGTGCACGGCGGTGACCTCCAGGGATTCCTGCCTGGTCAGGGGTGGCAGGACACCGGGCAGCCGCTCGGCCAGCATCGTCTTTCCGGCCCCCGGCGGTCCGTGGAGCAGCAGATGGTGCCCGCCCGCGGCGGCCACCTCCAGCGCCGTACGGGCCGCCTCCTGGCCGGCCACATCCGCGAGATCCGGCCGGTGTCCGTCGCCCGCGCCCGCGGCCAGACCGGTGCCCACCCCGGCGCCGGGCACCATCAGCCCCGCCAGCATCGCGTCAGGGCGCCCCTGCGCGGTCTCCGGCGCCTCCTCGGGCACCGGCTCGCCGGTCAGTACGGCGATGAGCTGGCGCAGGGTCCGTACCCCGAGGACCGACACCCCCGGCACCAGGGAGGCCTCACCCGCGGTCTGCTCCGGAACGACGACCTGGCGGTACCCGGCCTCGGCCGCCGCGAGCACGGCCGGCAGCACCCCGCGCACCGGCCTGACCCGTCCGTCCAGGCCCAGCTCGCCGATCAGCACCAGATCGGCGATGGCGCCGGGATCGATCCGCTCGGCGGCCCCGAGCACCGCCGCCGCCACGGCGAGGTCGAAGCCACTGCCGCCCTTCGGCACGGAGGCGGGGCTCAGCCCCACCGTGAGTTTCTTCTGCGGCCACTCGCCGCCGGAGTTCACCACGGCCGCCCGCACCCGGTCCCGGCTCTCCACCAGACTCTTGTCGGGCAGCCCCACCAGGGTGAAGGCCGCCACCCCCGGCTCCAGGTCCGCCTGGACCTCGACCACCACGCCCTCGACGCCCACCAGCGCCACCGAGCACGCACGCGCGAACCCCATCAGGTCACCCCCTGGGCGTGCTCGACCACCGGTGCGCCCCGGCCCGGCAGCAGCACCCCGATCAGATCGATACGCACCCCACCCGACGGCGGACCGCCGTTCCGCTCCAGCCAGCAGTGCGCGAGCCGTTTCAGCCGGTCCGCCTTCACCGGCGTGACCGCGGCCATCGGATGCCCGAACCAGCCGGCTCTGCGGGTCTTCACCTCACAGACGACCAGCACGTCCCGGCCGCCGCTGTCCTTGTCGCGGGCCACGATGTCGATCTCGCCGACCCTGCCGCACCGCCAGTTGCGCGCCAGCACGGTCATCCCCGCGTCGGCCAGCCGCCGCGCCGCCAGATCCTCGCCGTACCGCCCCAGTGCCCCCGTCGCGTTCATTTCGGCACCACCTCCGGTACCGACTCTGACGCGACCGCCCGTAACTAGTGGATCTTGGTGGACAACCCGGCGGTTGTGGAAAACTCGCTCACTCGTTCGTGGCGCCCCCGCACCCCGGCCCCATCAGGCCGGCACCCCCGGACCGGCACCAACCCCCGGACCGGCACCAACCGCCGGACCGGCACCAACCCCCTCGTGCCGGCACCCCGGCCCGATCACGCTCTTCAGCCGCCGGGGAGTTCGAGGTCGCTCTTGTTCAGCTCCTCGATATTCACGTCCTTGAAGGTGAGCACCCGTACCTGCTTGACGAACCTGGCCGGCCTGTACATGTCCCAGACCCAGGCGTCCGCCATCGTGACCTCGAAAAAAACCTCACCCTGCACCGAGTGCACCTGCATCTCGTAGTCATTGGTGAGATAAAAGCGACGCTCGGTCTCGATCACGTATTTGAACAGACCGACGACATCTCGGTACTCCCGGTAGAGCTTCAGCTCCATCTCGGTCTCGTACTTTTCGAGGTCCTCGGCGCTCATGGCATGTTCCCCTTCAGCCGTACGTCCCCCTATTGTGCTCCGGCCCCCGCGCCCCTAGACGCTCTCGGGGGCGAGGTCCACCGGCTCACCCGGAGGACCCTCGTCGAGCAGCGTGCGCAGCAGCCCGGCGAGCCTGGTCGGATACACCGTCTCACGCGCCGCCGACAGTTCGGCGGAGGTCCACCACCTCAACCCCGCGACACTTCGCAGCTCCAGCTCGGTCAGCCCCTCGGCCGATGTCTCGGTCTGTGTCGTACGTGCCAGGAAGTACCACTCGTCCTGATCCCAGCGGCGCCCGTCGAACGGGAAGGAACAGGTCCGGCGCCACAGCACGGGCCCCAGCTCCACCTGCGTGATCCCCGTCTCCTCCGCCAGCTCGCGCAGCGCGGCCTCTTCCCGGGTCTCGTCGCCCTCCAGGCCTCCGCCGGGCGTGAACCACCAGTCGTCGTCCGGGTCATCGGGCTCGTGTCCGTGCAGCAGCAGAATCCGGTCCTCCGGATCCAGCAGCACCACCCGTGCCACCTTCCGCGGCGCTCGCCCGCCCGACCCGGCCGCCTCGGCAGACCCGCCCGGTCCCGCGGAGGCACCCGTCCCCGTGGATTCAGCGGACACCCGCGGACACCCCTTCACCACTCCTGCCGCCGCCCCGCGGCTTCGAGAATCGCCGGGCGAGCGGCCCGTACGCCGCACCGCCGAAGATCAGCAGCGCCCCTGCCACCACCGCCACCACGATCAGCCGCACCGGCCCCGGCCCGGAGACCCCGCCCGGCAGCGCCGCGAAGCCCTCCGGCCGCTCGATCACCCTGCCCAGCGGCCAGGCCACGGCGTCGACGCGCGCGTCGACCGCCGAGCGCGGCACCGAACCCTGCCCCGCGTCCTCCAGATGGACCCGGGAATCGAGCGAACCGCTTCGTTCATCGCCGAGCAGGAACAGCTTCCCCTCGGGCACGGTCGCGTCGAAGTCGGTCGTGGACGCCCGCCCGCCGACCATTCCCTGTACGTACGGCTCCTCGACCGCCGTGCCGTTGACGGTGAGCCGACCGTCCGCGTCACAACAGGCGATCTTGTCACCGCCGACCGCGACCACCCGCTTCACCATCGGCATATTGGCCCAGTCCGCGTCCTTGAAGACCACCACATCGCCGCGCCGTACCTCGTCGCCGGATATCCGCTGCGCCAGCACCCGGTCACCCGCCTTCACGGTCGGGTCCATCGAATTGGTCGGGACGGTGTACGGCCGGTACTCGACGGCTCCCCAGACGAACCCGCCGAGGAAGAGCACACAGCCGACGGCCACGGCCAGCCCCGACAGCACACTGCCGAGGCGGCCGTGGCCGCCGTTCGAACGTTCCGCTCGTCCTGTCCCGCTCATCCCAGCACTCCCCCCGCTCCGGAGAACGGCCACTGCGCCGTTCCGGAGAATGATCCTCGGAGATCGACGATCCGGGACGGCACCCTACCCGGCGGTACGCCCCCGGGTCAGCCTCCTTCGGCGCCACAGTACGAACGGCACCGCTCCGGCCAGGCCCAGCGCCCCCGGAGCCGCGGCCGAGGCCACCGACGCCGCCGCGCTCAGCCCGGACTGGTCGAACGTGCCGGGGACCGGAAGCAGCGACCAGCGGTTGACCGGCCAGGCCACCACGAACGCGCGCCCGACGACCTCGTCGTTGGAGACCGTGCCGTCTCCGGTCAGCTCCTGGTGGTAGCGGGAGTCCAGCGAGTTCTGCCGGTGGTCACCCATCACCCAGATGCTGCCCTTGGGCACGTCGATCGGCCCGAACGGCTTGTCGTCACAGGGAGTGTTGCCCGGGTAGATGTAGTCGGTCTCGTTCAACGGAACCCCGTTGACATGGACCTTTCCGCCCTTCTTGCACTCCACCGTGTCGCCGCCGACCGCGATGACCCGCTTGATCAGGTCCTTCTCCTCGGAGGACGGCATCAGCCCGATGAAGCTCAGGAACCGCTGCGCCACATTCGGCTCGGGTGCCTGGGTGTTGTCGAGCCAGCCGCCCGGGTCATGGAAGACGACGACCTCACCACGCTCCGGCTCGGAGCCGAACCAGGGAGTGAGCTTGTCCACCAGCACCCGGTCGCCCCGTTGCAAGGTGTCCTGCATCGAGTCCGAGGGGATCGAGAACGCCTGCACCAGGAAAGTCTTGATCAGAAGCGCCAGCAGAAGCGCGATCCCGATGAGAAGGGGCAGCTCCTTCCAGAAGGAGCGCGGTTTCCTCGCGTCCGATCCGTCGCTGTCGCCGTCCTTGTCGCCGTCGTGGACCCCACCCGACCCGTGGACCCCATCGGACCCGTGGACCCCACCGGACCCGTGGGTCCCGCCGGACCCGCTTCCGCGTTCCATCGGCCGGTCCGTCACGTTTTCGGGCGACTCGGCGAGCTGCTCGTGTCCCTCCTCGGGATCATCGTGTCCGGATCGTGCGCCGACCGCCACATCCCCCACATCCACTCCTCACTCCGTGCGATTACTCCGTGCGATCGCCTGCCCCGGAGTCGGGACAGGCCCACCACTCCCATAACGAGCGGGAGTTCCGCAGGGCTCGGGAGCCGGATCAATCCGTTCAGATCCTGGGAAGACACACTAGGCGACACCGACGGCCCCAGTGCCGTCGTCGGCGTGGCGCGCGGGTCCGGAACCGAGGCGTACGTCTCCCGCTCCTCCAGTCGCCGCCAGTGACCGACCGGCCAGGCGATGACGACCGCGCGGCCCACGACCTCGTCCTCCGAGACGGTCCCCTTGTCCGCCTCCTGGAGATGGAAGCGCGAGTCCGCCGAATTGGACCGGTGGTCCCCCATCACGAAGATACGTCCGGCCGGCACCTTCACCTCGAAGGGGATCGTGGAGGGCACGTTCCCGGGGTTCAGATACGGCTCGGTGAGCGGGGTGCCGTTGACGGTGACCTTGCCGTCCCGGTCGCAGCACTTGACGGTGTCCCCGCCGGTCGCGACGACGCGCTTGATCAGATCCTGCTCGTCGGCGGACGGCAGCAGTCCGATGAAGGTCAGCGCCTGCTTGACCTGCTTGATCACGACCGGTGAGTCGTCCGGCGGCGGCTTCTCGTCGTGAAGCCAGTTGCCGGGGTCCTTGAAGACCACGACATCGCCCCGCTCCGGCTTCGAGCCGAACCACGGCGTCAGCTTGTCCACCAGCACCCGGTCGCTGATCCTGATCGTCTGCTCCATCGATCCCGAGGGGATCACGAACGCCTGCACCAGAAATGTCTTGAGGACCAGCGCGATCAGCACCGCCACGGTGATGAGCAGCGGTATCTCCTTCGCCGCGGACCTGCGACGGCGCTGTTTGACCCGGCGGGCGAGCTTTCGGCGCTCCGCGCGCCCCGGCAGCGTCCGGCCGGTGGTGGGCCGGGAGCCGGTCGGCAGCCGGGTGTCCGCCCCATGGCTCGGGCGACGCCCCCGCTTACCCATGGGCACCGCCCGGGGTCCCCGCGTCCGCCGGGGTCACCGTGCCTCCCGGAGCCACCGCGCCTCCTGGGTCCCGTACGTCGTGGAAGGCCTCTGTCGGCTCCAGAACGCTCCAGCGGCCCAGCGGCCAGCCGATCCAGTCCGCCCGTCCGATGACCTTGTCCACGGGCACCATGCCGCCGCCGGGGTCGCCGAGGTGGTCGCGGGAATCGCGCGAATTGCCGCGGTGGTCGCCCATCACCCAGAGCGTGCCCTGGGGTACGACGATGTCGAAGGGGACGCTGGAGGGGGCGTCGCCGGCGTACAGATACCGCTCGTCCACAGCCCGGCCGTTCACCTCGACCCTGCCCCTCTTGTCGCAGCAGACCACGCGGTCACCCCCCACACCGACCACACGCTTGACGAAGTCGGTCTCGGCGGGTGCGGCGAGACCCAGGGCCGCGGCCGCCCCGTGCAGCAGCCCGGTGACGGGGTTCTCCTCCGGCGGCTCCTGGACGAAGGACCCGGTGCCGTCGAAGACCACCACATCACCGCGTTCCGGCGCGGTACCGAAACGGTACGCCAACTTGTTGACGAGCACCCGGTCCCCGACCTGGAGGGTGGGCTCCATCGACCCGCTGGGGATCAGGAAGGGCTGCACCACGAAACTGCTGAGAAGCAGCGCGAAAACGGCGCAGGCGAGCCCGAGCAGGCCCGTCCTGCCCCAGGGCACCCCGGACAGCCCGGGAAGTCCGGAGAGCCGCCGGGAGGAACGCGCGAAGCGCGATCCCTCTTCCGTCCCGTCGTGGGATACGGAAGAGCGATCGCGCTCCGTCTGCCGTTCTTCGGTGTCCATCGGGGCCAGATCTTATCCGGCGGTCCCGTGGACCCGGGTGCGTGCCCGAGCCGACCCGGACACCGCGGGGCTCACCTGTCGCGCTTCTCCTTGATCTTCGCGGCCTTGCCGCGCAGCTCACGGAGGTAGTACAGCTTCGCGCGACGGACGTCACCGCGGCTGACGAGCTCGATCTTCTCGAAGATCGGGCTGTGCACCGGGAAGGTGCGCTCCACGCCGACGGAGAAGGAGACCTTGCGGACCGTGAAGGTCTCACGGACACCGGAACCCTGGCGGCGGATGACCACGCCCTTGAACTGCTGGATACGGGAGCGGTTGCCCTCGATGACACGTACGTGAACGTTCACGGTGTCACCGGGACGGAAAGCGGGGAGGTCGCTGCGGAGCGACGAGGCGTCGACGACGTCGAGCAGGCTGGCCATGAAGGTCTGCTTCCTCGCTGATGCCACAGGTCATCAGCGGATATCGAGAGAGAGTCCGAGGTGCCGTTCGCGTCGGGCGGGCGTCGTTCCCCCTGTGGCAGGGGCGCGCGCCGGACGTACGGCAGCGGCCTATTCTTCCATGGCCTCGGGCCTGCGCCAAAATCGGCCACCGGGCTCCGGCGCCCAGCCCAGGATGGAGAGCGTCTCGCGGTCCTTCTTGTCGAAGGACGCGGGGTCGCAACGCTCGATCAGATCGGGCCTGTTGAGGGCCGTACGCCGGAACGCCTCGTCCCGCCGCCAGCGCGCGATCTTTCCGTGGTGGCCGCTGAGCAGCACATCCGGGATCCCGCGCCCGCGCCACTGCGGCGGCTTCGTGTAGACGGGGCCCTCCAGCAGATTCGCCATCGCGCCGGGGGCGAAGGAGTCGTCGCGGTGCGACTCCGCGTTGCCGAGCACACCGGGCAGCAGCCGGGCCACCGCCTCCGTGATCACCAGTACGGCCGCCTCGCCGCCGGCGAGCACATAGTCGCCGATGGAGACCTCGACCACCGGTATCCGGGTCGCGTACTCGTCGATGACGCGGCGGTCGATGCCCTCGTAGCGCGCGGGGGTGAAGACCAGCCAGGGCCGCTCGGAGAGTTCGACGGCCAGTTCCTGGGTGAAGGGGCGGCCACTGGGCGTGGGGACGACCAGGACAGGGCCATGGGCGCCCGACTCGTAGCCGCTGGCCAGGACGTCGTCCAGCGCGTCGCCCCAGGGCTCGGTCTTCATGACCATGCCGGGGCCGCCGCCGTACGGGGTGTCGTCGACCGTGTTGTGCCGGTCGTACGTCCACTCCCGGAGATCGTGTACGTGGACGTCGAGCCGGCCGCGCGCGCGGGCCTTGCCGACGAGTGAGACGTTCAGCGGCTCCAGATACTCCGGGAAGATCGTGACCACATCGAGCCGCATCAGCCGCCGTCCCTACCGGTCGCGGTGTCCCCGCCAGTCGCGGCGTCCTCGCCGGTGGTGGATTCGCCGCTGGGGTCGGCGTCCCGGCCGGAGGCGATCTCCGCCCTGTCGTCGATCAGCCCCGGCGGCGGGTCGATGACGGCCCGCTGCTCCTCCAGGTCGATCTCGGTGACGATCTCCTCCACGAAGGGGATCATCACCTCGCTGCCGTCCGGCCGCTCCACGATGAACAGGTCCTGCGAGGGCAGATGCGAGATCTCGGTGATCCGGCCGACCTCCGTGCCGTCGGCCAGCACCACATCCAGGTCCATCAGCTGATGGTCGTAGAACTCCTCCGGATCCTCGGGAAGTTCCTCGGGGTCGACCTCCGCGATCAGCAGGACATTGCGCAGCAACTCGGCGCCCGTACGGTCGCGTACACCCTCGAAGCGCAGCAGCAGCCTGCCGCTGTGCACCCGGCCCGTCTCGATCCTCAGCGGGCCGGCCTGGGCCGGTTCCGTGGCGAGTACGGCGCCGGGGCCGAGCCGCAGTTCGGGCTCGTCCGTACGTACCTCTACGGTGACCTCACCCTTGATCCCATGGGCGCGGCCCACCCGCCCGACCACCAACTGCACTGACACTCCACCTTCTTGTCACGATCACGCGTCACGATCACGCGCCGGAAACAGCGAAGGCCGGGAAGGCCGTGGCCCTCCCGGCCCCTGCCGGTGTTCTGCTGTTCTCAGCGGACCTGGTCCACGTCGATGAGATCGACACGGATGCCACGGCCGCCGATGGCGCCCACGACGGTCCGCAGAGCACGCGCGGTGCGGCCGTTGCGGCCGATCACCTTGCCGAGGTCGTCCGGGTGCACCCGGACCTCCAGCACACGGCCGCGGCGCAGGTTGCGTGAGGCCACCTGCACTTCGTCCGGGTTGTCGACGATGCCCTTCACGAGGTGCTCGAGAGCCTCCTCGAGCATGCTCAGGCCTCGGTCGACTCGGCGGCGGCCGAGGACTCGGTCCCGGCTTCGTCGGCCTTCTTGTCGGACTTCTTGGCCTTCTGAGTGATCGCCTCACCCTTGGGCTCGTCGCCGGCGTCCTTAGCGGCGGCCTCGAAGAGGGCGCGCTTGTCGGCCTTCGGCTCCGGCTGGAGCAGCGGCGCGGGGGCCGGCAGGCCCTTGTGCGCCTGCCAGTCACCGGTGAGCTTGAGGATCGCGAGAACCGGCTCGGTCGGCTGGGCGCCGACGGACAGCCAGTAACGCGCGCGCTCCGAGTCGACCTCGATGCGCGAGGGGTTCTGCACCGGGTGGTACAGACCGATCTCCTCGATGGCCCGGCCGTCACGGCGGGTACGGGAGTCGGCGACGATGATGCGGTAGTGAGGCGAACGGATCTTGCCCAGACGCTTCAGCTTGATCTTGACTGCCACTGGAGTGGTGTCTCCTGGTCTTGACGTGGTTGGGCACAACGGGATGCCGCGTGGGGTTGCGGTACCCGATCCGCCCGATGGACGCGTCAGCCGGAGGAGAGAGGGGTCCTGTGCGACTGTCGAGTACAGCTGGTCATTCTGCCATACGACCGCGACCGGGCATGACGCGGCGGCGGGCAGGGGCCGGGAGCGGCCGGGGCGGCCGGTGACTCAGCCCGCGGCACCGACCACTTCGGGGATGCGGAAGGGCTTGCCGCAGCCACCGCAGACGATCGGAGCCTGGGCGAGGACCGACGGTACGACCCGTACGTTCCGGCCGCAGTCACAGACCGCCTTGACGCGCACCCCGCCGCCGGACGAGCCGTGTCTGGCGGCCGGACCGCGGAAGCTGCGCTTCGTGTCGGCGGCCGTCGCGACCGTGTGCGCCTTGAGGGCGCGCTGCAATCGCTCGATGGTGGGGCGGTACCGGCGCTTCGCCTCGGGGCTGAGCGAGACCAGGGAGAAACCGCTGCTGGGATGCGGCTCCTCGGGATGGTCCAGGCCCATCTCCTCGGCGATCGCCAGGAATCGGCGGTTGTGATAGCGGCCCGCCCGCGAGGTGTCGCGGACACCTCTGGCCGCGGCGATGCCGTGGACCGCTTCGTGAAGCAGTCGTTCGAAAGAGAGCTCGGCGCCACAGGCGGACGACGACTCTCCGATCAGGGACTCTGGCGCGGCAAGATCCGGCAGCTCGGGGTGGGACCGCTGAATATCGGCCCACGCCTGCGCCAGCTCTGCGGCGAGAACAGGTGGTGTCGTGCTCACGTCGTGAACAACGAGCCGGAGCCCTCCCGGGTTCCATTACGGGGCATCCCAAATAATTTGCACGTACCCGTCAGTTGCCATTGATGCGTCCGGACGAGGGCGGGTGCGCTGATCTGCGGAGAAGTCTCACAGCTCCTACCAAGGTGGTACGTAGCGACTCGTACGCTTCGACGCGTAGACGATCTACGTACACCTGCGCTTCCTCTTGTAAGAGGAGCTTCGCCGCGCGAACGACCGCGCAGGGGACTCGGTGGACTCCTGGTGACGGATGCGCTCAATACGCACGGGCCACAATGGCGACACTACCCGCCTCATCATCCGTTTCCGGCACCGCCCCGTCCTCGGCGACCAGACACCGTACGGAGACCCCGTGCTCGGCGAGAGCCGCCTCTCCCCGGGCACCCAGCGTCGCCCAGGGGATGCGTGCCCAGCCGCCCGCGGCGGCGGCCTCGGCGGCCTCCTCGACGGTGGAGACGTCGGTGGTACGGGCCTCGCGGCGCGCCCTGGACTCCGTCAGCAGCAGCGCCTGGTCGTCCTCCAGGACCGTGGGCAGCAGCCCGGCCAGGGCCTCGACGGCCACCGGCTCCTTGCCGCCCGGGATGCGGCGTACGAGCATCGCGGTGCCGTTCTCCAGGTCGCGCGGGCCGATCTCGATCCGTACGGGCACGCCCTTGAGCTCCCAGTCGACGGCCCGGCGGCCGAAGGGGATGTCGGTGCGGTCGTCGACCTGGACACGGACGCCGGCGAGCCGGAGGCGGTCGGCGGTCTCGCGGACGGCGGCCAGGACCGGCTCGTCGCCCTTGATGGCCAGCACGACGGCCTGTACGGCGGCGAGACGGGGCGGGACGCGCAGCCCGTCGTCGTCGCCGTGCGACATGATCAGTCCGCCGACCATCCGGGTCGAGGCGCCCCAGGAGGTCTGCCAGACCAGTTCCTCGGTGCCTTCCTTCGACAGATACCGGGTGTGGAAGGCCCGTGCGAAGTTCTGCCCCAGCTCATGGCTCGTGCCGAGTTGGAGGGCCTTGCCGTCGCCCATCATCCCTTCGAGCGTCAGGGTGTTGACGGCTCCGGCGAAGCGCTCGCGCGCGGTCTTGCGGCCCAGGACGACATCGATCGCCAGAACCTCGGTCATGAAGTCCGCGTAGACGTTCCGGTGGATGTGCGCGGCGTAGTCCCTGGCGTCCTCGTAGGTGGCATGGGCGGTATGGCCCTCCTGCCACAGGAATTCGGTGGTGCGCAGGAAGACGCGGGGGCGCATCTCCCAGCGGACGACATTGGCCCACTGGTTGATCAGCAGCGGCAGATCGCGGTAACTGCGCACCCACTTGGCGAAGTACTCGTTGACGATCGTCTCGGAGGTGGGCCGTACGACGACCGGCTCCTCCAGGTCCTTGCCGCCGCCGTGGGTGACGACCGCCAGTTCGGGCGCGAAACCCTCGACGTGCGCCGCCTCCCGGGTCAGATACGACTGCGGGATGAAGAGCGGGAAGTACGCGTTCGAGGCGCCGGCGGCCTTGATACGGGCATCCAGCTCCTGCTGCATCCGCTCCCACAGACCGTACCCATATGGCCTAATCACCATCGTGCCGCGTACCGGCCCGTTGTCGGCCAGTTCGGCCTTGTTGATCAGATCCTGGTACCAGCGGGGGAAGTCGTCCGCCCGTGGCGTGAGAACAGGTGCCTTCGCCATGGCGGGCATGGTACGGGCTCGGGCGAAAGGAACCGGCCATGCGCGCGGGGGCGCACGCCCGGTGCATGCACGCTTTGCCCGCCGCCCACTGGACGCGGGCACGGATGCGGAGTTCTCTGGCATACGGGGGAAGAACGCGCGCACGTACACGGGGGGCTGTCCATCAGGGCACGACCGACCTCGGCGGATTGGGGCGCTATCCATGACACGTACGCTCGGCCGGCAGCACCAGTGGTTCGCGCACCCGGGCACGGCACCGGGGGTTCTCGCCGACGCGGGCGCGCGCGCCCGCGACTGGGCCGAGATCCAGGAACGGATGCTGGTGCCGCTCTATGAAGCGGTGTACGAGCGGCTGGAGGTCCGCAACGGGACCCGGGTGCTCGGTCTCGGCTGCGGGTCGGGGCTCGCCCTGCTGCTCGCGGCCGCGCGGGGTGCGCGGGTGACCGGCGTCGACTCCGACAGTGCGCGGCTGGCACTGGCCCGCGAGCGGCTGCGCGCCGATCCGGAGCGGGACGGCCGGGCGGACCGCGCGGCCGGCACGGGCACGCTGCTGCCGGTGGACCGGATGGCCGACGCCGCGCCGGGGCCCGGCCGTTCACCGTACGACCTGATCACCGCCTTCCAGCCGATCGGCTCCGTGGCGGGCGACGCGAAGGGGCTCGGGCCCGCGCTCGACGAGGCGATACCCCTGGCCCGGCACGGCACGCCCGTGGTGCTCGCGGGCTGGGGTCCGCCGGAGCGCTGCGCCACGGACGGCGTGCTGCGGGTCGCGGGCCGGCTGAGCGACCGTCCGCGCGAGGACGACGCCGGGCGGCCGGGGCACCGCGACGATCTGGAGGAGGTCGCGGCGCGGGCCGGTCTGAAACCGGACGGTTCGGGGCGGGTGGCCTGCCCGTTCGGGTACGCGGACCAGCAGAGCGCGGTCCGCGGCCTGCTGTCGACGGGGGTGTTCGACGGCGCGATCCGGACAACGAACCGCCGGCTGGTGGAGAAGGAGATCAGCGAGGCGCTTCATCCGCATCTGCGCCGTGATGGCACGGTCTGGATGCCGAATGTCTTCCGGTATTTGATCGCCCGGACCCCTTGAGGCCACCCCCGGCCCGGCCGTTCGGCCCGGAAACGGACCCGGGCGGGACCCTGGACAGTATCCAGAATTCTGTTTACTGTCTCATTCGTGACTGGCTTTGACGAGCGTTTCCTGACCCGCAACGGCCTCGCGGCCCGGCAGCTGGCGGTTCTTCTGCTGAACCACGAGCCGGAGACCCGGCTGCCGCGCGTGCGGGACTTCGCCGTGGAACTGGGCGTCGGGAACGGCACCGTCCAGGCCGCGCTCCAACTGCTGGAGAACGCCGAGGCGATCGAGACGACGGCCCGGGGCCACCTCGGCACCTTCCTCGTCCGCTCGGACCGTTCCATACTGTGGCGGCTCTCCGGGCTCGGCACGCTCCTCGCCGCGATGCCGCTGCCGTACTCCCGCCGGTACGAGGGGCTGGCGACCGGGCTGCGCTCCGCCTTCGAGGAGGCCGGCGCGCCCTTCGCGATCACCTTCATGCGGGGCGCCGGCGCCCGTACGACCGCGCTCCTCGAAGGCAAGGTCGATCTTGTCGTCCTCTCCCGCTTCGCCGCCGACCGGCTGATCGAGGACCATCCCGTCGAGCTGGTCGCGGATCTGGGCCCGGCCACCTATGTCGGGGCGCACGGACTGCTGCTGCGGCGCGGCTCGGACCCGGAGACCCCGGGGCTGCGCGTCGCCGTCGACCACGCCTCCGAGGATCAACGGATGCTCGCCGAGCGCGCGTTCGCCGGGCGCTCGGACATCGAGTGGATCGAGGCGTCGTACATGCAGCTGCGCGAGCTGTTCGAACACAATCTGGCCGACGCCACCGTCTGGAACCTCGATGAGGTGCATGGGCTGCTCGGTATGAGCGTGGACGTCCTGCCGCTCGGCGACGAGGTCACCCGCGATCTGTCCCTGCGCAACTCCAGAGCGGCGATCATCGGCAGGACGGAGGGGGCGAAGGCGCTCGGCGCCGTACGTGAGTCCCTTGATCTGTCGGTCGTCACCACCCTCCAGGCCGAGGTGTTGCGCGGTGAACGCACGCCCTCGTACTGACCCCGCCCCCGCCCGCCCGCGCGAAAGGACACCCCCGGAGCTGACGCGTCGGCTCAAAATACAAAATCCTGGTTACTGTCTTATCGCCGGACCTGAGGACCGCGCCAAGGAGTCGGACCCAAGGAATTGGATCGAAGGAATCGAAGGAAAGGACAACCATGGACGACCAGCTCGCCCTCCGCGTCCAGCTGTTCCGCGAGAGCGGCCAGGTCAGGCCCGAGGTCGCCGCGTTCGTGACCGAGGAGCTGAACTCCCTGGCCGCCGAGGGCCATACCGTCACCGAGGCCACGGCGGGCATGCTCACCAGCCATCTGATGATGGCTCTCAACCGGCTGCTCGACGGCGCGCCGATCGAGGAGTTCAGGACCGACGAGCAGGTGGCGGCCGAACTGGCCGGACATCCCGAGGCCGTGGCCCGGGCCCGCGCGGTCTCCGTACGCGCCGAACGGGAGTTGGGCGCCCCGCTTCCCGACTCCGAGATCAACTTCCTGGGCCTGCATCTCGCCGTACTGGCCCAGAACTCCCCCGCCTCACACCACTCGTAGGTCTCATCCCATTCGTAGCGCGAAGGACCCAGCCATGACGAAGATCCTCACCGGCGGCGTCGGCAAGACCGAGGTCGCGAACACCGTCTCCGCACTCGGCCTCGACGGCCTGGAGATCACCATCTCCAACGACATGGACGCCGCGATGAAACTCCGCGCCGGGCAGGCCGATTACTACCTCGGCACCTGTCACACCGGCGCCGGCGCCTCCCTCGGCATCCTGGTCGGCCTCCTGGGCCGGCCGCTCTGCCACACCTTCGGCCGCCATGTCCCCGCCGAGAACGAGGTCGCCGCCCTGCTGGCGGACGGCAAGAAGGTCTTCGGCTTCGCCATCGACCAGATCGACGTGATCGCCCCGATCATGGCCCGCGCCATCGCCGCGCGCGGCTGACCGAAGACCTGCCAGGGACCTGAGGAGAGACCCCGTGAGCAGCACCGTCCTCGCAGCGAGTACCAGTCTGGACTTCTCGCTGACGCAGAAACTTTTCGTCATAGCCCTGTGCGCGCTGACCGCCTTCATCTCGCACATGGCGCTGGCCGTGTTCAACGATGGCGTACGCCCCTTCATGCTCGACTTCATCCAGGGACGCTCCAAGCGGACCGCCACCACCGCGGTCTCCTTCGGCCTCTCGGCGGGTTTCATCTTCGGCCTCGGCGCCCCGATGGCGCTGTCCAGCGGTGTGCTCAATCCCTGGCTGCTCTTCCTCCCCACCGACATCCTGGGCATCCTCGCGCCGAGGAAGTGGCTCGCGCCGCTGCTCGGCGGCGCCTGGGGCGCGGTGGTCGTCTTCGGCCTCAACGGGGCCAACGATGTGGCACACGATCTGCCCGTCGACTTCCTGACGGCGATGCAGCAGATGTCGACGCCGATCCTCTTCCTCTTCACGCTCTTCCCGGTGCTCGCCATCACCAAGCAGTTCGGGCGGCTGCGCGGCGGACTGGCCGCCGTGCTGGAACTGGCGCTCGTGATCATGACGATGAAGCTCTGGCCCAATGTCTTCGCCGGCTCCCTGGCGATGGCGGCCGGCGTGCTGCTGCTCATCGGTTTCGCCGTACGGAAGGACCTGCTCCAGCGCAAGGAGGACCGGGCCGCCGCGCTGGCGGCCGGTGAGGAGACCTCGGGTACGGGACAGTCCGTGGCGACCGGAGACGATCCGATGGCCTCGCTCTTCAGCGCCGGCGCGCTGCGACTGCGCCGGTATCTGCCGCTGTTCATGGTGCTGGGCGCCGGAGTCTGTGTGCTGGCGCAGATGCATATCTTCGGCGGCGGCGAGGCGACCAGCTTCCTGATCGCCAAGGGCCAGTACAGCGAGGCCGCGCAGGTCGACTTCTACCGGGTCTTCGGCTTCATCCCGCTGATCGCGACGACCGCCCTCGCGTCCGGCGCGTACGGCATCGCCGGATTCACGCTCGTCTACCCCATCGGCTATCTGATGCCGAACCCGATCCTGGCGGCCGTCGTCGGCGCCCTGGTCTTCGCCCTCGAAGTGCTCGCCCTGTCCGCCATCGGCAGGGTCCTTGGCAAGCTGCCGAGCGTGCGGGACTCCTCCGAGCATCTGCGGAGCGCGATCACCGACACCCTGCAACTGGCGATCCTCTTCGGCTCACTGCTGGCGGCCAATGTCATGGGCGGCGGACTCGCCATCCTCATCGTCGGCGGGCTCTATCTCCTCAACGAGGCGATGGGCAGGCCCGTGGTGCGGATGGCGGCGGCGCCCGCGGCGGTCATCGTCGGCGGCGTTCTCCTCAACATCCTCTACTGGCTGGACCTGTTCACCCCCGTCAAGGGCTGACCCCGCGACGGGCCGGACAGACCCGCCAGGAAGGCACCCCCACTCATGCCTCATCTCACCACCGTCGCCGGGCCGCTGCCCGTCTCCGCCGTGCGCGGCCCGGCCCTCTCCCATGAACATCTCGTCCTCGATCTCGACCGTACGGGCGACCGCGCCGCCGTCCTCGACCCCGGGCGCCATCTGGCCGCGGTCACCTCCGAGCTGGCCGCCCTGCGTGCCGAGTTCGGGCTCTCCCTGGTCATCGAGCTGACCTGCCGGGGCATGGGCCGCGACCCGCGCGCCCTGGCCCGTGTCGCCGAGGAGTCCGGGGTCGCGGTGGTCGCGGCCACCGGCTGGTACTACGAGCCGTTCCACCGGGACGAGATCGGCGGCACGCCCGTCGACCGGCTCACCGCGACCCTGGTCCAGGAGATCACCGACGGGCTCGACTCCACCGGGATCCGCCCCGGCGTGCTCGGCGAGATCGGCAGCCACGGCGACCGGCCCAGCGAGCCGGAGAGCCGCGCGCTGCTCGCCTCGGCGCACGCCGCCGTCGCGACCGGTCTGTCGGTCGCCACCCACGCCCAGCTCGGCCGCGGCGGACTCGCCCAGCTCGAACTGCTCACCGGTACGGGCCTGGCGCCGCACCGGATCTCCATCGGCCACCAGGATCTGCTGGACGATCCCGCCGTCCACCGCGAACTGGCGGCGAG
Organism: Streptomyces sp. NPDC056835; assembly: GCF_042789485.1. Taxonomy (NCBI): domain Bacteria; kingdom Bacillati; phylum Actinomycetota; class Actinomycetes; order Kitasatosporales; family Streptomycetaceae; genus Streptomyces; species Streptomyces sp. NPDC056835. The sequence continues at coordinate 32,637 of NZ_JBHUBB010000054.1, forward strand.
CGGCGCGTATGTCGCCTTCGACACCGTCGGCAAGGAGTCCTATCAGAGCGACGACACGCGGCTGCGGCTGCTGCTCGCCCTGCTGGACGCCGGTCACGCGGACCGCGTGCTGCTCAGCTGCGACATCTCGCGCCACGGCTATCTGGAGTCGGAGGGCGGCCAGGGGTACGGGCATGTCTTCCGGTCCTTCCTGCCCAAGGCGCGCGCGGCGGGCGTGGACGACGACCTGATCGACCTGATGACCCGGCGCAATCCGCTGCGCTTCCTGACGGGCGCCGACACGGACTCCGCGGCCGAAATCGACACCGACACCGACACCGACACCGAGGAGATCTGAGATGCCCGTGCTCCCGCGGACCTTCCCGCTGGCGACCGTCACCCTGGAGGACGCGGCCCGGCGGCAGTTCCGGCTCCTGGAGTGCACCGCGGCCCACTTCGAGGGACCTCAGCTCTTCGAGGCGGACGCCGGTGTCGTACCGGGGCTCGGCCGCCCCCGTACGACCGCGCGCGTCGAGGCCGTACTCGCCGACTACTTCGGCGCCGAGGACGCGGCGCTCGTCCAGGGCGCCGGTACGGGCGCGATCCGCGCCGCGCTCGGCGCGGCCCTCTCCCCCGGTGACCCGCTGCTGATCCACCGGGCCCCGGTCTACCGGACGACCGCCGTCACCCTGCGCGGCCTCGGGGTGCGCACCACCGAGGTCGACCTCAACGACCGTACGGCGCTGCGGAGCGCCCTGGAGTCCGGCGCGTTCTCCTGGGCGTACGTCCAGCACAGCCGGCAGCGGCTCGCCGACTCCTACGATCCGGGCGAGGTCCTCACGGACTGCCGCGCCGCCGGCGTCCGTACGGTCGTCGACGACAACTACGCCGTGATGCGCGTACCCGCCTCCGGGGTGGAACTGGGGGCGGACGCCTCCTGCTTCTCCCTCTTCAAACTGCACGGCCCCGAAGGCGTCGGCGCGGTCGTCGGCACCCGCGATCTCGTCGCACGGATCCGCGCCGACAACTACTCGGGCGGCGGACAGGTCCAGGGGCACCAGGCGCTCGACGCGCTGCGCGCCCTCACCCACGTCCCCGTCCTGTGGGCGCTCCAGTCCCAAGTGGGCGCGGAGATCGCGAAGCGGCTCACCGCCGGTGAGGTGCCCGGCGTCGCCGAGGTACGGATCGCCAACGCCCAGGACCGCTGTCTGCTGGTACGGCTCGATCGCCCCGTCGCCCGTGAGCTGCCCGCCGTCGCCGCGCGGCACGGCGCCGCGCCCTACCCCGTGGGTTCCAACTCCCGCTACGAGATCGCGCCGCTCGTCTACCGGATGTCCAGCTCGTCGCTCGATGACGCCCCCGAACTCGCCGACTGGACCGTACGGATCAACCCCATGCGCGCCGGAGCCGATCTCGTGATCGAAATCCTCCGCCGTTCGCTGCACGACCTGAAGGGCTGATCGTGTTCCTGGACACTGTCCTCACCCGCAACCCCGCGCTCGTCGACACGGCGACCGCGCTGCACCGCTCCGGTGCCATCCCGCCCGACACGTACGTCATGGACGCGGACGCCGTCGAGGACAACGCCGCGCTGCTGGCGGCCGAGGCCGAGCGGCTGGGGCTCTCGCTGTGGTTCGTGGTCAAACAGTTCGGCCGCAACCCCGAGCTGATCCGGGCCGTCGCCCGGCACATCCCCCGGTTCGCCGCGATCGACCCCTCCGAGGCCCGCACCCTGCACGCCGCCGGGGCAGGGGCCGGGAACCTCGGCCATCTCGTACAGATCCCCCGCCGCGACCTCCCCGAGATGCTCGCCTGGCGGCCCGAGGCGGTGACCGTCTTCGATCTCGCCAACGCGCGGGCCGTCTCGGAGGCCGCCGGTGAACTGGGCTTCGTCCAGGACGTGTTCGTACGCCTCGAAGGCGTCCCCGGCTCCGTCTACCCGGGCCAGGAAGGCGGCGTACCCCTCGACGCGCTGGACGAGTTCGCGGCCGCCGCCGAACAGCTGCCGTCGATCCGTATCGCGGGGGTCACGGCGTTCCCCTGCGTCCTGTGCGACCCGGCCACCGGCCTGCCCGCCCCCACCCCCAACTTCGAACTCGCCCTCAAGGCAAGGGAACTGCTCACCGCCCGGGGCCACCACCCGGTCGCGCTCAGCGCCCCCAGCGCCACCTCCATGGCGACCCTGCCTCTGCTGGCCGAACTGGGCGCCACCCACGGCGAGCCCGGCCACTGCCTCACCGGGACCACCCCGCTCCACGCGATCGACCCGCACCAGCCGGAACGGCCCGCCTACGTCTACGTCAGCGAGGTCGCCCACACTCTCGCGGACGGCCGACCCGCGCTGTACGGCGGCGGGTTCTACGGCCGCGCCGGCATCCGCACCGCCCTGCTGCCGCGCACCGGTCTGCGCCTTCCGGTCCAGGGCGCCCCCGCCGAGAACATCGACTACTACCGCCTGCTTGACGCACCCCCGGCCGGCGAGGTGCGGGCCGGGGACACCGCCGTACTCGCCTTCCGTACGCAGATCTTCGTCACCCGCTCGACCGTCGCGGTCGTCGCCGGCCTCTCCACCGGGAAACCCCGGCTGACCGGCCTGTACGACGCGCGGGGCCGGGCCCTGTAAGGAGCCACCGCCATGAGCAAGACCGTCATCCTCGTCATCGACGGATTCGGGATCGGCGCGATGCCGGACGCGGGGGCGCTGCGGCCGGGCGATGTCGCGGCCGACACCTGCGGGCATGTACTGGACCACTGCCGCGCGTCCCTGGGCCGCCCGCTGCGGCTGCCCGCGCTGGGACAACTGGGCCTCGGCCTGGTCCATCCCCACCCCGACCTGGCCAGGTCCACCCGGCTGCCGGTGACCGCGGGCCGCGCGGCGCTCGGCTACCCGGGCGCGGACACGTACGCGGGCCACCAGACCATGATGGGCGCGGACTTCAGCCACGTCACGGTGGCCCGGCTGGCCGACCACCTCCCCGCGGTGATCGCGGCCCTGTCCGCGGCGGGCCACCGGGCCGAACCGCTCGACGGCCGTCCCCTGCTCCTCGTCGACGGCGCGGTACTCGTCCACGACAACCTGGAGGCCGACCCGGGCATCAACTGGAACGCCTCGGGCCGCCTGGACGACCTGCCCTTCGACCGAATCCTCGCGATCGCCCGTACGGTACGGACCGTGGCGCCCGTCGCCCGCGTCATCGCGGTCGGCGGCCACGCGGACGGGCCCCTCAGCGCGTACGTACGCGACGGGGACGGCGGCACGGTCGGCCTGGACACCCCGGCGAGCGGCTTCTACCGCAACGGCGGACTCCAAGTCCAGCACCTGGGCGCGGACATCGACCACACCCGCCGGCTCCCGGATCTGGCGGCCCGCGCGGGCGTCCCGGTGACGCTGGTCGGCAAGGCGGCGGACATCCTGGCGTGCGATGCCGCCGTACGGCGGCCGGCCGTCGCGACGGCGGATGTCCTCGCGCACACGCTGGAGGCGGTACGCGCGCCCGGCGACGGGCTGATCGTCACCAACGTCCAGGAGACGGACCTCGCCGGGCACCAGCAGGACACCGACCGCTACGGCCGGATCCTGGAGCAGACCGACGCGGGGCTGTCGGCGCTGCTGGGGCTGCTGTCCGGGGCGGGCGACCGGCTGACGGTGACGGGCGACCACGGCAACGACCCGACGATCGGCCACGCCTACCACACACGCGAATACGTCCCGGTCCTGACGTACAGCCCACAGGGCGCGGGCCCGGAGGTACGGGCGGACGCGGGGACGCTGGCGTCGGTGGGAGCGGACGCCTGGGCGTGGCTGCGCCTCGGTGCGCGCGGGGGGCAGGTGGTCTCGGGCTGAGCCCGGTTTTCGTGTGCGGGTGCGCGTGGGCGTGGTTGGTCTTCGGCGGGGCCGGTTTTCGACTGCGGGTCCGCGTGGGTGCGGGTGGCCTTCGGCCGGGCCGGTTTTCGAGTGCGGGTCCGCGTGGGTGCCGGGGGCCGGGGCCTGCGGAGGTGCGTGTCCGGACTGCGCTGCGATCGATTTGCGACTCCGTCGCGTGGTCACCGCGCTTCGCGCGTGCT
>NZ_JBHUBB010000055.1:0-36189 GCF_042789485.1 Streptomyces sp. NPDC056835
GGACGATTCCGTGCCGGGCCCCACCGCTTCCGGCGTGACGTACGTCCAGGCTTCCCGCCCTACTTCTTGCGGCCGCGCTTCTCACGCACCCGTACGGAGATATGGATCGGGGTGCCCTCGAAGCCGAACTCCTCGCGCAGCCGGCGTTCCACGAAGCGCCGGTAGCCGGCCTCGATGAAGCCCGAGGCGAAGAGCACGAAGCGCGGCGGCTTCGTACCCGCCTGCGTACCGAACAGGATGCGGGGCTGCTTGCCGCCCCGGATCGGGTGCGGGTGCGCGGCGACCAGCTCGCCCAGGAACGCGTTGAGCCGGCCGGTCGGGACCCGGGTCTCCCAGCCCGCGAGGGCCGTCTCGATCGCCGGGACCAGCTTCTCCATATGACGGCCGGTGCGTGCCGAGACATTCACCCGGGGGGCCCAGGCGACCTGTGCCAGCTCCGTCTCGATCTCCCGCTCCAGGTAGTAGCGGCGCTCCTCGTCAAGGGTGTCCCACTTGTTGTACGCGATGACCAGGGCGCGGCCCGCCTCGACGGCCATCGTGATGATCCGCTGGTCCTGGACGCTGATGGACTCGCTGGTGTCGATCAGTACGACCGCCACCTCGGCCTTCTCGACGGCGGCGGCGGTGCGCAGCGACGCGTAGTAGTCCGCGCCTTCCTGGAGATGGACCCGGCGGCGGATACCGGCGGTGTCGATGAACTTCCAGACGACGCCGCCCAGCTCGATCAGCTCGTCCACCGGGTCACGGGTGGTGCCCGCGATCTCGTTGACGACGACGCGGTCCTGACCCGCGACCTTGTTGAGCAGGGACGACTTGCCGACGTTCGGGCGGCCGATGAGCGCGATACGGCGGGGGCCGCCGAGGGCGGTGCCGAACGTCTGCGCCGGGGCCTCCGGCAGCGCTTCGAGCACCGCGTCGAGCATGTCGCCGGTGCCCCGGCCGTGCAGCGAGGAGACCGGGTGGGGCTCGCCGAGTCCGAGCGACCAGAGCGCCGTGGCATCGGCCTCGCCGCTCGGTCCGTCGACCTTGTTGGCGCAGAGCACGACGGGCTTGCCCGCCTTGCGCAGCAGCCGTACCACGGCCGTGTCGGTGTCGGTCGCGCCGACCGTGGAGTCCACGACGAAGACGACCGCGTCGGCGGCCTCGATCGCGTACTCGGCCTGGGCGGCGACGGAGGCGTCGATGCCGAGGACGTCCTGCTCCCAGCCGCCGGTGTCGACGATCTTGAAGCGGCGGCCCGCCCACTCGGCCTCGTAGGTGACCCGGTCGCGGGTGACGCCGGGCTTGTCCTCGACGACCGCCTCACGGCGGCCGATGATCCGGTTCACGAGAGTGGATTTGCCGACATTCGGGCGGCCGACGACGGCGAGGACGGGCAGCGGGCCGTGACCGGCCTCACCGATCGCGCCCTCCACCTCCTCGGCCTCGAAGCCCTCCTGAGCGGCAAGCTCCATGAAGTCCGCGTACTCGGCATCGCCGAGCTCTCCGTGCTCGTCGGCGGAGTCGATCTGGTCGTTCATGAAGTCCGTACCTCGTTCATCGTGATCGGTGCGCCGCGGCACGCGGCGCACTACTCAAGTCTTTCCTAGCGCCCGGTCAGGCGCCTGGCGTTTTCCAGGTGGACGGTCAGCCGCTCCTGGATCCGCGCGGTGGCGTCGTCCAGCGCCTTGCGGGTGCGCCGCCCACTGCCGTCCCCCGCCTCGAAGGCATCGCCGAAGACGACGTCCACGCGGCTGCGCAGCGGGGGCAGCGCCGGTATCAGCCGGCCCCGGCGGTCCGTGCTGCCCAGGACGGCCACCGGCACGATCGGCGCCCCGGACCGTACGGCGAAGTACGCCAGCCCGGCGCGCAGTGAGGCGAAGTCTCCCTCGCCCCGGGTGCCCTCGGGAAATATCCCCAGCACCCCGCCGTCCCTGAGCACCCCGAGCGCGTCGGTGATCGCGGCGCGGTCGGCGACCGTACGGTCCACCTTCAGCTGCCCGATGGCCCGCAGGAACGGGTCGAGCGGGCCGATGAACGCTTCCTTCTTGATCAGGAAGTGCACCGGACGGGGCGCGGTGCCCATCAGCATCGGGCCGTCGATGTTGTGCGCGTGGTTGACGGCGAGGATGACGGGGCCGCTCGCCGGGACCCGCCACGCGCCCAGCACCCGCGGCCTCCACAGGCCGTGCATCAGCCCGATGCCGATGCCGCGCCCGATCGCCGCGCCCCTCTCCGAGGCCGGGGCCGGGGTCACGTCCTTCGGTGACGTGGCTCCGGCCGCCGGTGCTGACGGTGTGCTCACTTCGCGTTCCGCTTCTCCTCGACCAGGGTCACGACACACTCGATGACCTGCTGGAGCGTGAGATCCGTGGTGTCCACCTCGACCGCGTCGCCGGCCTTCGCGAGCGGGGACGTCTTACGGCTGGAGTCGGCCGCGTCCCGCTTGACCAGGGCGTCCTTGGTGGCGCTGACATCGGTCGCCTCCTTGCCCTTCAGCTCACCGCTGCGCCGGGCCGCGCGCGCCTCCGGGGACGCGGTGAGGAAGATCTTGACGTCGGCGTCAGGCAGCACGGTCGTACCGATGTCGCGGCCCTCGACCACGATCCCCTTCTCGGCCGCCGCGGCGATGGAGCGCTGGAGCTCGGTGACGACGGTCCGTACCTCGGGGACGGCGCTGACCGCGCTCACCTTGGAGGTGACCTCCTGGGTACGGATCGGACCCGCGGCGTCCGCACCGTCCACGGTGATCGTGGGGGCGGCCGGGTCGGTCCCGGAGGCCAGTACGGGCTTGCCCGCGGCGGTCGCGACGGCGGCGGCGTCCGACACGTCGACACCGTTGGTGATCATCCACCAGGTCATCGCGCGGTACTGCGCGCCGGTGTCCAGGTAGTTCAGCCCGAGCTGGGCGGCCACGGCCTTGGAGGTGCTCGACTTGCCCGTGCCGGAGGGCCCGTCGATGGCGACGATCACAGCGGCCGGTGCGGTCCGGGCGGGGGTTGCTCCGTTGTCCACGGGGGTCGGACACCTTCCTGGTTCAAAGGGGGTGGATGTGCGGGGACGCACATACGCCCCCGCACAAGGTTACCGAGTACTCAGGACCCCGAACGCACCCGTTCGGCGGCACGCCCGCCGGACCGCTGCCGGACTACTGCCGGATCGACCAGCCGCGTTCCCGCAGGGCCGCCGAGAGCACCGGAGCCGCCGACGGCTCCACCATCAGCTGCACCAGGCCCGCCTGCTGCCCGGTCGCGTGCTCGATCCGTACGTCCTCCACGTTGACCCCGGCGCGGCCCGCGTCCGCGAAGATACGCGCCAGCTCGCCGGGCTGGTCGCTGACGAGGACGGCCACGACCTCGTACGTCGTGGGGGCGGCGCCGTGCTTGCCCGGTACCCGCACCCGTCCCGCGTTACCGCGCCGCAGGACGTCCTCGATCCCGGCGGCCCCGCCCCGCCGCTTGTCCGCGTCCGAGGACTGGAGCGCGCGCAGCGCCTCGACCGTCTCATCGAGGTCGGCGGCGACCCCGGCCAGTACGTCGGCGACCGGGCCGGGGTTGGCGGAAAGGATCTCGACCCACATCCCGGGATCGGAGGCCGCGATCCGGGTGACATCGCGGATGCCCTGGCCGCAGAGGCGTACGGCCGTCTCGTCGGCTTCCTCAAGACGGGCGGCGACCATCGACGAGATCAGCTGCGGGGTGTGCGAGACCAGGGCGACCGCGCGGTCGTGCGCGTCGGCGTCCATCACCACCGGCACCGCGCGGCACAGCGCGGCCAGCTCCAGGGCGAGGTTCAGCACCTCGGTGTCGGTCTCCCGGGTCGGCGTCAGCACCCACGGGCGCCCCTCGAAGAGATCGGCCGTCGCGGCCAGCGGTCCCGAGCGCTCCTTGCCGGCCATGGGGTGCGTACCGATGTACGGGGCGAGATCGAGGCCGAGCGCCTCCAGCTCACGCCGGGGGCCGCCCTTGACGCTGGCCACGTCCAGATAGCCGCGGGCCACGCCGTCGCGCATCGCCGCGCAGAGCGTGGCGGCGACATGCGCGGGCGGTACGGCGATGATCGCGAGGTCGACGGGGCCTTCGGGCGCCTCGTCCGTCCCCGCGCCGAGCGCGGCGGCGGTCCTGGCCCGCGAGGGGTCGTGGTCGCTGAGATGGACGGTGACCCCGCGGCCGGCCAGGGCCAGCGCCGCCGAGGTGCCGATCAGGCCCGTACCGATGACGACGGCGGTTCTCACTGGGCGATGTCCTTGCGGAGGGTGGCCGCGGCGCCGAGGTAGACGTGCGCGATCTGGGACTTGGGGAGGTCGGACTCGATATGGGCGAGGATACGGACGACGCGCGGCAGGGCGCCCGCGATGTCCAGTTCCTGGGCGCAGATCAGCGGGACGTCGACGATGCCGAGCCCGCGGGCCGCGGCGGCCGGGAAGTCGCTGTGCAGATCGGGCGTGGCCGTGAACCAGACGCTGATCAGATCGTCCGCGGTGAGCGCGTTGCGGTCCAGGATCGCGGTGAGGAGCTGCCTGACCTGGTCGTCCATGTGCCCGGCTTCGTCCCGCTCCAGCTGGACCGCTCCGCGGACCGCTCGTACCGCCACGACGTTCTCCTCAGTGATCGAGTGCTCGTCCCAGGGTAGTCAGCCGCGGGCGACGGGGGCGCGGCGGCCGTTCCCCGGGACGGACGGAGCACACCGGAACGTTCCGGTGTGGGTGCCCCCGTACCCTCTCCCCGTACCCTCACCTCCATGACCTCGCCGGAAGCGCTCGTCCGTGAACACACCGTCTACGCGTGTGTGATGGGCTCGCGCGCCTTCGGACTCGCGACGGAGGGGAGCGACACCGACCGGCGCGGTGTCTTCCTCGCCCCGACCCCGCTCTTCTGGCGCTTCGAGAAGCCGCCGACCCATGTGGACGGCCCGGCCCCGGAGCAGTTCTCCTGGGAGCTGGAACGCTTCTGCTCCCTCGCCCTGCGCGCCAACCCGAATGTGCTGGAGTGCCTGCACTCCCCGCTCGTCGAGCGGATCGACGACACGGGCCGTGAACTGCTCGCCCTGCGCGACGCGTTCCTGTCCCGCCACGCGCATCAGACCTTCGTCCGCTACGCCGAGGGCCAGCACGGGAAGCCGGCGGCGGACGTACGCCGGCACGGCGCCCCGCGCTGGAAGCACGCCACGCATCTGCTGCGGCTGCTCGCCTCCTGCCGGGATCTGCTGCGTACGGGCACGGACGACGAAGTCGTCCAGCGCCTCGTACGCGACGGGATCACCGGGCAGCGCCGTCCCTGACCGCGCCTCTTCCAGCTCCGCCCGCGCGGAGACGGTCCTCGGGGCTTCTTCTTCCGTGTGTACGCGTGGATCTTCCGTGCGTACGCGTGGATCAAGAATCCCAGAGCGCTCCCAGCGCCATCAGATCGCCGTGGTACTCGATCCGCTCCGCCCACTCCTGGGGCCAGGCACCCGCGCCCAGGTGAGCGCCCGCGAACGCGCCCGCGAGGCAGGCGATGGAGTCGGAGTCGCCCCTCGTGCAGGCGGCGCGGCGCAGGGCGATGACCGGGTCCTGGGGGAAGAGGAGGAAGCAGAGCAGGCCGGTGGCGAGGGCTTCCTCGGCGATCCAGCCGTCTCCGGTGGCCAGACAGGGGTCGGTCTCGGAAGAGGGGGTGCGCAGGGTCTCCTGAAGGCGTTCCAGGGCCGCCAGGCACTCGTCCCAGCCCCGGGCGATGAAGGTCTCGGGCGTGGGGTCGCCGGTGAGGGTCCAGAGGTCGCCGAGCCAGCGGTGGTAGTAGTGCTCGCAGTTCTCGTACGCGTACGAGCGCAGCTGGCCCACCAGCCCCTGCGGCTCGCCGCCGTGCGCCAGCAGATAGACCGCGCGGGCCGTCAGGTCGGAGGCGGCGAGTGCCGTCGGATGGCCGTGGGTGAGCGCCGCCTGCAACTGCGCGGCGCCGCCCCGCTGTTCGTCGCTGAGGCCGGGGACGAGTCCGATCGGCGCGACCCGCATATTGGCGCCGCAGCCCTTGGAGTCGATCCGGCTGGCCCGCTGCCAGGGGCGGTCGCTGTCGAGGAGCTCGCAGGCCGTCAGGCAGGTGCGGCCCGGAGCGCGGTTGTTGTCCGGGGAGTGGTACCAGCGGACGAACTCGTCGCGCACCGGCCGCTCAAGACGCAGCGGGCCGAGCACGCCCCGGTCCATCGCGGTCCTGATCCCGCGCGCGAACGCCAGCGTCATCTGGGTGTCGTCCGTGACGAACGCGGGCTCCGGGAGCGCCATCTCCCGCCAGGGACCGCACTTGGCCAGGATCGACGGCACATCGTTGAACTCGGTGGGAAAGCCCAGCGCGTCACCGAGCGCGAGCCCGATCAGCGAGCCCGTGGCAGCCTGTTTGGTCAGGGCCCTCGCGATGATCATGCGTTCCGTCCTTCCGGTCGCAGCAGAGGTGGGTGCAGCGTGGTGGCGGGGCCCGCGCGGTACAGCGCGGCCGGTTTCCCCCGGCCACCCGTCCGGCGCGGTGGCCCCTCCAGCGCCTGGACGAAACCGGGCGTGGTGAGGACTTTGCGCCGGAAGTTGGGGCGGTCGAGAGCCACGCCCCAGACGGTCTCGTACACCTGCCGCAGCTCCCCGAGCGTGAACTCCGGCGGGCAGAAGGCGGTGGCGAGACAGGTGTATTCGAGCTTGGCGCCGACCCGGTCGTAGGCGTCGGCGAGGATGTGTTCGTGGTCGAAGGCGAGCGGCCCGCGGGCACCGAACTCCACCCACTGGGCGCGGGCCGCGTCCCCGCCGCCGCGCGGCTCGGGCAGGTCGGGGACGAGTGCCGCGTACGCCACGGACACCACCCGCATCCTGGGGTCGCGGTCCGGATCGCTGTAGGTGCGCAGCTGCTCCAGATGGAGCGCGCCCGCGGTCCGCGCCACCAGGCCGGTCTCCTCGGCGAGTTCGCGGCGGGCGGCCTGTCCGGCCGATTCCCTCGGCCGTACGAAGCCGCCGGGCAGTGCCCAGTCGCCCCGGTACGGTTCCTCTCCTCGCTCGACGAGGAGTACATGCAGCCGGCCCAGGCGCACGGTGAAGACGGCGAGATCGACGGTGACCGCGAACGGCTCGAAGGCGCCGGGGTCGTATCCCCTCGGAACGCGCCGCCCCCGGGCCGTCATGACCGCTCCGGCCGGGAGGAGCCTGGGCCACCCCCGTGGGTCCAGGTCCACCGGCCGTACACGCGCACCGCCGTCGGAGTCACGATCGCGTGATTCACGGCCACCCCCTTAATAGTCACCTTGACTATAAAGCTGAACGGGCGGTCCGCACAAGGGCGAAGCCCGCGGCCATCGGGCCGCGGGCTTCGCGCTGTCCGGCGTATCCCCGAGGGGGCGCCGCGGGGCGTGTTACAGCCCGACTTCCTTCATCAGCATGCCGACCTCGGTGTTGGTGAGGCGGCGCAGCCAGCCGGACTTCTGGTCGCCCAGCGGGATCGGGCCGAAGGATGTCCGGACGAGCCGGTCGACCGGGAAGCCCGCCTCGGCGAGCATCCGGCGGACGATGTGCTTACGGCCCTCGTGGAGGGTGACCTCCACCAGGTAGTTCTTGCCGGTGTTCTCGACGACCCGGAAGTGGTCGGCCTTGGCGTAGCCGTCCTCCAACTGGATGCCGTCCTTCAGCCGCTTGCCCAGATCGCGCGGCAGCGGGCCCTGGATCGCGGCGAGATAGATCTTCTTGACGCCGTACTTGGGGTGCGTGAGGCGGTGGGCCAGCTCACCGTGGTTGGTGAGCAGGATGATGCCCTCGGTCTCCGTGTCGAGCCGGCCGACATGGAAGAGCCGGGTCTCGCGGTTGGTGACGTAGTCGCCGAGGTTCTGCCGCCCGTCGGGGTCCCCCATCGTGGAGACGACCCCGGCCGGCTTGTTCAGCGCGAAGAAGAGATGCGACTGCGTGGCGACCGTCAGCCCGTCGACCTTGATCTCGTCGCGGTCCGGGTTCACGCGCATGCCCTGTTCGAGGACGATCTCGCCGTTCACCTCGACCCGGGCCTGCTCGATCAGCTCCTCGCACGCCCGGCGCGACCCCATGCCGGCGCGGGCGAGGATCTTCTGCAGCCGCTCGCCCTCCTGCTCGGCGCCCGGGTTGGTCCTGGGCGTCTTGACCGAGGGCCTGTCCGCGTACCGGTCGCGGTTGCGCTGCTCGATCTTGGCGTCCAGCTCGCGCGGCCGGGACGGGGAACCGCGCCGCGGACCGCCGCGGCCGGCGCTCTGCGAAGGCTTGGGACCGCCCTTGGCACCGCCGCGGGCCGCCGCGCCCCGGGCACCGCCCTGACGGGAACCCCCGCCGGAGGCGCCGCCCGCGGAACCGCCGGAACCCCCGGAGCCACCGGAACGGCGCGCGCCGGCAGGTGCCCCGGACGCGCCGGAACCACCGGTGGGACCCGAGCGGCCGACGTCGTAACGGCGCTCCTCGGGACGGGGTCGGGACGGCCGCTTCTGCTCGTCGTCACGCCCGCTGCCGGCTCCCCGGTTGTCCCGGTTGCCGCCGCCGCTCCCGCCTCCGCCGTTCCTGTTGCCGCTGCCGCTGTTCCTGCCGTTGCTTCGCATCAAAGTTCCGTCTTGTCGTCTGCGTCGGTATCCGGTGCGTCCGGATCGAACGACGGAACGCCTTCCTGGCTCTCGGCCTCGATCGCGTCCGCCTCGGGGAGGAAGGGCGCGAGCTCCGGGAGCTCGTCCAGGCCCCGCAGGCCCATCCGCTCCAAAAAGTAGTTCGTCGTCCTGTACAGGATCGCACCTGTTTCGGGTTCCGCGCCCGCCTCCTCCACCAGCCCGCGCTGGAGCAGGGTCCGCATGACGCCGTCACAGTTCACTCCGCGCACCGCCGAGACCCGGGAACGGCTCACCGGCTGGCGGTACGCGACGACCGCCAGCGTCTCCAGCGCCGCCTGGGTGAGCCGGGCCTGCTGGCCGTCGAGTACGAACGCCTCGACGGCCGCCGCGTACTCGGACCGGGTGTAGAAACGCCAGCCGCCGGCGATCAGCCGCAGCTCGAAACCCCGGCGCCCCACCGTGTACTCGTCGGCCAGCTCGCGCAGCGCGTCGGCGACGGCCCGCCGGGGGCGGTCGAGGACCTTCGCGAGATGTTCCTCGGTGGCGGGCTCGTCGACGACCATGAGGACCGCCTCCAGCGCGGGCTTGAGGTCCAGGTCCGCGACCGTACCCGCGGACCGCTCCCTGGCCTGTTCCCGCTCGCTCTCCCTCACATCGTCACCTTCTTCTCACCCGTTCCCTCACCCGTTCCGTCGGCCGGTCCTTCGCCCGTTCCGTCCGCCGGTCCTTCATCCGCTCCTTCGGCCGGTCCGGACTCGCGGTCGAACTCGTCCGTCACGGCGGCCTCCACGTCACCGTCCCCGCCCGTCCAGCGGACCATGAGCGGGCCCAGCGCCTCCTCCTGGTCCAGGGCGACGGCACGCTCCCGGTAGAGCTCCAGCAGCGCCAGGAAGCGCGCCACGACGGTGAGGGTGTCCGCGGCGTCCTCGGTGAGCGCCGAGAAGCTGACCTCACCGCGCTCCCGCAGCAGCGCGACGAGGACCCCCGCCTGTTCCCGCACCGACACCAGGGGCGCGTGGATGTGCTCGACGTACACCTGCGGCCTGGGCTTCGGTTGCATCGCCTTCACGGCGAGCCGGGCGAAACCCTCGGGCCCGATGCTGATGACGACCTCGGGCAGCAGCGCGGCGTGGTGCGGCTCCAGTCCGACGGTACGGGGATAGCGCCGGGCCTCGGTGTCCAGACGCTCGCTGAAGATCTCCGCGACCTGTTTGTACGCGCGGTACTGAAGGAGCCGCGCGAAGAGCAGGTCCCGCGCTTCGAGCAGCGCGAGATCGGCCTCGTCCTCGACCTCCGCGGCGGGCAGCAGGCGGGCGGCCTTCAGATCCAGCAGGGTCGCCGCGACGACCAGGAACTCGGTGGTCTGGTCGAGGTCCCAGTCCGGCCCCATGGCCCGGATGTGCGCCATGAACTCGTCGGTGACCTTCGACAGCGCGACCTCGGTCACATCCAGCTTGTGCTTGGAGATGAGCTGGAGCAGCAGGTCGAAGGGGCCCTCGAAGTTGACCAGCCGTACGGTGAACCGCCCGTCACCGGGAGCGGACTCGGCCTCGGGCTCCGACACCCGTGCGGGCTCGGGCACCGGCTCCGGTACGGGAGCGGGCTCCGCCACAAGCCCGGGTACGGGTGCGGGCGGCGGCTCCGCTTCGGGGGCGGACTCCGGTACGGGAGCGGACTCCGCTACGGGCTCGGACACCGGCTCGGGCGCCGACGCCCCTGGCCCGCGGCCCAGAGTGCGGCGGGTCGGGCGGTGAAGACCGGGGGGCGGGGGCATCGAGGTCCTGGGGGCGGGAGCGGAGGAGCGGCCCGCGCAGGCTATCCTCAGCGCCCGCGCAGGCGCCGTACGAGGATGCTCGCGTCGCCCCGCGATTCGAGGTCGGCGAGGACCACTGCGACGGCCTCGCGGACGATCCGGCCGCGGTCCACCGCGAGTCCGTGCTCACCGCGCAGCACGAGCCGCGCGTGTTCGAGGTCCATCAGTTCCTCGGCCGAGACATAGACCGTAATCTTCTCGTCGTGCCGTTCGCGTCCGCTGGGGCGGCGGTTGGCGCCGCGCCCCCGGCGGCGCTGCTGCCCGCCCTGCGGCCCGGCGGCCTGTGACTGGCCCGGACCCTGCCCCTGGCCCGGGGAGGACGCGGAGGCGGCCTCCTGCGGCCGTCGCCCCTTCACGGAGGAGGCGGCCTGCTCCGCGTCGGCGGTCCGGCTCCGGGACGGCTCCTGGGCGTCCGTACCGGCGGCGGAGTGCTCCTCCACCGCGGTGGAGGAGGCGGCGCCCGCCGGGTCGCCGGACGGATCGCTCTCCCCCGCCGGAGCGGGTACCCGGGGCTCGCCGTTGGCGTTCCTGCGCCGGTCCGCCGGAGAGGAGGACTGCAGCGCCATGCCCCCGGTCGTACGGAACAGTTCGTCGGCCCCGGGCAGACTCACTCGGCGTGACACCGGGCGAGCACCTCCCTGGCGAGCTGGCGATACGCGGCGGCGCCGACGGAGTTCGAGGCGTACGTGGTGATCGGCTCACCGGCGACCGTGGTCTCCGGGAACCGTACGGTCCGCCCGATCACCGTGTGGTAGACGTGATCGTCGAAGGCCTCGACCACGCGCGCGAGGACCTCACGGCTGTGCACCGTACGGGAGTCGTACATCGTGGCGAGGATGCCGTCGAGCTCCAGCTCGGGGTTGAGCCGCTCCTGGACCTTCTCGATGGTCTCCGTCAGCAGCGCCACCCCGCGCAGCGCGAAGAACTCGCACTCCAGCGGCACGATCACCTTGTGCGCGGCGGTCAGCGCGTTCACGGTCAGCAGACCGAGCGAGGGCTGACAGTCGATCACGATGTAGTCGTAGTCCTGCATCAGCGGCTTCAGCGCCCGCTGGAGCGTGGACTCGCGCGCCACCTCGCTCACCAACTGCACTTCCGCGGCCGAGAGATCGATATTGCTCGGCAGCAGGTCCATGTTGGGCACGGCGGTCTTGAGCAGCACCTCGTCGGCCGCCATGCCCCGCTCCATGAGCAGGTTGTAGACGGTGAGGTCCAGCTCCATCGGGTTCACACCGAGGCCGACCGACAGGGCTCCCTGCGGGTCGAAGTCGACGAGCAGCACACGCCGGCCGTACTCCGCGAGCGCGGCACCCAGGTTGATGGTCGACGTCGTCTTGCCGACGCCGCCCTTCTGGTTGCACATCGCGATGATCTTCGCGGGGCCGTGGTCGGTCAGCGGGCCCGGGATCGGGAAGTACGGCAGGGGACGCCCGGTCGGGCCGATCCGCTCGCGACGCTGGCGGGCCGCGTCGGGGGCGAGGGTGGCCGCGTACTCGGGGTCCGGCTCGTACTCGGCGTCGGGGTCGTAGAAGTGCCCCTCGGGCACTTCGTCGTAGTCGGCGAATGGAGTGGACTCTCGGCCACCCTCGTTGCCGGCCATGGCGTTCACGTGTTGGCCGTCCATCATCTGGTGGGCTGTCGTCATGTGCTGGTGGGTGGCGAAGGTGCGGACCGCTACGGAGCCGACAGCCTTGAGCCCGGACGACGGGCTCTGGCTCCTCACAGGCATTCCTGGTTGACCACCCCCGGGAGTAAATGTCGACTCATTCACAAGTCGTCTTACCTCCTTGGACTGGACCAGGAAACTTATCGATAGGTCAGCGTGGCACCATGCCGACGGTTGGCGACTCTATGGCGTGTCACCGCTTCGCAGCAACACAATCCGCCGGACCCGGCCCGATGTGTCGGCAACGGAACACCTCTCTGTCAAGGGCGCACAAGCCTCTCACCAAGGCGCGCCCCACATGATTCGCCGACGCGCGAAACGGTTGAAAGCATTACGTTCGAGGCGTGTTGACCAGCCGTCCGACGGCCACCGGACACGCGTACGGCCGGACCTCGCCACGCAAGATCCGGCCGTTGGCGCGATGTTGACGAGGCGCGTTGACACCTCAGCCCAGAAGCGCGGCCAATTCGGCGTGATCCAGCCCATGGGCCTCGGCGACCTCGCGGTAAATGACCTGGCCTTCATGGGTGTTGAGCCCCTTGGCGAGCGCCGGGTCCCGGCGCAGCGCGTCGAGCCAGCCGCGGTTCGCCAGCTCCACGATGTACGGCAGCGTGGCGTTGGTCAGTGCGTACGTGGAGGTGTGCGGTACGGCGCCCGGCATGTTGGCCACGCAGTAGAAGACCGAGTCATGGACCCGGAACGTCGGCTCGGCGTGCGTCGTCGGCCGTGAATCCTCGAAGCAGCCGCCCTGATCAATCGCAATGTCGACAAGTACACTTCCGGGCTTCATCTTGGCGACAAGCTCGTTCGTGACCAGCTTCGGCGCCTTCGCGCCGGGGATGAGCACGGCGCCGACGACGAGGTCGGCCTCGACGACCGCCTTCTCCAGTTCGAAGTCGTTGGAGACGATGGTCTGGACCTTCGTGCCGAAGATCCTGTCGGCCTCGCGCAGCTTGTTGATGTCCCGGTCGAGCAACGTCACATGGAAGCCCATGCCGACGGCGATCTGTGTGGCGTTCCAGCCCGAGACACCGCCGCCGATGACGACGGCCCGGCCGGCCGCCGTACCGGGCACACCGCCCGGCAGCACACCCCGGCCGCCGGCCGAGCGCATCAGGTGGTACGCGCCGACCTGCGGCGCCAGCCGGCCCGCGACCTCGGACATTGGGGCGAGCAGCGGCAGCGCGCGGTTCGCGGTCTCGACGGTCTCGTACGCGATGGCGGTGGTGCCGGAGTCCAGCAGGGCGTCCGTGCACGCGCGGGACGCGGCGAGATGCAGATACGTGAAGAGCGTCTGCCCCTTGCGCAGCCGGTGGTACTCCTCGGCGATCGGCTCCTTGACCTTCAGCAGCAGATCGGCGGCGGCCCAGACCTCGTCGGCGGTGGCCAGTATCCGCGCGCCGGCCGCGCCGAACTCCTCGTCCGTGATCGAGGAACCGGCGCCGGCGTTCCGCTCGATGACGACCTGATGACCCTGGCGTACCAGCTCATGGACGCCGGCCGGGGTGATGGCCACCCGGAACTCGTTGTTCTTGACCTCGCGGGGGATACCGACCAACACGGCAGATCACGGTCCTTGGCTCAGGGGATGTCCGGGGGATGTCCAGGGGCGATCCCATACATACCCGGGCACACGTGGCGCGCGGGCAGACGCCGCGGAAGGTGCGGCGTAGCCAGTTTAATGAAGGATTTCTCGGTGTCTAGCCTTGCAAAGCACCAATCCCCAGCCGAAGCGCTACGGATTTCGTAGGTGTTTTCCCTCCGTTTCCAGCAGACGATCGGCTGTGGCCCGGTGCAGCCGCGCCGCGGTGGGATCGCCGAGCCTGTCCAGGGTGTCGGCCAGCCTGAGCTGGAGAGCGGCCTGGAGCCGTTCGTCCCCGGCCAGCCGCGCCCACTCGACCGCCTCCTGGCAGGTGCGCAGCGACTCCTGGGGCCGGCCCGCGTACTCCTGGACCCGGGCCGCCTCGCTCAAGGCCCTTGCCTGGCCCGGGAGATCGCGCAGCCTGCGGTAGCCCGCGACGGCGGCCCGCCAGTTGCGCAGCGCCTCGCCGTACAGCCCCGCGTAGGTGAAGACGGTGCCGAGCCGCCCGTACAGCCGGGCCTCGTCGGCCCGCTCGCCCCGGCTCAGCCGCTGGGCGAGCGCCCTGCCGTACCAGTCGGCGGCCCGCTGCCAGTCCCGCAGATCCTGGTAGGCGCCACCTACGGATTCCATCGCGCGGCCGGTCGCGTAGAGGTCGTTCGCGGTCCTTCCGGCGTCCAGCGCGGCGCGGTAGCGGACGAGCGCGTCCCGCGTCCGGCCGGTCCGGGCGTCCAGATCGCCGATGTTCAGCAGCGCGGCGGCCTGCTCGCGGTGCAGCTCGCGCCGCTCGGCGATATCGAGCACCAGCTGATGGAGCCCGTACAGCTCGGGCGCCGCGGCCTCCGTGCCCCGGTGCGCGGCCAGCGCCCTGACCAGCGCGGCCACCAGCCTCCGGGCGAGTGTGTCCAGCTCGCCGTCGGCGACCGCGAGCCGGGCGGAGGCGAGCAGCGCGGGCTGTCGCGCGCGCAGCCATCCGGCCGCCGCCGCGGCGTTCGGGAAACGCAGCGCGCGGGGCAGCGCGGCCAGCTTCTTGCGGGCCGGGGAGCCGTCGGGGTCGGTGACGGCGCGGCAGGACTGGAGCAGCCGTACGCTCCGCTCCAGCATCCGCGCGCGGGCGAGCTGCACCTCGGCGGGCCGGTCGTGCTCCGCCATGACGGTCCGCAGCAGCGGGACCAGACAGCCGGGCACCTCGTACTGCTCGGCGTCGACCGTCCGGAGCAGTCCCCGGGCGGCGAAGTCGTCCAGTGTGGTCCTGGCGGCCGAGACGGAACAGCCGGCCAGCGCGGACGCGGTGTGCGCGTCGGCGAGGCCCGCGGGCGCGAGGGCGAGCAGTCGCAGTATCCGGGCGGCGGGCGACGGCAGGGTCTCGTAGACGAGATGGAAGGCGCGTGCGAGCGGCCGGTCGCCGACGGGCCGGTCCCAATCGTGCGGCAGGGCCCGCAGCTGTTTGGTCACATCGGCGACGGACGCGGTGGGCCGGGCGGCCAGCCAGCCGCCGGCCAGCACGAGCGCGGCGGGCTGGCCGCCGCACTCCTCGGCCAGCGACTCCGCGGCCTGGGGATCGACGGTGATCCGGACGGCGCCGGTGAACCGGCCGAGCAGTTCGATGGCGGACTTGGTGTCCATGCCGCCGAGCGTGCACGGCCGGACGTCGGGGATCCCGGTGAGCGGGCCCTGCGCGACCGCGACCACCAGACAGCCGGGGTTGTCGGGCACCAGCGGATCGACCTGCTCGGCGTTCACGGCGTCGTCGAGGAGCAGCAGCACCCGCCGTACGGAAAGCGCCTCGCGGACCATCTCGGACAGCTCGTCCTCGCCCGCGCCCGGCGGGGTGGCGAGGCCGAACGCGTCAAGGATCTCGCGCGCGGTCCGCTCGGTGGGCACCGCTTCGCCGCCGGGCTCGGTGAGCCGGGTCCGTACGACACCGTCCGGATAGCCGTCGATCAGCTGCCGGGTCAGCTCCTCGGCCAGCGCGGTACGGCCCGAGCCCGGCCGGCCCGCGATCAGCAGCACCCGGGCGCGCGGCTCCTTGCGGCCGGAGAGCGTGTTGAGCCCGGCCCGCTCGATGTCGCCGCGCAGCGCCTTGAGTTCCCGCTGTCTGCCGAAGAACGCCCCGTCGTGCGCGGGCCTCCCCCGGTGCGGGCCACGCTCGTCGGACGGCGCTCCCGCCGGCTCGGCCGGCCGCGTGAGGTCCGGACGGGGTACGGCCGGCTCGGCGGGGATGACCGGGGACAGACATCCGGCTCCGGGCCCGGACGGCAGATCCCCCGGCTCGGACCGTGGATCCGCCGTCCCGGACCGTGAAGCGTCGCCCCCGGGAGGAGCGCCGGCCCCCGGACCGGTCTCCATCGGGGCCTGATCGGCCGGGGCCTGATCTGCGGGTCCGGCGGGTCCGGCGGGTCCGTCCGCCGGACCCGATTCGTCCGTACGCGCCTCCTCGCACAGCGCCTGCCGCGCGTCACCACGCTCCGTCACACCGTCCGGCGTCTGCCTCGCCGTGCCGCTCGCGCTCACGGCGTCGGTCGCGTCCTCGGGACCCTCCGGGACACTCACCCGGGCCGTACCTTTCATCTCGGAACCCGCTGTCGACCGCTTCTTGGCGGCCGATGTGGCACGGCTCCGCCGCTTGCCCGACGGGCCGTCAGTTTCGTCCGCCCCCAGGGCGGTTGGCTTCCCGCTCCGAGTGCTGCCGCGCTTTCCCCCGGCGCCCGGACGGCCGGGGCCACTCACATCCACCGCCTGATCCGTCACGGGCCACGCTCCGTCCGCCTGCGCACGAGCCGAGCCCGGCGGGTCTCCGCACGGGCGGTACGAGCGTAGTTCACTCTCAGCGACGAGAACGGTGGAGCGTGGCCGATATGTCCCCCAATCGGATCAGCATTTTTTCAGACTGGAGAATCACCGGACGCCGGGGCGCGGAGGCACCGGCCTCAGGACCGGTTCAGGACCAGCTCAGGACTGGCTCAGGACGGGCTCAGGATTCGAACGGGCGCGCGGGCCAGGGTGCCTCGGCCGGCCGAAGCGACTCGATGCCGCCGCCCGCCAGCGCCGCGGTGAGCGCAAGCACCCCGACCGCGAGGCAGTTGTTGTGCAGTTCACCGGCGAGCACACCCCGTACCAGCTCGGCCGTCTCCACCCGGGCCAGCTCCATGTCCGCCTCCTCGTCGGAGACCTCGAAGCGCTCGCCCTCCGCCTCCGACAGACCGCGCGCGAGGAAGACCCGTACCGCCTCGTCGGAGCCGCCTGGCGTGGTGTAGACGTCGGTCAGCACCCGCCAGTCCTCGGCCTTGACATGCGCCTCCTCGTACAGCTCGCGCTGGGCCGCGTGCAGCGGGTTCTCGCCCGGCACATCGAGCAGGCCCGCCGGGATCTCCCAGAGCTTGTGGCGGACGGGATGGCGGTACTGGCGCAGTACGAGGACCCGGCCCGCGTCGTCCAGGGCGAGGATCGCCACGGATCCGGGGTGGACCTGGTAGTCGCGCGACACGACCGAACCGTCGGGCATGACCACTTCATCCGTACGGACACTGGTCTTGTTGCCGCGGAAGGGCGTCGAGGTCGCGGTGACCCGCCACTCCTCGGGGGCGTCCTTGATCGTCATGAAAGCGTCCTCCCACACTGTGGCGCACAAGCGGAAACCGGGGCACAGGTCCCGAAAGACCCGTGCCCCGGCTCCCACCGTATCGCTTGGGGGGATCGCTCAGGACTGGGCGGCCACCGGCTCCACCGGGGTCCGCGGCCCGCCCTGGTCCGAGCCCGCGCGGGCGTCCCGCCGGCGCTCCACCGCGGCCTTCACCAGCCCGGCGAAGAGCGGATGCGGCCTGGTCGGCCGGGACCGCAGCTCCGGGTGGGCCTGGGTGGCGACCAGATACGGGTGCGTGGAGCGCGCGTACTCGACGTACTCGACCAGCTTGTTGTCCGGGGACGTGCCCGAGAAGACCAGCCCGGCCTTCTTCTCCAGCTCCGCGCGGTACGCGTTGTTGACCTCGTAGCGGTGGCGGTGGCGCTCCTCCACGTACGGCTGGTCGTCATAGACCTCGCGCACGATCGAGCCCTCGGCGAGCTTCGCCGGGTAGAGACCGAGCCGCATCGTGCCGCCCAGGTCTCCGGCGCCCTCCACATAGGCGAGCTGTTCCTCCATGGTGGAGATCACCGGGTGGGCGGTGCCGGAGTCGAACTCGGTGGAGTTGGCGTCGGGGATCCCGGCGACATTGCGCGCGGCCTCGATGACGATGCACTGGAGGCCCAGGCAGAGGCCGAGCAGCGGGACCTTGTGCTCCCTGGCGTACTGGATGGCGCCGACCTTGCCGGTGACACCGCGCTCGCCGAAGCCGCCGGGGATCAGGATCCCGTCGACGTCGGCCAGCTGCCTGGCGGCGCCCGCCGGGGTCTTGCAGTCGTCCGAGGTGACCCACTTCACCTTGACGCGCGCCCTGTTCGCGAAGCCCCCGGCGCGGATCGCCTCGGTCACCGAGAGATAGGCGTCCGGGAGGTCGATGTACTTGCCGACCAGCGCGACGGTGACCTCGTGGTCGGGGTTGTGGACGCGGTCCAGCAGATCGTCCCAGACCGTCCAGTCCACATCGCGGAACGGCAGATCCAGCTTGCGCACGACATAGGCGTCCAGGCCCTCGGTGTGCAGCACCTTCGGGATGTCGTAGATCGACTTGGCGTCCACACACGCCACCACGGCCGTCTCGTCGACATCGCACATCAGCGAGATCTTGCGCTTGATCGCGGTCGGTACGTCGCGGTCGGCGCGGAGCACGATCGCGTCCGGCTGGATACCGATGTTGCGCAGGGCCGCGACCGAGTGCTGGGTCGGCTTGGTCTTCAGCTCCCCGGAGGGGCCGATGTACGGCAGCAGCGAGATGTGCACGACGAAGACGTTGTCGCGGCCGACCTCGTGGCGCACCTGGCGGACGGTCTCCAGGAACGGCAGCGACTCGATGTCGCCGACCGTGCCGCCGACCTCCGTGATGACGACATCGACGTCGTCGGCGGCCATGCGCCGGATGCGGTGCTTGATCTCGTTGGTGATGTGCGGAATGACCTGAACCGTGTCACCCAGGTACTCGCCGCGCCGCTCCTTCGCGATGACCTGCGAGTAGACCTGGCCAGTGGTGACATTGGCCGAGCCGTCGAGGTCCACATCGAGGAAGCGCTCGTAGTGGCCGATGTCCAGGTCGGTCTCGGCTCCGTCATTGGTGACGAAGACCTCACCGTGCTGGAACGGGTTCATCGTGCCCGGGTCGACGTTCAGATACGGGTCGAGCTTCTGCATGGTGACCCGCAGGCCACGCGCCTTGAGCAGCGCGCCCAGACTGGAGGCGGTCAGGCCCTTGCCGAGGGAGGAGGCAACACCCCCGGTGACGAAGATGTGCTTGGTCGTCGAGGATGTCGTGGATCGGTTCGGCATGGCCAAGAGGGGGCTCCCGTGGTCGCGGTCTGAGGTGCGTGCCGGTGTCCCGGTCGAAGACTGAAGGGACTTCCGTCGCTGCGGGTACGGGGCCCCGTTGCGTGCAGGGAGTCCACCGGTCCACGGGCTACCAGGGTATCAGCGCCGAGGGGAGGGTGCTTCCGGCCACGCGCCGCCGTCCGCATCCGATGAGCCTTTCCCCCGAGTCGGCCTTTTTTCCCGCGAGTCACCCTTGACCCGCCCGTTCGGCGGACCGATGTTGTCGGGACCGTGGCGCAGAGCCCCGTCGTGCGTCGTATCCTGCTCAAACATTCGCTGCCGAGTCCGGCCGGCAAACGGCACCATTCCCGCCCGATTTCCCGGAAATAGAGCTCGTCAACGACCCTTGACCGAAGTACGCGCCCCACGGGGCGGACATGGCCGTTCGACTGGAGATGCACGTGGCCGGGCGCATCGAGGATTACGCACTCATCGGAGACATGCAGACCGCTGCCCTGGTCTGCCGGGACGGCACAGTCGATTGGCTGTGCCTGCCCCGCTTCGACTCGCATGCCGTGTTCGCGGCTCTGCTCGGCACCGATGAGCATGGTTTCTGGCGGCTGGGCCCCGCCCATCCCGCGGGTTCCGTACCGCCGCGGGCCACCCGGCGCCGCTACCGCGGAGACTCACTGATTCTCGAATCGGAGTGGGACACCCCGCGCGGCACCGTGAGAGTGACCGATTTCATGCCGCCGCGTGACGGCGCGCCGCAGGTGATCCGGATCGTGGAGGGCATCAGCGGACGCGTGCCGATGCGGTCCGCGCTGCGGATGCGGTTCAGTTACGGGCGGGTCGTGCCCTGGGTCCACAAGGTGGACAACCGCACGGTCGCCGTCGCGGGGCCCGACTCGGTCTGGCTGGATACGGACGCCGAGACGTACGGCAAGGACCTCACGACGTACTCCGACTTCACGGTGGCGCCGGGCGACCGGATCACCTTCACGATCAGCTGGCAGCCCTCGCACCGGCAGCCGCCCGCGCTGCCCGACCCGGAGGGCTCGCTGGAGGCGACCTCCGACTTCTGGCGCGAATGGGTCGAGCACTGCACGTACCACGGCCCCTACCGGGAGGCGGTGGTCCGTTCGCTGATCACGCTCAAGGCGCTGACCTACGCGCCGACGGGCGGGATCGTGGCGGCGCCGACGACCTCGCTGCCCGAGGAGATCGGCGGCGTGCGGAACTGGGACTACCGCTACACCTGGCTGCGCGACGCCGCGATCACGCTCTCCTCGCTGCTGCGCACGGGCTACCGCGAGGAGGCCCGCGCCTGGCGCGAATGGCTGCTGCGCGCGGTCGCCGGCGACCCGGAGAATCTGCAGATCATGTACGGGATCGCGGGCGAGCGTGAGCTGGGTGAGGCGGAGCTCGACTGGCTGCCCGGCTATGAGCGCTCGGGGCCGGTCCGGGTCGGCAACGGCGCCGCGCACCAGCTCCAGCTGGATGTGTACGGCGAGGTCACCGAAGCACTGCATCTGGCGCATATGACCGGTCTGGCGCGCAACGACTACGCCTCCGTCCTCCAGCTCAAGCTGATCCAGTATCTGGAGAAGCACTGGGACCAGCCGGACGAGGGCATCTGGGAGGTGCGCGGTCCGCGCCGGCACTTCGTGCACTCGAAGGTGATGGCCTGGGTCGCGGTCGACCGCACGATCAAGCTGATCGAGTCGGGCGACGCCGACGGGCCGCTGGAGCGCTGGCGCGAGATGCGGGACGACATCCACCGCGATGTCTGCGAGAAGGGGTACGACAAGGAGCGCAACACCTTCACGCAGTCGTACGGCTCCAAGGAGCTGGACGCGTCGCTGCTGCTCATTCCGCAGATGGGCTTCCTGCCGCCGGACGACAAGCGGGTCATCGGCACGATCGAGGCGATCCAGCGGGAGCTGTCCACGGAGGACGGCTTCGTCATGCGGTACCCGACCTCGGGCGAGGACGCCGGGGTGGACGGTCTGGAGGGCGACGAGGGCGCGTTCCTGGCCTGCTCGTTCTGGCTCGCCGACGATCTCGCGATGATCGGGCGGGTGGACGAGGCCAGGAAGCTCTTCGAGAAGCTGCTCGCGCTCCGTAACGATCTGGGGCTGCTGGCCGAGGAGTGGGACTCCCGGCTCCAGCGTCAGGTGGGGAACTTCCCGCAGGCGTTCAGCCATGTCCCGCTGATCGATACGGCGCTGAGGCTGACGGCTTCGGGGGCGTACGGCGGCTGATGCCCGCACCGGGCCCTGTGTGGCCCGTGTGGCTCCGGGGCCCGGACAACGGTGGGGCAACCGCCGTGGTCCGGGCCCCGCGCTCTTTTCCAGTAGCCTCCGGCGTCATGGACAGTCAGGGCGGAATCACCGTGCGGCGGGCCCTTGAGCTGCCGGGGCTCCGGGCCGGCCTGCCCGAGGTCGTCGCCTGCGCGGACCGGCTGGACCGTACGGTGCGCTGGGTGCACGCGGGTGAGGTGCCGTACATCGCGTCCCTGCTCAAGGGCGGCGAGCTGCTTCTCACGACGGGCATCGGGCTGGGCAGCCGCCCGGCCGAACAGCGGGTCTTCGTCCGCAGGCTCGCCGAGCGCGGGATCGCGGCGCTGGTGGTGGAGCTGGGGTCCCGGTTCGACCGGCTGCCCGCGACGGTCGTGGAGACAGCGCGGGCCGCCGGGCTGCCGCTGGTGCAACTGCACCGCGAGGTGCCGTTCGTCTCGGTCACCGAAGAGGTGCACACCGAGATCGTGAACGGCCATTACGCGCTGCTGCGGCAGGCCGAGGAGGTCCACCGGCGGTGCACGGAAGCGCTGCTCGACGGCGGCGGGGTGCCGCAGGTGCTCCGTATCCTCGCGGATTTCGCCGGCAATCCGGTCTTCCTGGAGACGGCGGAGGGACGCCTGCTGTACGCGGCGGCCCCGGGCGCGGGTCCGGCCGCCGCCGATCCGCTCCAGATCTGGGAGGGGCTGCGCGGCCAGCGGGCGGCGCGTGAGGCGGGACCGCCCGCCGGCGCGGTGCTGGTGGATGTCCCCGGCGGCGGGCACGGCACCGGGGCGGTACGGGCGCGGCTGGTGCTGCCCGCCGTATCGGCGCCGCCGCTGCCGGTGCACCGGCTGGCGGCCGAGCGCGCGGCGGACATCCTGGCGGTCGTCCTGATGCAGGCCCGTCAGGACGAGGAGCTGGCGGCGCGTGGCCGTGGCGACTTTCTGACAGATCTCGCGGAGGGCCGGATCCTCGCCGAGGACGCGCCCGCGCAGGCGAAGGTGCTGGGTTTCAAGCCGGGCGAGGGGCCGCTGCTGCCGGTGGTGATGCGGCTGGCCCCCGAGTCGGCCCCGTCGGGCAACTGGGCGCTGCTCGCCAGGGCCGTGCTGGAGGAGCTGTCGTCGGTGGGGGTACCGGTGCTGCTGGGCGTACGGCCCGTGGAGGGCCGGGTTCCGCTGCTGCTGGGTCTGCGCTCCGAGTCCGAGCGTACGGCGGTGGCCGACCGGGTCGCGACGGCGCTGCGCGCGGGTGTGGAGCGGGCCGGACTGGAGCGTCCCGGGGCGCAGCCGCCGGTGGTGGTCGTCGGTGTCGCGGGCGGCTGGGCGGCGGCGAGCGCGGGGCTGCGGCACGCGGCGGAGACCGCGACGGCGGCCCAGGGACTGCCCGACCGCGCCTGGTACGACGCACGCCGGCTGGATATCGATCTGCTGCTGTGGCGGCTGCGTGAACACCCTGATCTGGCGGCCTTCGTGGACCGCGCGATCGGTCCGCTGCGCGCGCACGACCGGACCTCACGCCCTCCGCTGCTGCCCACCCTTGAGGTCTATCTGGCCCACGCGGGCCGCAAGGCGGAGACGGCGCGTGAGCTGCATCTGAACCGCCAGACGCTCTACAACCGGCTGGCGCGGATCGCGGAGCTGCTCGGCACGGACCTGGACGATCCGCAGACGGTACTGGCCCTGAGCCTGGCGCTGCGGGCGAGACGTCACACGCTCTGACGCGGCCCGCCCCGGTTCAGTGGGATCGCGGGGGCTGCGTCAATTCGTCGTAGACGCACAGCACTTGCGCGACGGTCTCGTCCTCCGTCGGCCAGCTCGTCGCCTGCGCCCGGCCCGCCGCGGCGAGTTCCCGGCGGCGCTCGGGATCGTCGAGGAGTCGTATCACCGCGTCGGAGAGGGCCGCCGCGTCCCCGTACGGTACGAGTTCCGCGGCGTCGCCGACCAGTTCGGGAACGGCGCCGACCGCCGTGGCGACCAGTGGCACCCCGAGCCGCAGCGCCTCCTGCGCGAGGACGGAGCGGGCCTCCCAGCGGCTCGGCAGCAGGGCGACATCGGCGGCGGCGAGGAGTTCGGAGATATCGTCGCGGCGGCCGATGAGCCGCACGGGCAACTCGGCGTCCTCGATGCGGTGCTGGAGTCTCGCGCGCTCCCGTCCCTCGCCCGCGATGACGACCAGCGGCATGGGATCGAGGTGACGCCAGATCATGGCCGCGTCCAGCAGTGTGTCGTATCCCTTGTCCGGTACGAGACTGCCGACGGCCATCAGCAACGGGCGTTCGACCGCGCCGAGTTCGGCGCGCGACTTGTTCTCGGGACCGTCGGCGGGCCGGTGGGGCGCGGGCAGCGCGACCGGCGCCAGACGGGCGTCGCGAGCCCCCCGCTGCCGGGCCCGGTCGACCAGTTCCGAGGAGGTGCCGAGCACAACGGCCGCCGCTCTGGCGGCCCTTCGCTCCATCAGCCGCAGCAGCCGGCCGCGCGTTCCCTCGGCGTGCGCGCGGGTGTGCCAGGTGACGACCAGCGGTACGCGCATACCGCCGAGCGCGATCGCGGTCCGTACGGCGGCGTGCACGCCGTGCGCGTGCACCACGTCCGCGCCGGCGCAGGCCGCCCGCAGGGCCGCGACGGCCGCCGGATCACTGCGCCGGGGTACGGGTACGTGCTGCGCCCCGGCACCGCGGAAGTCGTAGGCGCGGTCGAGTTCGGCGGGGGCGCACACCGTCACCCGCACTCCCCTGGCGGCCAGACCGGCCGCCAGCGAGCGTACGTGCGCGCTGCTGCCCGCGCTGCCGCCGCCAAGTACCTGGACCGTACGCAGTTGTGTCACGTGGCCAAGGCTCCTGGGTCGGGAAATCGGGAAGGGGGGACAGACGGACGGTCGAGGTGTCCTGATCGGCGCGGCCGGACCCCCGAGAGTCACTGCGCCAAGGATGCCAGTCCGTACGCACGTTCCGGCACCGCCGGTGCGTCGTTCGTGTGTCCGGCGCCTCAACTCGGTGCCTGGATCACTCACATGGGTGAGGACGCGCGCCGGCCGACCCGGTCACCGTACGCCGTCGCGGCGACAACTCCCAGTGCGTGCAAGGCCAGACCGGCCCGGCCGTTGCCCGCGACGACGGCGGCTCCGAGGGCCGCGCCGAGCGCGTGGGCGCCGGTGTCGCCGAGCATCGTACGCTCGCCGAGGTCGTCGGTGACGACGGCCGCCGCGGCGCCGACGGGCACGGCGGCCAGCGCCCCCGCCGTACCGCGCCGGAGCAGCCCCGGAGCGCCGAGGGCGAGCACTCCGACACAGGCCCGTCCCGGGCGTACGTCCAGCAGGTTGACGCAGTGCGCGCTGCCCGCGATCACCACACCGGCCAGGATCCGGTCCACCGGCCGCTCCTTGAGCAGCCCGCCCGCCACCAGCGCGGCGGCCCCGATCCCGAACAGCTTCACCGCTCCGCTGGTCACCTCGCCGTCGCGCAGCGCGGTCAGATGCGCCCGGAAGCCGCGGCGCGGATCACCGGCGCCCGCCCGGTCGTCGTACGCCCCGCAGGCCGCGGCGGCGAGCACGGCCAGCGAGACGGCTCCGCGCGCGCCGGCCGGGACGGCCGCTCCGGCGGCGGCGCCGAGGGCGGTCGCGGGGCCCGCGTACAGATCAACGGTGCGCCCCGCGTAGTTGGTACGCCGCCCGAACCCCGGGCCTCCGGGCGCCCGTTCACGGAGCACTTCATATACGGCGCGCGTGACCCCCAGCGCGCTGACGAACGCGACGGCCCTGCCGCCCCTGGCTGCCATACGGACCAGCCTATCCCCAGGCAACAACCCGTACTCCTAGGTCCTGTCCGGACAGGACCTAGGCCCTGTCTTCAAAGTCCCGCCTGCTCGGCGACGCCCGGCACGCACGCTCGCCGCGTTGTCGGGATCACCCCAGTACATCCAGTACTGGGGCGACCCTCCGCCTTGCGATCGCACGCACCGACCGCCTCCGAGCCCACCCTCCGGGCGGACGGCGCTACTTTGAAGACAGGACCTAGCCGCCGGAGGCGGCACCCCGCGCCGTGGCGAGCAGTTCCTCCGCGTGCGCGCGCGCCGTTTCCGAGTCCTCCTGACCCGCCAGCATCCGCGACAACTCCCGTACTCGGTCCTCGCCCTCCAGGACCGTCACCCCGGAGCGCGTCACCGAGCCGTCCACCGTCTTCTCGACCAGCAGCTGCCGGTCGGCGAAGGCCGCGACCTGCGGGAGGTGCGTGACCACGACGACCTGCGCCGAGGTGGCCAGCTTCGCAAGACGTCGGCCCACCTCGACCGCCGCCTTGCCGCCGACGCCCGCGTCCACCTCGTCGAAGAGATACGTCGGCACCGGGTCGGAGCCCGCGAAGACGACTTCCACCGCGAGCATCACCCGTGACAGCTCGCCGCCGGACGCGCCCTTGGCGATCGGCCGGGGCTGGGCGCCCGGGTGGGGGGCCAGCAGCAGTTCGACCTCATCGACGCCGTGCGGCCCGTACACCACCGAGCGCCCGCCGACCTCGACCCCGTCCGCCTCGTCGGCGGACTCGGTCTGGCGGATGTCGAACGAGACGCGCGCGTGCGGCATGGCGAGCGAGGCCAGCTCCGCCGTGACGGCCTGCGCGAAGAGCGCCGCCGCCGCCGTACGCGCGTCGGTGAGCGCCTGCGCGAGAGCGGACAGCTCGGACCGCAGGGCGTCACGCTCGGCCGTCAGCTCGCCGATCCGTTCGTCGTCGCCCTCCAGCTCGGTCAGCCGCGCGCTGCTCTCCTCGGCCCAGGCCAGGACGGTGGCGATGTCCTGGCCGTACTTACGGGTCAGCCCGGTGAGCGCGGCCCTGCGCTCCTCCACGGCGGCCAGCCGCAGCGGATCGGCGTCCAGATTGTCCGCGTATCCGGCGAGTTCACCGGCCACATCCGCCAGCAGGATGGAGATCTCGCCCATCCGCTCGGCGAGCCCGGCCAGCGCGGGGTCATGGGACCGTACGGCCTCCAGCGCCCGGCCCGCGCCCCCGACCAGGGTCGTCGCGTCGACGCCCTCCGGGTCCTCGGGGTTGCCGGCGAGTGCGGCGTGCGCCACGGAGGCGGCGGACGCGAGCGCTTCCGCGTGGCCGAGACGTTCGGCCTCCGCGGCGAGTTCGATGTCCTCCCCCGCCCGCGGCTCGACCGCCGCGATCTCGTTCAGCCCGAAGCGCAGCAGATCGGCCTCCTGGGCACGCTCACGGGCCCGGGTGGTCAGCTCGTCCAGCTCCGAGGCGACGGCGCGCAGCCTGCGGTACGCCTCCGTGTAAGCGGCGTACGGAACGGTGACCGCGTCACCCGCGTACCGGTCGAGCGCCTTGCGCTGCCGCGCGGGCCTCAGCAGCCCCTGCTGGTCGGTCTGGCCGTGCACCGCGACCAGGTCGTCCGCCAGCTCGGCCAGGACGCCCACGGGCACGGAGCGCCCGCCGAGATGGGCGCGCGAGCGCCCCTCCGCGGAGACGGTTCTGCTGATGAGCAGCGTGCCGTCCTCCAGCTCCGCCCCCGCCTCCTCGGCGCGCAGGGTCGCCGGAGCACCGGCGGCGAGGGTGATCCGCCCCTCCACGACCGCCGACTTCGCGCCGATCCGCACGAGGGCGGGATCGGCGCGTCCGCCGAGCAGCAGTCCGAGACTGGTGACGACCATGGTCTTGCCCGCGCCGGTCTCACCGGTCACCGCGGTGAAGCCGGGTGACAGCTCGACGACCGCGTCGTCGATGACTCCGAGCGACCGTATCCGCATCTCCTCCAACACGGTCATGACCATACGAGGTCCGGGAGGCCCCGCGCGACGGACCCCACCCCCGATTCCCTCGACCGGGCAGTGTCCGGGCGGCGCGCGGCCTGTGCGATACACACCGAATCCACCCGGAAACTCCCCTATGTCCTATCGGTCATGCCGTCGGCCCGCTCCGGTCAGTGCGGCGCCCCGCGCCAGCCCGACACCGGCAGCGCGAACTTGGCCACCAGCCGGTCGGTGAACGAGGCGTGATGCAGCCGCGCCAGCCGTACGGGGACGGCTCCGCGCCGTACCTCCACCCTGGCCCCCGGCGGCAGCTCCACGGTCCTGCGCCCGTCGCACCACAGCACCCCGTGCGGGGTGTTCGCCTGCACCTCCACCGCCAGCACCGTGGTCGGCGAGGTCACCAGCGGCTTCGCGAAGAGCGCGTGCGCGCTGATCGGCACCATCAGCAGGGCCTCGACCTCCGGCCAGACGACCGGCCCGCCGGCCGAGAAGGCGTACGCCGTCGATCCGGTGGGGGTGGCGCAGACGATCCCGTCACAGCCGAACGCGGTGACCGGCCGCCCGTCGATCTCCAGGACGACTTCGAGCATCCGCTCCGGTGAGACCTTCTGTACGGCGGCCTCGTTGAGCGCCCAGTCCCGGTGGACGACATCGCCGTTGCTGCGCACGACGACATCGATGGTCATCCGCTCCTCGACCTCGTAGGAGCGGGTGACGACGCGGTTGACGACCTTGTCCAGATCGTCACGTTCCGCCTCGGCGAGAAAGCCGACCCTGCCCAGATTGACCCCGAGCATCGGGACGCCCGAGGCCCGCGCGAACGCGGCGCCGCGCAGCAGCGTGCCGTCCCCGCCGAGCACGATCAGCAGCTCGCAGCCGTCGAGGGCGGCGGGGGTGGCGTCGGGGACTGTCTCCACGGACTCGGGCAGCGGCAGGTCTACCGCCTCCGCCGCCAGGACCCGTACGCCGAGACCGCTGCGTACCAGTCCGTTCACGACGAGTTCCGCGCTGCGGATCGCCGCGGGTCTGCCGGTATGGGCCAGCAGGAATACGGTGCGTTCTGCGTTCGACGTCAACGGGGTCCCTCCGCCACTGCACGGTCGACATCGGCCGGATCCAGTTCGGGCGCTCCGGCCTTGAGCCACAGAAAATACTCAACGTTCCCGGAGGGCCCCGGCAGCGGGCTGGCGGTGACTCCCCTTACCCCGAGGCCGAGTTCACCCGCGCGCCGTGCCACGGTCCTTACGGCCTCGGCACGGAGTTCGGGGCTGCGTACGACCCCTCCGCTGCCCAGCCGCTCCTTGCCCACCTCGAACTGCGGCTTGACCATCAGCACGAGGTCGGCGTCCGGGGCGGCGCAGCCCACCAGCGCGGGCAGCACCACCCCCAGCGGAATGAACGACAGATCCCCCACGATCAGATCCACGGGCTCCCCTTCGATCGCTTCGAGCGTCAACTCGCGTACGTTCGTACGGTCCTTGACGGTGACGCGTTCATCGCTCCGCAGCGACCAGGCGAGTTGACCGTAACCGACGTCCACCGCGACGACATGGCCGACGCCCGCCCTCAGCAGGACATCCGTGAACCCGCCGGTGGACGCGCCGGCGTCGAGCGCCCGGCGGCCGGCGACCTCAAGGCCGAGCGGTACGAAGGCCGCCAGCGCTCCGGCGAGTTTGTGCCCGCCGCGCGAGACGTAGTCGGGATCGCCGTCGTCCTCGGTGACGACGACGGCGGCGCTGGTCTCCACCTGGGTCGCGGGTTTGGTCGCGGTGGTGCCGCCGACGGTCACCCGGCCCGCGGCGATCAGCTGGCTCGCGTGCTCACGCGAGCGCGCGAGGTTACGGCGTACCAGCTCGGCATCGAGACGGCGGCGTGCCAGTCCAGCCACGTTCGGTTCAGCTCCTGTGGTCGTACGCGGGAGAAGTCAGCGGGGCGTCGGCTGCCCCCGGGGTCCCTGAGGCCCCTGAGGTCCGTGAGGCCCCCTGGGCGCCTGAGGCCCGTGAGGCCCTTGAAAGCCTTGAGGTCCAGGGACGCCCTGAGGTGCCGGACGTGCGTCGAGCGCGGTCAGTGCGTCGCGCAGGCCCCGGTGTACATCCTCATACACCTCGACATGGCCGTCCGCGGGGAGGTGGTCGGCGTCGGCGAGCCGGGTCAGCAGCACGTCCACCTCGGCGTCGCCGGTCGGGACCCGTTCCAGACCGAGGGGCCGGGGTGCCGCGGGGTCGAGCGCGCCGGGTCCGGCCGCCCCGGTGTCCCGGTCCGGCTCCCGGTCCGGCTCCTGTTCCGGCTCCCGCTCGGGCCGTTCTCCGGACCCTTGCCCGGCCGGGCCCGCCATCGAGTCGTCCATGCCCAGACGCTACCGCGAAGCACTGCGGTACCGTCGATCGCGATGGCGACGATGGAGGAGTGCCGCAGCGCACTCGACAAGCTCTCTGACAATCTGGCGCAGGCGGACGGAAAGGTCCGCACCGCGGCCGGCCTCGACCGTTCGCTCAGCTGCCACATCACGGATCTGGACATCACGTTCACCGGCCGCCTGGTGGACGGCCGGATCGTGGTGACCGACACCGTGGAGGGACCACCACCGGAGAGGGCCGAGATCAGACTCGCCATGACGGGCGACGACCTGGTCGCGCTGGTTGACGGTGACCTGAACTTCGCCCGTGCCTGGGGCTCGGGCCGGGTCAAGCTGGAGACCGGTTTCCGTGATCTGCTGCGGCTGAGGTCGCTGCTCTGACGGATCCGGTTCGATGGATCCGCTTCAAGGGATCCGCGCCGGGGGCTGGGGCGGCCGGGGGCTGGGCCTACTTCTCCGACAGTACGGGTACGGGTACGGGCCGCCGCGCCCGCCGCCCCGCCGGCACCACCAGCGGCGTACCGGTCTCCGGATCATCGATGACCTGGCAACGCAGCCCGAACACCTCCTCCACCCGCTCCGCCGTGACAACGTCCGCCGGAGCGCCCTCGGCCACGATCCGGCCGTCGCGCATCGCGATGAGGTGGGTGGCGTACCGGGCCGCGTGGTTGAGGTCGTGCAGGACGGCGACGAGCGTGCGGCCCTGTGTCTCGTGCAACTCGGCGCAGAGGTCGAGCACATCGATCTGGTGCTGGATGTCGAGGAAGGTGGTCGGCTCGTCCAGCAGCAGCAGCGGCGTCTGCTGGGCGAGGGCCATCGCGATCCAGACCCGCTGGCGCTGACCGCCGGACAGTTCGTCGACATAGCGACGGGCGAGCTCACCGACGCCGGTCGCCGCCATCGATTCCTCGACAATCCGCTCGTCCTCCGGCGACCACTGACGCAGCAGCCCCTGGTGCGGATAGCGTCCGCGTGCCACCAGATCGGCGACCGTGATGCCGTCGGGCGCGATGGACGACTGCGGCAGCAGCCCCAGGGTCCTGGCGACCTTCTTGGCCGGCAGGGAGTGGATGGCCGTGCCGTCCAGCAGTACGCGCCCGTCGGACGGCTTGAGCATCCGCGACAGCGCGCGCAGCAAAGTCGACTTGCCGCAGGCGTTCGGTCCCACGATCACCGTGAACGACCGGTCGGGAATCCCGACCGAGAGTTCGCGGGCGATGATCCGCTGGTCGTAGCCGAGGGTCACCGATTCCGCGGTGAGGCGCTGCATCGTCACCGGGTTAGGTTAGCCTACCCTCGCAATCGATCTCGTTGAGGGAAAGGCGAAGAGGCCCCCATGACCGACGCCCCCTACCAGTTCTTCTCCGTCGAGGTCCTCCGCACGGAGCGCGTCACCCCGTCGATGGCCCGGGTCGTCCTCGGCGGCCCGGACCTGGCACGTATGGCCACGGCCGGACGCGACCAGCGCGTCAAACTGTTCCTGCCGCGGCCGGGCGAGCGCGAACCGGTCATGCCGGACCCGGCGCGGGCCGACTGGTACGACGCCTGGCGCGAGCTCGACCCCGAGGCACGCGGCATCATGCGTACGTACACCGTGCGCGAACTGCGCCGCGAGCCGAACGAGTTGGTCATGGACTTCGCTCTCCACGGTACGGAGGGCAACGGCGCCGCCGGCGACGGCGGTTGTGGTGGTACGGCAGTGGACGCCGCGTCAGGTCCGGCCACGCGCTGGGCGCGAGCGGCGCGGCCCGGCGCCCGGATCTCCGTACTGGCACCGGTCGAAGAGGAGAACGCCGGCTATGACTTCCGGCCCCCGGAGGGCACCGACTGGATCCTGCTGACCGCCGACGGGTCGGCCGTACCCGCCATCGCCGGGATCCTGGAATCCCTGCCGCCCGGGATGCCGGCCCGGGTCTGGATCGAGGTCCATGACCCGGCCGACCGCCAGGAACTCCCCACCAAGGCCGACGCGGAGATCGTCTGGCTGACACGCGACCACCACGCGCCGCCCGCCACCGTGGACGCGATCCGCGCCGCCGCTCTGCCCGGGGGCATCCCGTACGCCTGGATCGCCGGTGAGTCGGCGACCGTGAAGGCCGTACGCCGCCATCTCGTCGCGGAACGCGGCTTCGACCGTAAAGCCGTCAGGTTCAGCGGCTACTGGCGCCGGGGTGCCTCGGAGGACCATCTGATGGCCGCCGCGGAAGCAGCGTAGCCACGCGGCCCGTCACAGACCGAGCTTCGCCAGCGCCTTGCCCGCGTCCCGTGTGCAGGAGCCGTCGCCCGCGTCCGTCCAGGCCGCCGCGCACAGCGCGCGCAGCCCGTCCAGCGCCGCGCCGTCCCCGTCGAGCACCAGCGCGCCGCCGCCGACGTACGCGGTCCACCCACCACAGCCGAAGGCCCCCGTGGCTCCCACAGCCCCCGCAGCTTCGGTGACCGCGGTGACCTCGGTGACTTCGGGCTGGCCGGTCAGCAGTCCGCGCAGATCCGCGTCCACATACGTCGGCCGGTGCCGGGGCTCGGCGGCCAGCAACTGGGCCGCGTCCGTCACACCGGTCAGCACGAGCAGCGAGTCGACCCCGCCGTTGAACGCCCCCTCGATGTCCGTGTCCAGCCGGTCCCCGACGACCAGCGCGTGCTTCGCCCCGGTCCGCAGGATCGTCTCGCGGTGCATCGGGGGCAGCGGCTTGCCCGCGACCTGCGGCTCGGCGCCCGTCGCGATCCGTACGACCTCGACCGCCGCGCCATTGCCCGGCATGATCCCCCGCGCGCTGGGAATCGTCAGATCCGTGTTGGACGCGAACCACGGCACACCGCGGTTGATCGCGTAGCACGCCTCGGCGAACCGTCCCCACGCCAGACCGGGCCCCCCGTACCCCTGCACCACGGCGGCCGGGTCGTCGTCGGCCGACTCCACCGGTACGAGGCCGCGCTCGCGCAGCGCGATCCGCAGCCCGTCCCCGCCGATGACCAGCACCTTGGACCCCTGCGGAAGCTGGTCGGCGATCAGCCGGGACACCGCCTGCGCCGAGGTGATCACATCGGCGGGGTCGGCCGGTACGCCGAGCTCCGTCAGATGCGCGGCGACGGTGTCCGGCGGCCGGAGGGCGTTATTGGTGACATACGCGAGCCGCATCCCCGCGTCCCGGGCCGTGTTGAGCGACTCGACCGCGTACGCGATGGCCTCCCCGCCCGCGTACACGACCCCGTCGAGATCGAGCAGAGCCGTGTCGTACGCCTCGTTCAGCGCTCTCGTACTCCCGCTCGGCCCGGTCCTGTTCTGCTGGCTCATCCGTCTTACGCTCCTCGTTCGGGTTATCCCCCGATCATCGCTCATCCCCGTACCGCACATACGATGCCCGAATGAACACAACAGGTCCCGCGGACAAGGGGCTGCGGCTGATTCCGTTCCGCGGACTCCGCTATGTCCCCGAGCGGATCGGCAGTCTCTCCGCGGTGACCTCGCCGCCGTACGACGTGGTCGTCAGGCCGGACGGGCTGCACCATCTGGAGTCGGCGGATCCGCACAACATCGTCCGGCTGATCCTGCCGCAGGCCGCCACCCCCGAGGACCGCCACCGCCAGGCGGCGGCGACGCTGGGAAAGTGGCTGTCGGAGGGCATCCTCGCCCCGGATCCGGAACCCGCGCTGTACGTGTACGAGCAGCGCAGGGGCGAACTGCTCCAGCGCGGGGTGATCGGGGCCCTGGCTCTCTCCGCCCCGGCGGACGGCATCGTGCTGCCGCACGAGGACGTGATGCCGGATGTCGTGGCGGACCGCGCGGCTCTGATGCGCACGACCGCGGCGAATCTGGAACCGCTGCTGCTGACGTACCGGAATGGGGTCGAGCCGGGCGGCGCGGCAGCTGTCATCGAGCGCACCGTCCGCCGCCACCCGCTCCTCGCCACCACCACGGAGGACGGTTTCAGTCACCGGCTGTGGTCGGTCACCGACCGCGGAGACCTCGCGGAGATCACCGATGACCTCACCCACCACCAGGCCCTGATCGCCGACGGTCATCACCGCTGGGCGACGTATCTGCGGCTGCGGGACGAGCACCCGGCCCCCGGGCCCTGGGGCTACGGTCTGGTGCTGCTGATCGACACGGCCCGTTACCCGCTCCAGGTGCGCTCCATCCACCGGCTGCTGCACGGGCTGCCCGTCGACCGAGCGGTGGCGGCCCTCGGGGGATCCTTCCGGATCCGTACGGTCGACGGGCCGCTCCCGGAGGCACTTGACGCGCTGGCCGACGCCGCGGCCTCGGGCAACGCGTTCCTGCTCGCCGGGGACGGCCGGTTCCGGCTGATCGACCGGCCGGACGGGAGCCTGCTCGCGCGTACGGTCCCGGCCGACCGGCCGGCGGCCTGGCGGAGCCTGGACGCGACGGTCCTCCATGCCACGCTGCTCGACCACATCTGGCGGATCCCGGACGCCCCGGAGCACATCGCCTACATCCATGACACCGAGGCGGCCGTCAGCAAGGCGGAACACGACGGCAGCACCGCGGTCCTGATGCACCCGGTGCGCGAGGACGTCGTACGGGAGCTGGCGCTCCAGGGCGTCACGATGCCGCGCAAGTCGACGTCCTTCGGTCCCAAGCCGGCGACGGGGCTGGTGCTGCGGAGCCTGGCCCTCGGCTGACTCGACCCCGGCCCTCCCCCGGGCCGACATACGAGTGGGCGGCGCCCCGGCCGGGGTGCCGCCCACTCGTATCGTCACTCAGCCCTTGTCGTGGCCGTTCTTCTCGCCGTGGCCGTCCTTGTGGTCGGCCTCGGCCTCGATTTCGTCGTCGATGTCATCCTCCACCACGTCAACAGCGGCATCAGCATCGGCATCGATCTCGGCAGCGGTCCCGGCGTCGGTCCCGGCTTCGGGCTCGTCCTCGTCCTCACCCATGGCATCGACGAACTCGACGCCGTCCAGCTCGGCGAGACGGTCCGAGGCGTCCGTCGCCCCGTCCTTGTCCGCCTCGATGGTCTTGCCGAACCACTCCCGCGCCTCGTCCTCACGCCCGGCCGACAGCAGCGCGTCGGCGTACGCGTACCGCAGCCGCGCGGTCCACGGCTGTACGGAGTGCGAGGCCAGCTCGGGGCTCTGCAGCGTCACGATGGCCGCGTCGATCTGCCCCATGTCCCTGCGCGCACCGGCCGCGACGAGCCGCATCTCGACCTGACCGGCCTTGTCGAGCTTCTGCACCTCGGGCTCACCGGCCATCGCCATCGCACGCTCGGGACGGCCGAGGCCACGTTCGCAGTCCGCCATGACGGGCCAAAGATCGACACCCCCGGTCATCCGCCGCGCCGCCCGGAACTCGGCCAGCGCCTCCGCGTACTTCTGCGTCGCGTACGCGGCGAAGCCGGCGGCCTCGCGTACGGCGGCGACCCGGGAGGCGAGCCGCAGCGCGATACGGGAGTACGCGTAGGCCTGCTCGGGGTCCTCGTCGATCAGCTTCGCGACCATGACGAGGTTCCTGGCGACATCCTCGGCGAGCGTCTTGGGCAGGCTCATCAGCTCCTGGCGGACGCTCTTGTCGATCTCGTCACCCGTGACATCCTCGGGGATCGGCAGCCGCTTGATGGGCTCGCGGTCACGGTCCCGGTCGTCGCGGCGCTCGTAACCGCCGCCGCGGCTGTCGTCACGGCCCCGGTATCCGCCGCGGTCCCCGCCTCGGTCGTCCCGACGCCCGTAGCCGCCACCGCCACCGCTGCTGGGACGCCCGCCGCGGTCATCACGGCGCGGGCCACTGGGCCGGTCGTCCCGGCGCCCGTAACCGCCACCACCGCTGGCACCGGTCGGCCGGCCACCGCGACTGTCGTCACGGCGCGGTCCGGAGGAACGTTCATCCCGACGGAAGCCGCTCGGCCGGTCATCACGACGGTCGTCCCGGCGGAACCCTCCACGGTCGCTGTCCTGACGCGGGCCACTGGGCCGATCGTCACGACGGAAACCACCGGACCGGTCATCACGCCGGTCATCACGACGAGGACCAGCAGGCCAGTCGTCGCGGCGCTCGTCGCGACGGAACCCTCCACGGTCGCTGTCGCGACGCGGACCACCGGGCCGATCGTCACGACGGAAACCACCGGACCGGTCATCACGCCGGGGCCCGGCCGCCGGGCGGTCATCCCGACGCCCGAAGCCGCCACGGTCATCAGAACGACGCGGAGTGCTCGGACGGTCGTCACGACGCCCGTAACCGCCGCCACCCCCACCGGTCGGCCGACCGCTCCCACCGGTGGGCCGGCCACCGCGGCTGTCGTCCCTACGGCCATAACCGCCACCGCTGGAACCGGTGTTGGGGCGACCGCCGCGATCGTCCTCACGACGCGGACCACCGGAGCGGTCATCACGACGGGGGCCGCTCGGCCGGTCGTCACGCGAACCGCGGAACCCGCCACCGCGATTGTCATCACGGCGGTTGTTGTCATCACGACGGAAACCACCACGGTCCCGATCATCACGCCGCGGTCCACGCTCGCGGTCGTCACGACCTCCGCGGAAGCCGCCCCGGTCGCCGCTGTCCCTGCGGCGCTCATCGCGCTCAGGACGGTCGTCGGAGGAGTTGGGGGACATCGGTTGGGCTCCTGTCTTCGGGTACCGCAGTCATTCTCGCGCAATCGGCCTTCCGATGCGCTTCGGGCAAAAAGGGGTGGAAACAAAAAAAGACCCGTGATCCAGCGTGAACGCTGGACCACGGGTCCATGAAAGATTGTTCGGCGGCGTCCTACTCTCCCACAGGGTCCCCCCTGCAGTACCATCGGCGCTGTGAGGCTTAGCTTCCGGGTTCGGAATGTAACCGGGCG
>NZ_JBHUBB010000056.1:0-33353 GCF_042789485.1 Streptomyces sp. NPDC056835
TACTGGGGCGACCCTCCGCCTTGCGATCGCACGCACCGGCCGCCTCCGAGCCCGCCCTCCGGGCGGACGGCGCTACTTTGAAGACAGGACCTAGGGCGTATTGCGAAA
The DNA here is from genome assembly GCF_042789485.1 of Streptomyces sp. NPDC056835. Classification (NCBI taxonomy): domain Bacteria; kingdom Bacillati; phylum Actinomycetota; class Actinomycetes; order Kitasatosporales; family Streptomycetaceae; genus Streptomyces; species Streptomyces sp. NPDC056835. The sequence goes on from NZ_JBHUBB010000056.1 coordinate 109, forward strand.
GTAGCGCCGTCCGCCCCCAGGGCGGGCCCGGCGGTGTCCGGCCGCCACGCTCGGCGGCCGGACACCGCATTTCCCGATCCGGCAGCGGACAGGCATGAGTGTGTGAGGAGTGGGTACACGCGCTGTGCACTGACCACGAAGCAGGGGAGGACACAGTGTCCACGGCGAGCACGGTCCCGACCGAAAGCACGCAGTACGGATCCCAGCAGCGCGCGGAGGCGGCGGAGCTGGAACTTCCCTACGTGGAGTGCCCGGCGGAAGTGGCACCCAGGGATGCGCGGGAAATCTCGAAACTCTTCTTCGCCCGACTGGCGGAACTGGAAGAAGGCACACCCGAGTTCCAGTACGTACGCAACACCCTGATCGAGCTGAATCTGGCGCTGGTCCGCTACGCGGCCACCCGGTTCCGTAATCGCGCGGATCAGATGGAGGACATCGTCCAGGTCGGCACCATCGGCCTGATCAAGGCGATCGACCGTTTCGAGCTCAGCCGTGAGGTGGAGTTCGCGACCTTCGCCGTGCCCTACATCGTCGGTGAGATCAAGCGGTTCTTCCGGGACACCAGCTGGGCCGTCCACGTTCCGCGCCGCCTCCAGGAGCTGCGGATCGATCTGGCCAAGGCGACCGACGAGCTGTCCCAGCGGCTCGATCGCGCGCCCACCACGCCCGAACTGGCCGAGCATCTCGGGCTGGAGGAGGACGAGGTCATCGAGGGCGTCGTCGCGAGCAACGGCTACACGGCCGGTTCGATCGACATGCCGACGGACGACGCGTCCGGGTCCCCGGGCCCGCTCTCGGACCGGATCGGCGCCCCCGACGCGGGGATGGAGGCGGCGGAGAACGTCCAGGCGCTCAAGCCGCTCATCGAGGACCTCGACGAGCGGGAGCGGCGCATCCTGCGCATGCGCTTCGGCGATGAGATGACCCAGTCGGAGATCGGCGCCGAACTGGGTGTCTCCCAGATGCATGTGTCCCGGCTGCTGTCCCGGATCACCGGGCGGCTGAGGGCGGGTCTGCTGGCGGTGGAGTGAGTCGCGCGTGGAGTGAATCGCGCGGGTGACATACGCGTGGGTGACATATGTGGGGGCGCTCCGCTGCCGCGGGGCGCCCCCACATATGTCCGCCGTGCCGTCGGCTGTCCTGCCCGGTCAGACGGGGGCGGTGACCGCCGGCCGCTGCCAGACCGCCAGGACACGCTTGCCGTCAGGCAGCGGTCGGACCTCGACATGGCCCGCCAGTCTCAGCACCATGTGCCAGCCGAACCCGCCGCCCCCGGAGAAGTCGGGCGTGCGCGCGACCGGCGGCTCCGGGCTGGAGTCGTCCATCTCCACGGTCAACGTCTCGTCCTCCGCGGTGAGATGGAGCCGCCACCACCCCGGGGTGTGCCGGACGGCGTTCGTGACGAGTTCCGAGACGACGATCAGCACCGCGTCCAGATCGGCCCACGGACAGTGCTGCTGAAGGAATTCGGCGGCGGCGCCGCGGGCCGCCGCGCTGTCCCGGTTCGGCGAGTCCACGACCACCACATGCGGCTCGTTGCTCATCACTGGCCTCATCTACCCCGTTGTCGGTCTTTCACCGGCATCGGCCTCATTGTGAGCCCGGCCCGACGGAGACATGTCACCGGGTCCCGCGGCCCCGTGTTCTACTTCGGTGACGCCCCCCGCCGCGCCTCAGGCCACCGCAGAGAAGTGAACAACCAGCCGTGCGACTCAACGATCTCGACGAACGCATCGTCCACGCCCTCGCCGCCGACGCCCGCCGCTCCTACGCCGATATCGGCTCCCTCGTCGGCCTGTCCGCGCCCGCGGTGAAGCGGCGCGTCGACCGGCTGCGCGCCGAGGGCGCGATCACCGGCTTCACCGTACGGGTGGACCCGGCGGCGCTCGGCTGGGAGACCGAGGGGTTCATCGAGATCTACTGCCGGCGCAAGACCTCGCCGGAAGCCATCCAACGGGGCCTGGAACGGCTGCCGGAGGTGGTGTCCGCCTCCACCGTCACCGGAGAGGCGGACGCGATCGTCCAGGTCTTCGCCGCCGATATGCGCCACTTCGAGCAGGTACTCGAACGCATCGCGGGCGAGCCCTATGTGGAGCGTACGAAGTCCGTGCTCGTGCTGTCCCCGCTGCTGCGGCGCTACTCGGGGCTTGAGGAGACCAGCAGCGGCGCCCACCGCTGAGCGATGCCGTCCACGAACAGCCCGACCCGCTTCGCACCCCCCTTCTGACCAGCGAAGACGTCTCCGCGCAACGAATCGCCGAGAGAGCCGTCGAGTACGCAATGGATCGGTGGTCGGCGCGCAACGGTCGCGTCTTGTCCGGGGCGGCGGCCGGACCGTAGCGTCGATGCCGTCGCCCCGCCCCCCTTCGCACCGCCCGAGGTCAGCCATGCCGTCGCTGCGTACCGCCCTGCTCCAGAGCTCCGGCCGACCCGGTTCGGTCGCCGGGAATCTCACGGTGCTCGACGAGGCGGCAGGCCGTGCCGCCGCCGCGGGCGCCGGGCTGCTGGTCTGCCCCGAGATGTTCCTGACCGGCTACGCCCTCGGCGACCAGGTGCCCCGGCTGGCCGAGCCCGCTGACGGTCCGGGGGCCGCGGCCGTGGCCGAGATCGCCGTACGCCATGGGCTCGCGGTGCTGTACGGCTACCCCGAGCGCGAAGACGGCGACGACGGCGAGCGGATCTACAACGCCGCGCAGCTGATCGGCCCCGACGGCACACGGCTCGCCAACTACCGCAAGACCCATCTCTTCGGCGGCTTCGAGCGCGAGTGGTTCACCCCGGGGGAGCGGCCCGTCGTCCAGGCCGAGCTGGCCGGGCTGCGCATCGGGATCATGATCTGTTACGACGTCGAGTTCCCCGAGAACGTACGGTCGCACGCCCTGGCCGGTACCGATCTGCTGCTGGTGCCCACCGCCCAGATGCATCCGTTCCAGTTCGTCCCCGAGTCCGTCGTGCCGGTCCGGTCCTTCGAGAACCAGCTGTATGTCGCGTATGTGAACAGGACGGGCCACGAGGGCGAGTTCGAGTTCGTCGGGCTGAGCTGTCTCGCCGCCCCCGACGGGGCTGTCAGGGCCCGCGCGGGGCGGAGCGAGGAGCTGGTGCTCGGAGAGGTCGACGGCGAACTGCTGCGCGCCTCCCGTGCGGCCAATCCGTATCTGCGGGACCGCGAACCCGGGCTGTACACCTCGCTCGTCCGAGCCGACCACTCCTGAGCCGACCACTTCTGAGCCGACCGCTCCTGAGCCGACCGCGAACCCGCCCGCTCGCGTACCCGCGTACCCGCCGCCCCAGCTGTACCCGCAAGGAGTCCGTACCCCATGACGTCCACGGTGCCCACCGCCGTCCAGCACGCCGACGCGCAGCCCGCCGGCGTACAGCCGCCGATCACCATGTTCGGACCGGACTTCCCCTACGCGTACGACGACTACCTGGCGCACCCCGCCGGGCTCGGCCAGATACCCGCGGCCGAGCACGGCGCCGAGGTCGCCGTCATCGGCGGCGGGCTCTCCGGCGTCGTCGCCGCGTACGAGCTGATGAAGATGGGCCTGAAGCCCGTCGTGTACGAGGCCGACCGGATCGGCGGGCGGCTGCGTACGGTCGGCTTCGAGGGCTGCGACCCCGAACTGACCGCCGAGATGGGCGCGATGCGCTTCCCGCCCTCCTCCACCGCGCTGCGGCACTACATCGATCTGGTGGGCCTGGAGACCCGGGCGTTCCCCAACCCACTGGCCCCGGGCACCCCGTCGACCGTCGTCGATCTCAAGGGTGAGTCCCACTACGCGAAGACCGTGGACGATCTGCCGGCGGTCTACCGCGAGGTGATGGACGCCTGGACCACCTGTCTGGAGGAGGGCGCGGACTTCTCCGATATGAACCGCGCCCTGCGCGAGCGCGATGTGCCCCGGATCCGGGAGATCTGGGCGCGGCTGGTCGAGAAGCTCGACAACCAGACCTTCTACGGGTTCCTCTGCGACTCCCCGGCCTTCAAGTCCTTCCGCCACCGGGAGATCTTCGGCCAGGTCGGCTTCGGCACCGGCGGCTGGGACACCGACTTCCCCAACTCCATCCTGGAGATCCTGCGGGTCGTCTACACCGAGGCCGACGACCACCACCGCTCCATCGTCGGCGGCAGCCAGCAGCTCCCGCTGAGACTGTGGGAGGACGAGCCCCGGAAGATCACGTACTGGCCGGCCGGGACCTCGCTGTCGTCCCTGCACGCGGGGAGCCCTCTGCCGGCCGTGACCCGGCTGCACCGCACCTCGGGCAACCGGATCACCGTCACGGACGCCTCCGGCCGGATCCGTACCTACCGCGCCGCGATCTTCACCGCGCAGTCGTGGCTGCTCCTCTCCAAGATCGCCTGCGACGACTCGCTCTTCCCGATCGACCACTGGACGGCGATGGAGCGCACCCACTACATGGAGTCGTCCAAGCTGTTCGTACCGGTCGACCGGCCGTTCTGGCTGGATCCGGCCGTGGACGACCGGGGCGTGCCGACCGGGCGCGACACGATGTCCATGACGCTCACCGACCGGATGACCCGGGGCACGTATCTGCTGGACAACGGCCCCGACCGGCCCGCCGTCATCTGCCTCTCGTACACGTGGTGCGACGACAGTCTCAAGTGGCTGCCGCTCTCCGCCGAGGAGCGGATGGAGGTCATGCTGAACTCGCTGCGCGAGATCTATCCCAAGGTGGACATCCGTAAGCATCTGATCGGCAGCCCCGTGACCGTCTCCTGGGAGAACGAGCCGTACTTCATGGGCGCGTTCAAGGCCAATCTGCCGGGGCACTACCGCTATCAGCGACGGCTGTTCACCCACTTCATGCAGGACCGGCTGCCCGCCGACAAGCGGGGGATCTTCCTGGCGGGCGACGACATCTCGTGGACCGCGGGGTGGGCGGAGGGCGCCGTGCAGACCGCGCTCAACGCGGTGTGGGGAGTGATGAGCCACTTCGGGGGTGCGACGGACGCCACGAACCCGGGGCCCGGTGATCTGTACGACGAGCTGGCGCCGGTCGAGCTGCCCGAGGACTGAGGGCGGCGGGGCCCGCTCCGGGAGGGGAGGAACGGGCCCTGCCGTCGTCTTCGCCGGACTCCTGCCGCTGCCTTGGCCGGATTCCTGCCGCCGTCTCCGGGCAGGGTTCCGTCGTGTGTCCGTCAGACGCCTGCCGCGCGCGCCGCCGCGTACACCTCGGCAGCCACATCGGCCAGCTCCGCCGCGTCACGCGTCGTGCTCTGCAAGTCCAGCATGATCGCCGGTACCCCCGACTCGGCGTGCGCCGCCAGGTCCTCGACGATCTGCGCCACACTGCCCTGGAAGGGCTGCCGGCCCTCACCTTCGAACGGCTTGGCGCTGTAGCGCGCGTTGGCACGGGCGCAGGCGTCGAGCGGACGCTCCCGGCCGCGCTCGGCGGCCAGCTCCCGTACCTGCCGCCACTGCTCGGTCAGCTGCGCCGCGCCCATGGCCACGGGCACCCAGCCGTCCGCCCGGTCCACCAGGCGCCGACTGGCGCGCGGGCTGCTCGCGGGCAGAAAGACCGGGATGGGGCGGACCGGCTTGGGGCCGACCACGGACGGTGCGATGGTGGTCAGCTCGCCCTCGTACGAGACCGGGTCCGGGCCCCAGACGGCCGCGCAGACGTCGAGCACCTCGTCCAGGACCGCGCCGCGCTTCTCGAACGGGGCGGCGGAGGCGGCGGCGTACTCGTCGTGCGACCAGCCTGTGCCGAGGCCGGCGATCACCCGGCCGCCGCTCGCGACATCGATCGAGGCCAGCGAACGGGCCAGCTGGAACGGTACGTGCAGGGGCGCGACCAGGACGCTCGTGCCGAGCCGGGCCCGTTCGGTGGCGGCGGCGGCCAGTGTGAGGGTGACCAGCGGGTCGGCGACGCTCCGGTACTGGTCGGGCCAGGGCAGCCCCGGTACGCCGTACAGCCCCTGGGTGGCGGGTTCGGGGAAGAGAACGCGTTCGAAGACCCAGAGACTCTCGTATCCGGCCTCCTCCGCGGCCCGCGCCACCGTGGCCACATCGCGGCCGATGTCGTACTGCTTCGTCTGCGGAAGACCGAGACCGAGGGCGAGCGGCATGTGTGCACTCCTTCGTGCGGACGGTGGGACAACTACCGTAGGACTCAATCTAGTTGAGTACTCAACTTTTGGTGTTCTGTACGGTACGGTTCCGGCCGCCCGGGACGGCGCGCAGCGCCCACCGTACCCGGGCGGACGGCCGGCCGCCCGGCGCGCCGTCCGGGCGGGGCTGCTGTCGGTTTCGTGGCCGCTGTCGTCCCCATTCATGAATCGTGCGCAGAGCATTGTCAGCGATACCGACCGCCTCTACGCTCGCACGGCCTCGTCCATGAACTTCGTTCACGTACATGATAGGAGCGCCCAGTGAGCGGAACCACCCGATGGCGTCCGGCCGTTCTGATCGCCGTCATGGCCACCGTCGCCGCCGTATTCGTCCCGGCGGCATCCTCGGCCGCGTCCCCGGCCACCGCCCAGTCCTTCGGCCACCACCACGCGAAGCCGGTGGCCCCGCGGACCGTGGTGATCGACGGCGAGCGGATGCGGCAGGCCCGTATCGCCCTCGATCACGGCGACCGCACCCTCCGCACGACGGTCAAGTCCCTTACCGCGCAGGCGGATTCGTGGCTCGGTCAGGGGCCCTGGACCGTCACCGACAAGCCGAAGCCCGCCCCCAGCGGAGATCCGCACGACTACCTCAGCCAGGCTCCGTACTGGTGGCCGTCACAGCCGAAGACCGACGCCAACCCCTGGGGCTGCCCGTACGTCCAGCGTGACGGCGAGCGGAACCCCGAGGTCGACACCGGCACCGACCGCCCCGACATCGGCAAGGTCTTCAACTCCACCACCACGCTCAGCCTGGCCTGGTACTACACGGGCAAGAAGCAGTACGCCGAGCACGCGGCGCGGATTCTGCGCACCTGGTTCGTCGATCCCGCCACCCGGATGAACCCGAACCTCAACCACGGGCAGTTCATCCCCTGCAAGTACGACGGCCGTGCCATCGGGATCATCGACTTCTCACAGCAGTACACCAGCGTCCTCGACGCCCTCGCGATCCTCGGCACCGGAGCTCCGGGCTGGACCAGCGGTGACCGCTCGGGGATGCGCGCCTGGAACACGGAGTTCCTGGACTGGCTGGTCAACTCGCCCTTCGGCAAGGAGGAGTCGGCGGCCAAGAACAACCACGGCACGTTCATGGACATGCAGGTCGCCGGACTCGCGCTCGCCACCGGCGACCGGAGCCTCGCGCGGAAGATCGTCCTGGACGCTCGTACGAAGCGAATCGACCCCCAGATCGCGGCAGACGGCAGCCAGCCCCAGGAGCTGACCCGTACGCGCAGTTGGCACTACTCGACCTTCGACCTGGTCGCCTACACGCGCCTGGCCGCCATCGGCGAACAGGTCGGCGTGAACCTCTGGGCCTATGAAGGGCCGCAGGGGCAGAGCCTGTTCAAGGCCGTCGACTATCTGCTGCCTGCCGCCACGGGCGCCGCCCCCTGGCCGCACCCCGAACTGGAGTTCAAGCGCTTCGCGGCAAGCGACATCGTCCACGCGGCGGCCGACGCGGGGGACCGCGCGGCACGCGCGGCGGTCCCGCGCCTGGAGACGCCGCCGGGGGGTGACCTCTGGGCGCTGCGGCCCGCCGCGGAACAACTGGACTCGATCGCGGGCTGAGCCCCTTATTTTCTTGGGGCTCGGTTCGCCTCCGGAAAGACGGCAGCCGGGGTGTATGGGCGCCCGGGGCTCACGCCTCGGGTGCCGGGGCCGGTGCGGGTTCGGTGGTGGGGTCGGCGGCGGTCGCCACGGTGCGGCGGTCGCCCGTGCGGAGCACCCCCGCGCCCACCATCAGGCCGCAGGCGAGCAGCGTCACCAGGCCGAAGGAGACCACGAGCGACGTCGCGTCCGCGACCGCGCCGATCGCCGAGGGGGCGATCAGCCCCGAGGTGTACGTGATGGTGGCGACACCCGCGATCGCCTGGCTCGGATTGGGCCCCGCGCGGCCCGCCGCCGCGAAGGCGAGCGGGACGACCACGGCCACGCCGAGCCCGATGCACGCGAACCCGCCCATGGCGACCAGCGGTTGCGGCGCGGTGACCACCAGGAGGCCGCCCACCACGGCCAGCGCGCCGCCCGTCCGTACGGTCCGTACCGCGCCGAACCGGTCGACCACCCGGTCGCCCGCGAGCCGCGCCACCGCCATGGTGAGCGCGAAGGCCGTGGTCGACGCCGCCGCGACACCCGGTGAGGTGTCCAGAACGTCCCGGAGATAGACCGCCGACCAGTCGAGGCTGGCGCCCTCCGCGAAGACCGCGCAGAACCCGATCGCGCCGATCAGCAGCGCGGACTTCGGCGGCAGCGCGAACCGCGGCGGCGGGTCCTCCTCGGGTGCGCTGCGCAGGTCGAGTACGCCCTGGCAGGCCAGCAGACCAAGCACCGTGAGCACGGTGGCGGCGAGCAGATGATGCAGCCGGGCGTCACTGCCCAGATGGGCCGCGAGGGTGCCGGCGGCGGAGCCGATCAGCGCGCCCGTGCTCCACATCCCGTGCAGACTCGACATGATCGACTTGTCGAGCCGGTTCTCGACCTCCACCCCGAGGGCGTTCATCACCACGTCGGAGAGGCCCGAGGCGGCGCCGTACACGAACAGGGCCGCGCACAGCGTGGCGAGATTCGGTGCCAGCGACGGCAGGGTCAGCGCGAGCGTCCACAGGGCGAGCAGCACGCGCAGCGCGTTGCGCGAGCCGAAGCGATGGCTGATCCCGCTCGCCAGCGGCATCGCGACGGACGCGCCGATCGCGGGGAAGGCGAGTGCGAGCCCGAGCTGTCCCGCGCTGATCCCGGCGTGATCCTGGATCCACGGGATACGGGTGGCGAAGCTGCCGGTGACGGCTCCGTGTACGCAGAAGACAGCGGCGACGGCGAACCTGGCCCGCCGCAACCGCTGTTTGTCGTAGACCACTTCAGCCGACATCGGCGTCCTGTTCCTCCCCTGAGAGGTGCCCGTACCCCGACCACCCGGTGACGCACCTTCGTCGGTGCCGGAGTAAATTATCAGGAACCCTGCCTGATAAATAGGCCTTAATGAGCTGGGCGCGCCAGGGTCTGTCCGCCGGACAGGTCCTGGGGGCCGCCCCGGCGATCTGGAAGGATTCCGGCATGGCCGCGTCCCCGAGCACCGCCAGAGCCATCAACGACCGGCTCGCCCTGCGACTGCTTCAGCGGGAAGGCCCGTTGACGGCGGGACAGTTGAAGACGCTGACCGGGCTCTCCCGGCCCACCGTCGCCGATCTGGTGGAACGGCTCCAGGACTCCGGGCTGGTCAGGGTGGTCGGCGAGACGGGCGACCGGCGCCGGGGCCCGAACGCGCGGCTGTACGGGATCGTCGCGGACCGTGCCCATCTCGCGGCCCTCGACGTACGGACCCACAGCGTCTCCGTCGTGGTCGCGGATCTGCTCGGCGAGACCCTGGCCGAGGCGGTCCTGCCCATCGGCAGCGACACCGCCACGGAAGCCGCCGTCGAACGGGCCGTGGCGCTGCTGGAACGTACGGCGGGGAAGGCGGGCACCGTACCCCTGCACAGCGTGGGCGTCGGCGCCCCGGGCCTGGTCGACCCGGTCACCGGCGAACTCCGCGACTCCAGCGGACTGCCCGCCTGGCACCGCAGGCTCGTCGCCGTACTCCAGGAACGACTGCCCGCCACCGTCCTGGTCGAGAACGAGACCAATCTCGCCGCGCTCGCGGAGCAGCGCCTCGGCGCGGCCCGTGGCCAGGACACCTTCGTCCTGCTCTGGCTCGGCCACGGGGTGGGCGCGGCGGTCGTGCTCGACGGCAAGCTCCGCAGGGGCGCCTCCGGGGGAGCGGGCGAGATCGCCTTCCTGCCCGTGCCCGGTACCTCACGCCTGCCCTCGGCGGTCACCTGTGACGGCGGGTTCCACACCCTGGCGGGCTCGGCCGGCGTCGCCGAACTCGCCGAGCGCTACGGCATCTCGGCCGTCCCCGCGCCACAGGAACCGCCCTCCGCCGCGCTGGTGCGCACCGCGGTGGGAGCCCTCGGGGGCGCCTCGGCGGACGGGGCGAGCGCGGGCGGGGGCGCCCCGGCGGACGAGGCCGGCTCCGCGGCGGCGTTTCTGGACGACCTCGCCGACCGGCTCGCCCTCGGTGCGGCGGCGGTCAGCGCCGTACTCGACCCGGGCCGGATCGTGCTGGCCGGCGAGGCGGGCCACGCGGGCGGCGAGGTGCTGGCGGCCCGGGTCGAGGACCGGCTGGCCACGCTGTCCCCGCTGCGTACGGAGGTCAGGGCCGGGGCGCTCGGCGGAGCGGCCGTCCTGCGCGGAGCCCTGCTGACGGCGCGGGAGGCGGCGCAGGACGAGCTGTTCGCCCCGCACGACGAGTCCCGGAGGCCGGTCCTGTGAGTCAGCCCACAACCCTGGCCCGGTTGCCCCACGAGCGGCCATGGCACACTGGTCGGGTACCAGAAGCAGCGCACTCCGGGGTCGGTGTAATTCCGAACCGGCGGTTATAGTCCGCGACCCGTCCGCATCCAGCGGCCGGTTGACCAGGTGAGATTCCTGGACCGACGGTGAAAGTCCGGATGGGAGGCAGTGCGCGGCGGGCCCTCACAGGTACGCCGCCGTCGGCGGTTCGTCCTCGGACGAGCCGGCTCTTCGGCCTCGGCGTTCCCCTGTGCGTTCCCGTTATCTCTGTCGTCATCGACAGGCCCCGGAGTCCGTGCCCGAAGAGGCAGGAGGACCCGGTGGCCACGGAAACCGACATCGTGGGCAACGCCGATGTCGTGAGCGACACCGACGCCATGCGTCGCGCCATCGCGCTCGCCGATCGTGGACTCGGTTCCACCAGCCCCAATCCGGTCGTCGGATGCGTGATCCTCGACGCTTCGGGACACCTCGCAGGCGAGGGCTTCCACCGGCGTGCGGGCGGCCCGCACGCCGAGATCCACGCCCTGCGCGCGGCCGGTGAGCGGGCCCGCGGCGGAACGGCGTACGTCACTCTCGAACCATGCGCCCACACCGGCCGTACCGGACCCTGCGCCCAGGCGCTGATCGACGCCGGTGTCGCCCGGGTCAGCTACGCCGTCGCCGACCCGAACCCGCGGGCGGCGGGCGGCGCCGACACCTTGCGCGCGGCCGGACTCACCGTCAGCCGCGGGCTCCTCGGCGAGGAGGCCGAGGCGGGCAACGCCGCCTGGCTCACCTCCGTACGCCGCGGCCGCCCCCACGTCGTATGGAAGTACGCGGCCACGCTCGACGGCCGGATCGCCGCCGCCGACTCCACCAGCCGCTGGATCACCTCCGCCGAGGCGCGCGCCGATGTCCACCGGCTGCGCGCGGAGTCCGACGCGGTCGTGGTCGGCTCGGGCACCGCGCGCGCCGACGATCCGCATCTCGCCGTACGCGGCATCGAGGGCGCCGTCCAGCCGCTGCGAGTCGTGGTCGACACCGACGCCACCGCCGTGAAGCCCGGCGCACGGGTGCTCGACGGCGCGGCGCCCACCCTGGTCGCGATCGCCGAGGACGCCGACGCGGGGGAACTGCCCGACGTCGTACGGCTGCCCCGGGCCGGTCGAGGTCTGGACATCCCCGCCCTGCTGGCCGCGCTGCACGAGCGTGGCGTCCGCTCCGTACTCCTCGAAGGCGGCCCGGCCCTGGCCGGTTCCTTCGTCGCCGCGGGAGCCGTCGACAAGGTCGTCGGCTATCTCGCCCCCGTCCTGCTCGGCGCCGGCCGTACGGCCCTCGGCGACGCCGGAATCAGCACCATCGGCGAGGCGTTGCGACTCCGGATGACGGAGACCGTACGGATCGGCCCCGACGTGCGGATCACCGCGATCCCCGAGCCCGGACCCGAGCCGGCGCCCGCACCCGCACCCGCACCCGCCATGAATGTCCCCACCACGAAGGAGCGTTGAGTGTTCACCGGAATCGTCGAAGAGCTGGGTGAGGTCACCGCCATCGAGAACCTCGGTGACTCCTCCCGCTTCCGCCTCCGCGGACCCGCTGTCACCGAGAACGCCAAGCACGGCGACTCGATCGCCGTCAACGGCGTCTGTCTCACGGTCGTGGACTTCGAAGACGGCGAGTTCACCGCCGATGTGATGGCCGAGACACTGAACCGCTCCAGCCTCGGCGCGCTGGCGACCGGCTCCCGGGTCAATCTGGAGCGGCCCGTGGCCGTCGGTGGCCGGCTCGGCGGACATATCGTCCAGGGCCATGTGGACGGCACCGGCACTGTGGTCGAGCGCACCCCGTCCGAGCACTGGGAGCTGGTCAAGGTCTCGCTCCCCGCCGCCCTGTCCCGCTATGTCGTGGAGAAGGGCTCGATCACCGTCGACGGTGTCAGCCTCACGGTCGTCGAAGCCGGGCCCGACTACTTCACCATCAGCCTCATCCCCACCACCCTCGCCCTGACCACGCTCGGCATCAAGGGACCCGGCGACCCGGTCAACCTCGAAGTCGACGTCCTCGCGAAATACGTCGAGCGGCTGCTCGGCACCGGCACGAGGCAGACCGAGGAGTCGGATCGGTGAACACCCTGTCCTGGCTGAACGGCGAGGCCTTCACGGCCTTCGGTCAGCACATCCTGTGGTCCGACATGATCGGCAACACCATCGGTCTGGCCGCCCTCGCGCTCGGCTGGCGGCGCTCGATCTGGACCTGGCCCGCGCAGTTCCTGTCCGGTGTCATCCTGGTCGGCGCGTACGCCTCCGCCCACCTCAGCGGCGGTGTCGGCAAGCAACTGCTGGTCATCGGCGTGGCGTTGTGGGGCTGGCGGCAATGGCAGCGCGGCAGGCGGCAGGCGCGGGACGGCTCGATCGCCGTACGGTTCGCCACCTGGCGCGAGCGCGGGGTGCTGCTCGGCGGTACGGCGCTGGGCACCCTCGCCGTCGGCGGCCTCTTCGTCGCCGTCCCCGATCTGTCCTGGAACCCCTGGCCCGACGCGTACATCTTCGTCGGCACGCTCGCCGCGATGGTCGCCCAGGCCCGTGGTCTGGTCGAGTTCTGGTTCGCCTGGCTGCTCGTGGACATCGTCGGCGTACCGCTCGCCTTCAGCGGCGGACTCGCCTTCTCCGGCCTCGTGTACGTCATCTACCTCGCCCTCGTCCTCTGGGGGATGCGCGACTGGTGGCTCCGCTCCCGCGTGAACACCCCGGCTCTGGAAGGAGCAGCAGCATGACCGCACTGCCTGCCCAGCCCACCTGGTACTCCACCGACAATGTCGAGGACCTTTCGCTCGACCCCGTGGAGCAGGCCATACGCGATATCGCCGCCGGCCGCCCGGTCGTGGTGGTCGATGACGAGGACCGCGAGAACGAGGGCGATCTCGTCATCGCGGCCGAGATGGCCACCCCCGAGATCATCGCCTTCATGATGAGCGAGTGCCGCGGACTGATCTGCGCCCCCATGGAGGGCGCGGAGCTGGACCAGCTCGAACTGCCGCAGATGGTCGGCCACAACACCGAATCGATGCGTACGGCCTTCACCGTCTCCGTCGACGCGTCGGCCGCCCATGGCGTCACCACCGGTATCTCCGCCGCGGACCGGGCCACCACCCTCCAACTGCTCGCCGCGGGCGACGCGGAGCCGGGCGACTTCGTCAGGCCGGGCCATGTCTTCCCGCTGCGCGCCAAGACCGGCGGCGTGCTCGTACGCAATGGTCACACCGAGGCCGCCGTGGATCTGGCGCGCCTGGCCGGTCTGCGTCCGGCCGGCGCGATCGTGGAGATCGCGGGCGAGGACGGGGTGATGCTGCGGCTGCCCGAGCTCATCCCGTTCGCCCGTAAGCACGGCCTCACGATCATCTCCATCGAGGACCTGATCGCCCACCGCCGTACCTCGGAGCCCACGGTCCGCCGCGAGGCGGAGGTACGCCTCCCCACCGCCCACGGTGAGTTCACCGCGTACGGCTACCGCTCCACGGCCGACGGCGTCGAGCATGTCGCCCTCGTCCACGGCGACCTCGGTGACGGCGAGGACGTGCTCGTACGGGTCCACTCCGAATGCCTCACCGGCGATATCTTCGGCTCGCTGCGCTGCGACTGCGGCCCCCAGCTCCAGGCGTCCATGGAGCGGATCACCAAGGAGGGCCGCGGAGTCGTCGTCTATCTGCGCGGCCACGAGGGCCGGGGCATCGGGCTGCTGTCCAAGCTGCGCGCGTACGAGCTCCAGGAGCGCGGCCACGACACGCTGGACGCCAATCTCGAACTCGGCCTGCCCGCCGACGCCCGCGACTACGCGGCGGGCGCGCGGATCCTCGACGACCTCGGGGTCCGCGGGCTGCGGCTGATGACCAACAACCCCGACAAGACGACGGCGCTCGTCCGGCACGGGCTGCGGGTCACCGGACGCGAGCCGATGCCCGTCCAGGCGGGGGAGCACAACCTCCGCTATCTGCGCACCAAGCGCGACCGGATGGGGCACGACCTGCCCTGGCTGGACGCGGTCACCGCGTCCACCTGCGACAACCAGTGACCACCCACCACAACAGCCAGAAGACCAGCGGCGAACAGCTTCGAGGAGAGACGTGAGCGGCAAGGGCGCACCCGAACTGAGTGTGAAGAACTGCGGAGACCTCCGGGTCGCCGTGATCGCGGCGCAGTGGCACGAGCAGGTCATGGACGGCCTCGTGGACGGCGCCCTGCGGGCCCTGCGGGACCTCGGCATCGACGAGCCGACCCTGCTCCGTGTGCCGGGCAGCTTCGAGCTTCCGGTCGTCGCCAAGGTGCTGGCCGGTCGCGGCTATGACGCGGTCGTCGCCCTCGGCGTCGTCATCAGGGGCGGCACCCCGCACTTCGAGTATGTGTGCCAGGGCGTGACGCAGGGCCTCACCCAGGTCTCCGTCGACACGGGCGTCCCGATCGGCTTCGGCGTGCTGACCTGCGACACCGAGGAGCAGGCGCTCGACCGGGCCGGGCTTGAGGGCTCCCACGAGGACAAGGGGCACGAGGCGGTCACCGCCGCCGTCGCCACCGCGACCACCCTGCGCACGATCGCCGAACCCTGGCGCCAGGGGGCCGCCTCCGGCCGCGTAAAGTGACCCTCACCATGTCCAAGAAGACGTTCGAGGAGCTTTTCACCGAGCTCCAGCAGAAGGCCGCCGAGGGCGACCCCGCCACCTCCCGCACCGCCGAGCTGGTGGGCAAGGGCGTCCATGCCATCGGCAAGAAGGTCGTCGAAGAGGCGGCCGAAGTATGGATGGCCGCCGAGTACGAGGGCAAGGAAGCCGCCGCCGAGGAGATCTCCCAGCTCCTCTACCACGTCCAGGTGATGATGGTCGCGCGCGGAATCTCCCTCGACGACGTGTACGCCCATCTCTGATACGCCCATCTCCGAGCACACGCGTCCCGTCCCGTTTCGTCTGATATCACCCCGTTCTGCCGTTCTGTACAACCGCCCCTTCGCACAAAGGAATCCGACCTCATGCTGCGCATCGCCATTCCCAACAAGGGTTCACTCTCAGGACCTGCGTCGGCGATGCTCCATGAGGCCGGCTACCAGCAGCGCAAGGAGTCCAAGGAACTCGTCCTGGTCGACCCGGACAACGAGGTGGAGTTCTTCTACCTCCGCCCGCGCGACATCGCGATCTATGTGAGTTCCGGCCGGCTCGACATCGGCATCACCGGCCGCGATCTGCTGCTGGACTCCGGCGCCAACGCGGAGGAGATCCTTCCGCTCGGCTTCGCGCGCTCCACCTTCCGCTACGCCACCAAGCCCGGCACCGCGGAACGCGTCGAGGACTTGGGCGGCATGACCGTCGCCACCTCGTACGAGGGCATCGTCGCCAAGCACCTCGCGGACAACGGCGTCGACGCCTCCGTCGTCCACCTGGACGGCGCGGTCGAGACCGCCATCGAGCTGGGCGTCGCGCAGGTCATCGCCGATGTGGTGGAGACCGGCACCTCACTGCGCAACGCGGGCCTGGAAGTGATCGGCGAGCCGATCATGACCTCGGAGGCGGTCGTCATCCGCCGCAGCGGCGCCGACGGCGAGGAGCCCAAGGTGCGGCAGTTCCTGCGCAGGCTCCAGGGCGTCCTCGTGGCCCGTACGTACGTGATGATGGACTACGACTGCCGCGCCGAACACCTGGAGCGCGCCGTCGCGCTCACCCCGGGCCTGGAGTCGCCGACCATCTCCCCGCTGCACAACGAGGGCTGGGTCGCCGTCCGCGCGATGGTCCCGGCCAAGGAGGCGCAGCGGATCATGGACGATCTGTACGAGCTGGGCGCCCGCGCCATCCTCACCACGGCCATCCACGCCTGCCGCCTCTGATCCCGCGCCGGTCACCCGGTCACCCGGCCACCGCACCCACTCCCGGAGGTCCGAGAACGTATGTCCGCCCCCGCGCCCCAGCCCGGTCAGTCCGGTCCGCCCGCCCTTCCGGTCACCTTCCGGCCGACCCGTACCCGGGCCGTCCTGCTGACCGTCGGCGTGGCCATGTTCGCCGTCATCACGGCCATCGGCCTGGCACTCGACCAGCTGAGCGCGGGGGAGCGGATGAGCTTCATCTTCACGGCCCTGCTGTTCCTCGGGGTGCTGGCGCTGCTCAGCCGCCCCAAGGTCGTGGCCGACGACACAGGAGTGACTGTCGTCAATATCACGCGCAGCCGCCGACTGGCGTGGGCCGAGATCCTGCGGGTCAATCTGCGGTCCGGCGACCCCTGGGTCTTCCTCGACCTCAGCGACGGCAGCAGCCTGCCGGTGCTGGCCATCCAGCCCGGAATCGCCAGGGCACACGCCATCCGTGACGCCCGCGCCCTGCGCGCGCTCGCCGACTCCCGCTCCACCGCGGCCGACCACGGCTGACCGTACGGCGCCCCATCCATGGCCGTACGGCACTGCCCTCCTGGCCGCTGTCTTGATTACTCTGGTGCTGGAGGCGCCGAGTGCGCCCCGCTCCGCATTCGACGGCCGTGTCCGGCCCGCGGGGCACCTGCGACCCGAGGAGTGACTCCCTCCAGCAATGGACGGATCGTCCGGTAGTACCTGCGCCGCCCCCTTCGAAGAGGCGGCGGCATGACCATCCCCCTTCTGCTGCTCGCCGCGGCATTCCTTCTGATCCTCGCCAACGGATTCTTCGTGGCCGCCGAGTTCGGCCTCGTCACCGTGGACCGTCCCGACGCCGAACGCGCCGCCGCCGCGGGCGACCGCCGCGCCCGTACGGTCGTCAAATCCCTGCGGGAACTCTCCTTCCAGCTCTCGGGCACCCAGCTGGGCATCACCATCACCTCGCTGGTGGTCGGCATGCTCGCCGAGCCCGCGCTGGCCCGGCTGCTGGACGCCCCCCTCTCCGCGACCGGACTGCCCGAAGGGGCCGTCTCCGGGATCGCGGTGGTGATCGGCATGCTGCTCGCCTCCGCCGTCCAGATGGTGATCGGCGAACTCGTACCGAAGAACTGGGCGGTCTCCCGGCCGCTCCAGGTCGCGCGGTTCGTGGCGGGCCCCCAGCATCTGTTCGCCACCGTGTTCCGGCCGGTGATCACCCTGCTCAACACCGTCGCCAACCGGCTCGTCCGGCTGCTCGGCGTGGAACCGACCGAGGAACTGGCCTCGGCCCGCACCCCCGGCGAACTGGTCTCCCTGGCCCGCCACTCCGCCCGCGCGGGCGCCCTCGAACAGGACACCGCCGATCTGTTCGTACGGACCCTCTCACTCGGCCGGCTCACCGCACAGCATGTGATGACCCCCCGGGTGAAGGTGAGCGCCCTCCAGTCCGACGCGACCGCCGCGGACGTCCTCAACCTCACCCGCGCCACCGGTCTGTCCCGCTTCCCCGTCTACCGGGAGCGCATCGACGAGATCGTGGGCGTGGTGCACCTCAAGGACGCGCTCGCGGTGCCGGTGGACCGGCGGCTGCGCACCCCGGCCGGACGGATCGCCGTGCCGGCCCTGCTGGTCCCCGAGACTCTGCCCGTGCAGCAGCTTCTTGAGCGGCTGCGCAGCGAGCAGCCGATAGCCATCGTGGTCGACGAGTACGGCGGTACGGCCGGCGTCGTCACCCTGGAGGACATCATCGAAGAGCTGGTCGGCGAGGTACGCGACGAGCACGACGCCGAGGGCGACGGACGGCCCGAACTGGCCCCCGTCGCGGCCGAGGACGGCCGCCCGGCCTGGGACGCCGACGGCAGCGCCCGGGTCCTCACCCTGCGGCGGATCGGACTCGACGTACCCGAGGGACCGTACGAAACCCTCGCCGGCCTCGTCGCCGATCTGCTGGGCCGTATCCCGGCCCCCGGCGACCGGGCGGAGCTGCCGGGCTGGCGGCTCTCCGTGCGCCAAGTGGACCGCTACCGGGCCGAACGGGTCCGGCTGGTACGCACCGCCGAGCTCCCGGCCGACTCCCCGGCCGAGCAGCGTCCCGGCGTCCCGGCGATGGCGGAGGGCCCCCGATGAGCGCCCTGCAACTCGTCTTCGCCCTGCTCCTCGTCCTGGCCAACGGCTTCTTCGTCGGCGCCGAGTTCGCCCTCGTCTCCGTACGCCGCAGCCAGATCGAACCGCACGCCGCACGCGGCTCCGCGCGGGCCAGACAGGTGCTGCACGGTCTGGAGAATCTGCCCCAGATGATGGCGGCCGCGCAGTTCGGCATCACCATCTGCTCCCTGACGCTCGGCGCGGTCGCCGAGCCCACCGTGGCGCAGCTGCTGGAGCCCGTCTTCCACGCCGCCCATATGCCCGAGGGTCTGATCCATCCGCTGGGCTATGTCATAGCCCTCGCGTTGGTCGTCTTCCTGCATCTGGTCATCGGCGAGATGGTCCCGAAGAACCTCGCGATGGCCGCCCCGGAGAAGACCGCGCTCTGGTTCAGCCCCGGCCTGGTCGGCTTCGCCCGGCTGTGCCGGCCGGTGACGGCCGGACTGGGCGCCTGCGCCCGGCTGGTGCTGCGGGCCTTTCACGTCGAGCCCAAGGACGAGGTGGAGGCGGTCTTCACCAGCGAGCAGCTCAACCGGCTCGTGGAGGACTCGGGCCAGGCGGGACTGCTCGAACCGGAGGCGCAGGAACGGCTGGAGGACGCCCTGGAGCTGGGCAGCCGCCCGGTCACGGACGTGCTCCTGACCCGCGCCTCCCTGGTGACAGTGACCCCGGCGATCACCCCGCGCGAGATCGAGGAGCTGACGGTACGCACCGGCTACTCCCGCTTCCCGGTCTGCGCGGACGGCGGCGGCGCCTTCATGGGCTATCTGCATGTCAAGGACGTCCTCGATCTGGAAGCCGGCGAACGCGCCGTGCCGCAGCATGTCTGGCGGCCGATGGCGACGCTGCGGGCGGAACTCCCGCTGGACGACGCGCTCACCGTGATGCGCCGCGCGGCCACACATCTGGCCCAGGTCGCGGACGCGTCCGGCCGGGTGCTCGGCCTGGTGGCGCTGGAGGACGTTCTGGAAATGCTGGTCGGCGAGGTACGCGACCCGTCCCACCGCGCGACGGCACCCAAGGCGGCCCTGGTGGGTGAGCAGCGCACGGACCAGGCGGACCAGGTCCTGGCGCGCTGACGGGCGCGCGGGCCGCGGCAGGCGAGTGAGCCGAAGGGGCGCGCCGCTGTCGAAAGGGAGAGCGCGCGGAGGTTCCCGAGGTACGAGGGAATCGAGCACGGTCGACCGTCGACAGGGGCATAAAGCGTCCCGGAGGCGAACCGAGCCTTAAGGCCGCAGGCGAACCGAGCCTTAAGGCCGCAGGCGAACCGAGCCTTAAGGCCGCAGGCGAACCGAGCCTTAAGGCCGGAGGCGAACCGAGCCCCTAAACAGCGGGCGGATTGTCCTGGGGGCCGCGGTTCGCCGGGCCGCGGCCCGACAGCACCTCGCCGTACGCCTGCATCAGATCGGGCAGCCGCAGCGTGGCCAGATCGTCGCGGGTCGGCGTGCCGCTGTAGCCGGAGAGCCGCAGATCGCGGTACGCGCAGCTCTTCTCGTACAGCGTCCGCACGAAGCGGCCGTTGCCCAGCTCGTCGATCCATCCCTGGTCGACCACATGCCCGCTGATCGAGCGCAGCTCGTCGGCGGACTCCTCGTCCCAGACGTCGCCGTTCTCCGCGGCCAGCACGCCGCCGATGGCGGTCAGTTCCAGCGGCCGGTAGCTCGGGAAGTCGACCCGGCTGGTGAAGCGCGAGGAGAGGCCCGGATTGGTGGCGAGCAGCCGGTCCATGCCCTCCGGATAGCCGGCCAGGATGACCACGAGATGGTCGCGGTTGTCCTCGGCGCGCTTCAGCAGCACCTGAAGGGCCTCGTCGCCGTACGCGTCGCCCTTGCTGTAGCCCGAGTTGGAGAGGCTGTACGCCTCGTCCACGAAGAGCACCCCGCCGATCGCCGAGTCGATCAGCTCATTCGCCTTGACGGCGGTCTGGCCCAGGAACTCGCCCACCAGATCGGCCCGCTGGGCCTCGACCAGATGGTCCCCGCCGAGCAGCCCCAGGGCGTAGAAGATCCGGCCGAGAATCCGGGCGACGGTGGTCTTGCCGGTGCCGGAGGGGCCCGAGAAGACAAAGTGACGTTTCGGCGGCTGGACGGGCAGCCCCTGGCCTGCCCGCAGCCGCGCCATGTGCAGCTGCGCCGTCGCGGCCTTGACCTGCCGCTTCACCGGCTCCAGACCGACCATCCGCTCCAGCTCGGCGAGGGCTTCGGCGAGCAGCACCGGATCGGTCGGGCCGTCGGGGAAGCGCGGCGGAGCGGGTGACACGGGCGGCGGGGCCTTCTCCCGTACGCCTTCGGGCGCCCGGGGCGGGGCGACACCGCCCCGCTGGGGCTGCGCCTCGTTGCCGAGCCGTACGTCGGAGCCGAGCGGCCCCTCCGGCTCGCCCCCGGATTCCGCCGCGCCCGCCGTGTCCGCCACGTCCTGGCCGAGACCCGTACGTGCGACCGAGGCGATTCCCACCGGATCGTCCGGTCCTTCGTACCCGTCGGAATCGGTGATCGCGGCGAGCCGGGCCGCCGTGTCCATGAACGCCGGATCGAGCCGGTGCACGGCCCGGTAGAGCGGCAGCGCGGCGGCGCTGCGTCCGGTGCCCTCATGCGCGCGGGCCAGCCAGTACCGCAGCTCCTTGCGCTGCGGCTGCTCGCTGCGGCAGCGCATCAGCGCGGTGGACAGCAGCGGCTCAGCCTGTCCGTACATCTCCAGCCGTACCCGCGCCATCCCGCCGAAGAGCCCGGCCTCGATCCCCAGCAGCGGATCATGGACGAGCGGTTCGGTGTGGCGCACCAACTGGTCCCAGTCCTTGACCAGATAGGCGCGGCAGGCGTGCAGGAAGCGCACCTGCGGATCGGCGTCCACCGGCGGCAGACCCGCGAGGGCCCGGTCCAGCTCCGGCACATGGCGGCCGTCCAGCCAGTGCGAGGCATGGGCGAGCAGCAGATCGCGCCCGCTCTCCAGCACCGGCTGCACCCACCAGCCGAGCCAGTACCAGGAGTTGAGGGTGCGGCGGTGGCGGGAGCGCTGCTCGCCGAAGCGGTCGCGGTGGCGGTACATCCGCAGCAGGGCGGTGGTGGTGTCGACGCGCAGCGCGTGCAGTCCGAGCCAGCCGTCGGCCATCCCGGGATCGAGCCGTACGGCGGCCCTGAATTCCTCCTCGGCCTGGGGGTAGGCCCCCATCGTGTAGGCGTCCACACCGCGCACCCAGGCGAGGTCGGCCGGGGCTTGCGTGCCCTGCGCGCCGATATCCATCACGTCCCCCACAAACCGTGCCCCCGGAATGTCCCGCCGGGCGGGCGCCCGCCGGCAGCGTGCCGAACCACCTTGTCGCGGACGGGAATTGACCGCACCGAGAGGCATCGTACCTGCGCAGAGGGTGTGCGACTAAGGGCACCGCAGCGTACGCGGAGCAGTGACCCAGGGTGAGCGCGGGAGGGGTACGGCGCGGGAGAGGGGGTGGCGAGCAGGCGCGAAGGGCAGAACGAAGCCCCCGATCACGGGGGAACAACCGGGGGCTTCGCGTCTGCGGCGGCTCCGAAAAGCCGCACATTAAGAACGTAAGACCTGTCCGGCCCCTCGGTCAAGCCGAGTTGGTCACTCTCCCGGGGCCGATTGCCGACTGCTCAGTATGGAGGCCGAAGGTGATCACTCTGCGTGATGATTCGGTCCGCCCTCGCGGTCGTCAGAGGCCCCGTGCGTATCAGGTACCCCATCTGCCGCTCGGTTACCAGGGCATCGGCGAAGGGCCGCGAGGGGTCCGCCGCGAAATGGCGAGTCTCCGCCGTCGTCCATTCGTCCCAGAAGGCGGACAGCGCGGGTCCGTCACGCCGCCGGCCCCGCTCCCAGGACTCCTCGGCGCCCCGGTCCATCCAGAACAGCCGGGCGAGATACGGCCGCAGCGCCCGCCGCCCGGCCCCCACGCCCTCGATGATCACCACGGGGGCCGGCGGCAGCGCGCGCGGCGCCGTGAACCGCCGCAGCGTCCAGTCGTACGGCGCGTAGCGCGCGCTCGCGCCGCGCGACAGCGGCTCGATGACCTGCGCCCTCAGCCGTTCCCCCCACGCGAAGAACTGCTCGTGGCTCGCCAGATCGTCGAGCCGCAGTACGGGCGCCCCGGCCAGCTCCGCCGACAGCCGCGTCGCGAAGGTGCTCTTGCCGGAGCCCGCGTGCCCGTCGACCGCGATCAGCCGGACGGGACCGCAGGAGGGCGGCAGCGCGCGCAGCACCGCGGCCGGTTCGGTCAGGTCGTTCATCCGACCACCCTACGAGGCCGCGCCCCCCACGTCCCGGCCCGCCCGCCGCCGCAGGTCACGCCACTGGTGAAGACCAATATTGGTGGGTCGACGCGGTCCGAATCGCTGGCAGAGGCGCACCGCGAACCGCGATAGTGGACGACTGCCGAACAGCCGTCATCTCTTCGCGCTCTCCCGTGTCCCGACCGTTCTTCCCGCTCTCCGACCGCTCTTTCTCCGCTCTCTCCGCCTTCGACCGGAGGTTCTTATGACCAGCCCCACCTCGCGCAGAACCGTGCTGGCCGCCGCGCTCGCGGCCGTCGCGGGCACCGGGGCGGCGGGCGCAGTCCCGGCCGCCGCCGCTTCCGCCCCGACGCGGGCCCCGGCCCCCGCCCCGCTCCCCCCAACGGCTCCCACCGGGGCGAACCCTCTCGTGGACAACGCCTTCTGGACTTCCTACGCCGACTGGCGCGCCGGTACCGCGAAGGGCACCCGCGCGGTCTCCGGCGACCGGCCCGCGCTGGTGATCGGCACCCCGGCGGGCCGTACCGACTACGCCGATCCGCACACCGGCACGACCACCACCTGGGAGTACGGCAGCTGGACCTCACCGTCGCACCGCTCGAAGGTCCCCGCCACCGAGGTGATCGCCTCCTGGAACGCACGGACCCCGGCCGGCACCTGGCTCCAGATCGAACTACGCGGCCGGTACACGGACGGCACCGAGACACCCTGGTACGTGATGGGCCGCTGGACCTCGGGCGACGGCGAGGGCGACATCCGGCGTACGTCCGTCGACGGCCAGACCGACGGGCGCAGCAGCGTCTGGACCGACACCATCTCGGTGGACGACGCGGCGAGCGGGCCGCGCATCGCCTCGTACCGGCTGCGGCTCACCCTCTACCGC
This sequence comes from Streptomyces sp. NPDC056835, assembly GCF_042789485.1. Classification (NCBI taxonomy): domain Bacteria; kingdom Bacillati; phylum Actinomycetota; class Actinomycetes; order Kitasatosporales; family Streptomycetaceae; genus Streptomyces; species Streptomyces sp. NPDC056835. The sequence continues at coordinate 23,687 of NZ_JBHUBB010000056.1, forward strand.
AGGCCGGGCACCCGCCTCACGCCGGTCGTGCACCGGGCGGGCGCGATGGCCTCCGACATCCCGGACCGGTTCACCGTCCCGGCGTCCGCCCCGGGGCTCGCCCGCGAGCTGATCGTGCCGCGCTACTCGCAGAACACCCATGCCGGGCAGTACCCCGAGTACGACAACGGCGGCGAGGCCTGGTGCAGCCCCACCTCCTCGCAGATGATCATCGAGTACTGGGGACGCAGGCCCACCGCCGCGGATCTGGCCTGGGTGAATCCGGACTTCGCCGACCCCCAGGTCTGCCACGCGGCCCGGTTCACCTACGACTACCAGTACGAGGGCTGCGGCAACTGGCCCTTCAACGCGGCCTACGCCACCACCTACCGGGACATGAGCGCGGCCGTGACTCGGCTGGGCTCGCTCACCGATGTGGAGACCCTGATCCGCGCCGGTATCCCCGTGATCACCTCGCAGTCCTTCCTCAAGGAGGAGCTGACGGGGGCGGGTTACGGCACCGCGGGCCATCTGATGACCGTGATCGGCTTCACGGCCGACGGCGATGTGATCGCCAATGACCCCGCCTCGCCGGACAACCCCGCCGTACGCCGCGTCTACCGGCGCTCCGAATGGGAGACGATCTGGCTCAGGACCAAGCGGTACAACGCCTCGGGCAAGGTGGCCTCGGGCACGGGCGGTGTCTGCTACGTCTACTGGCCCGCCAAGCCGGACGCGGCCCAGCGCCGGGCCCTGCGTTCGGTGGGCCTGCTCTGACGCGTCGTTGTTATTCCCGGGCGGCCGGAGGGACGATCTCCTCCGGCCGCCCGGGGCGGTCCGGGAGCACTCTGCGATACTGCGGGCGATCGTGCGGGCACCCCGCGGCAGCCGGAGACCAGGACGCGAATGTGAATCGCAGTGAACAGCGTGGCACCTCCGAACGCTCCCAGGCGCGGCGCTCCGAACTCATCGCGACCGGCCGGAAGTTGTTCGCCGACACCTCGTACGACGCGCTGTCCATGGATGACATCGCCCAGCACGCCGGGGTCGCCAAGGGTCTGATCTACTACTACTTCAAGAACAAGCGCGGCTACTACCTCGCCATCGTCGAGGACTCCGTCGCCGAACTCGTCTCGCTCGCCTCGGGCGGCGCCGAACTCCCGCGCACCCAGCGGGTACAGCGCACGGTCGAGGCGTATCTGCGCTTCGCCCAGTACAACGAGGCGGCGTACCGCACCATCATCACGGGCGGCGTCGGCTTCGACACCCAGGTCCAGGCGATCCGCGACGCCGTACGGACGGGGCTGGTCTCCACGGTCGCCCAGGGCGCGTACGGCCGCTCCGACATCCCGCCGATCGCCCGGCTCGCGCTGCTCGGCTGGCTCAGCAGCGTCGAATGGCTCACGCTCGAATGGCTGGAGTACCAGCAGGACCTGCCGAGGGAGATCCCCCGCGATCTGCTGGTTCGGATGCTGCGCCACACGCTCGACACGATCGAGGAATTCTCCCCGGAGTGCCCCGCGCCTCCGCCTGACCTCGACTGGCGCCCCTTCACCGGCCTCGACGAGAGCCCCGGGCCCCCGCGGGCATGAAGTCGCCGGGGGCGGGGGCCTCTAAGGCTCTCCCCGCCCCCGACGGGCCGGTCGCGCGATCGCGTCGCGCAGCTTCTAGTTGATCGACTTGATCAGTTCACCGTCGGTGGTGTCTCCGCTCAGCTCCCAGAAGAAGGTGCCGCCCAGCCCCTGCTGGTTCTTGTACGCCATCTTCCCGGCGATGGTGGCGGGGGTGTCGTAGCTCCACCACTGGTTGCCGCAGAAGGCGTACGCGGTGCCCCCGACCGTGCCGTTGGCCGGGCAGGAGGTCTTGAGGATCTTGTAGTCCTCGATGCCCGCCTCGTACTTACCCGGCGCCGCGCCCGTCGCCGTGCCGCCCGGCTCCTTCTGTGTGACGCCGGTCCAGCCGCGCCCGTAGAAGCCGATGCCCAGCAGCAGCTTCTCGGCCGGGACACCGAGCCCCTTGAGCTTGGTGATGGCCGCGTCGGAGTTGAAGCCCTCGGTCGGAATGCCCGGGTACGACGTGAGCGGCGAGTGCGGGGCGGTCGGGCCCTGCGCCGCGAAGGCGCCGAAGAAGTCGTATGTCATCGGATTGTACCAGTCGAGGTACTGCGCGGCGCCCGCGTAGTCGGCGGCGTCGATCTTCCCGCCGTCCGAGCCGTCGGCGGTGATGGCCGCCGTCACCAGGTCGGAACCGAACTCGGTACGCAGCGCGGACGCCAGGTTCCTGAACGCGTCACGACCGCTGCTGTCGCAGGTCAGACCGCAGGCGTTCGGGTACTCCCAGTCGATGTCGATACCGTCGAAGACATCGGCCCAGCGCGGATCCTCGACCAGCGCGCGGCAGGACTGCGCGAACGCGGCCGGGTTCTTCGCCGCCTCGGTGAAGCCACCGGACCAGGACCAGCCGCCGAAGGACCAGATCACCTTGAGACCGGGGTGCTGCGCCTTGAGCTTGCGCAGCTGGTTGAAGTTGCCGCGCAGCGGCTGGTCCCAGGTGTCGGCGACGCCGTCGACGGACTGGTCGGCGGTGTACGCCTTCTCGTAGTCGGCGTACGAGTCGCCGATCACACACTTCCCGCCGGTGACATTGCCGAACGCGTAGTTGATATGCGTGAGTTTGGCGGCGGAGCCGGAGGTCTCGATGTTCTTGACGTGATAATTCCGGTCGTAAACGCCCCAGTTGGTGAAGTAGCCGACCACCTTGTCGCCGGCCGCCGCGGCGGTGGTGGAGGCCTCACCGGCGGACGCGCTGCCCGCTCCGGAGAGCAGGGTCACGCCGAGGACGGCGGTACACGCGGCGGCGATCAGCGCGCGGAACCGGGCGCGGGGACGGTGGAGTCTGAGCACGGGATCTCCTCGTGGGGGAGGAAGAGCGAGTGGGGGGACAGCCGAGCCATGGCGTTGACTTGGCATGAACGCGAAATGCGTTGAGGTGGACGTTAGAAGGACTAGACCACTGGGGTCAATGGTTCGGACCAAGTTCCACCGTGCCCGTGAACTCGGCCCGCCGGTGACGAAAGGCGCCCGATCGGGCATACTCAACGCGCCACAGCCGCTGGTCAGCCGTGTCCGCGATCCGGAAGGGCAGCATCGGCTGGGCACCACTGCCGTCCGGGGGCACCCCCGGACCCCAGCCGGCGGCGCCGCCACACCCTGCGCGCGCGACCGCCGTAGCGCCCGACAGGGAGGAGAGCGCCGCCATGCCCGACCGCGCCCCGCAACCGGTGGAACGTCAGCTGCCCACCGAGGAGTCCCAGGACCTCGTCGCCCTCGTACGCGACATCATCCAGCGGGAGATCACCCCCAAGGCGGCCGAGGAGGAGGACGCCGGGCACTTCCCGCGCGAACTCTTCACCCTCCTCTCCGCATCCGGACTGCTCGGCCTTCCCTACGACTCCGCCCACGGCGGCGGGGACCAGCCGTACGAGGTCTACCTCCAGGTACTCGAAGAACTGGCCGCAGCCCGGCTCACCGTCGGCCTCGGCGTCAGCGTCCACTCCCTCGCCTGCCACGCCCTCGCCGGCTACGGAACGAAGGCCCAGCAGACCGAGCACCTTCCCGCCATGCTCGGCGGCGGCCTCCTCGGCGCCTACTGCCTCTCCGAGCCCGCCTCGGGCTCGGACGCGGCCTCGCTCCGCACCAAAGCCGTACGCGACGGCGACGACTGGGTCATCACCGGCACCAAGGCATGGATCACCCACGGCGGCATCGCGGACTTCTACACCGTGCTCGCCCGCACCGGCCAGGAGGGCGCCCGGGGCATCACGGCCTTCCTCGTCCCCGGCGACGCACCCGGACTGAACGCGGCGCTTCCCGAGAAGAAGATGGGCATGAAGGGCTCACCCACCGCCCAACTCCACTTCGACGGCGTACGGGTGGCCGACGACCGCCGCATCGGCGACGAGGGCCAGGGCTTCGCCATCGCGCTCTCCGCCCTCGACTCGGGCCGCCTCGGTATCGCCGCCTGTGCCATCGGACTCGCCCAGGCGGCCCTGGACGAAGCCGTCGGATACGCCACAGGGCGGCGGCAGTTCGGCAGGCCCATCGCGGACTTCCAGGGGCTGCGCTTCCTGCTCGCCGACATGGCCACCAGGATCGAGGCCGGCCGCTCGCTCTACCTCGCCGCCGCCCGGCTGCGCGACGCGGGCCGCCCGTTCTCCCAACAGGCCGCCATGGCCAAGCTGTTCTGCACGGACGCCGCGATGCAGGTGACCATCGACGCCGTACAGGTGCTCGGCGGCTACGGCTACACCGCGGACTTCCCGGTGGAGCGCTATATGCGCGAGGCGAAGGTGCTCCAGATCGTCGAGGGCACCAACCAGATCCAGCGCATGGTGATCGCCCGCCATCTGACGGGCCCGGAAACCCGCTGACCGTAATACCCCCGCGCGCACGCTGACGGCCCGTAGCGTGCGCGCCGAAGACAGCTACGCGGCGTCCCGCTGGAGGGTCGGCACCTTGAACGGACGTGAGCCGGGACCGCCGACATGCGAGAACGGCTGCGTCCGCCAGTCGAGCCCCTGCGGCAGCGTCAGGAGCAGGGCGGTGTCCTGCTCCTGAGCCTCGGACGACGCGTCGGCGGCCGGAGCCTCCGACGCCGAACGGCCCGTACCGGCACACACCGAGAGCACGAACGGATTCCACGGGGAGGGGCACAGCGCGTGCTCCGGCAGGACGTCCTCGTCCGCCAGCAACGCGATTGGCTGCGCACAGTCCGGGCAGACGACCCGGTACATCTCGAAGGTGTCGTAGAAGTCGAGTTCGTCGGCGTCGACGAGCTCAACGGGCTCCGGTTCGGTACGTCCGGCGCGCTTCAGGCTCTGCATGGAGACATTCCCCCTCGGGTGGGCCGACCAGGCTCTTGTGGTCTCGACCACAGCAAGCAATTCCCGTCGCGCGAGCCAGGTAACCGTAAGGTCTCGAAGGACCCGCTCAGACGCCTGTGGTCTTGGTCACACAACCCTCCGCGCACGCCTTCGGCTCACTCCCGACTGTGCTGGAAGCGGCCCGGGGCAATAGGTTGATCCGTATGGAGGAGCTGGATCGTCAGATCGTGGAATTGCTTGTCAAAGACGGCCGGATGAGCTACACCGACCTGGGCAAGGCCACTGGCCTGTCCACCTCGGCGGTGCATCAGCGCGTACGCCGACTGGAGCAGCGGGGCGTCATCCGCGGTTACGCCGCGGTGGTCGACCCGGAGGAGGTCGGCCTTCCCCTCACCGCGTTCATCTCGGTCAAACCGTTCGACCCCAGCGCCCCCGACGACATCGCCGACCGACTCGCCGAAATCCCCGAGATCGAGGCGTGCCACAGCGTGGCGGGCGACGAGAACTACATCCTCAAGGTCCGGGTGGCGACCCCCCTGGCCCTGGAACACCTGCTCACCCGCATCCGCAGCCTGGCCGGAGTCTCCACCCGCACCACGGTGGTCCTCTCCACCCCGTACGAGTCCCGCCCGCCCATTTTTTGAGGGCTCGGTTCGCCTCCGGAAAGACGGCACCCGGAACGAATCGGCACCCCACCCCCGCCCCCCAGCCGGGCAGCGGGTGCAGGCGACACCGGGCCGCACCATCCCCCAACCCCCCCAGCCGGGCGGCGAATGGCCTGGACCACGGACGGGAGGGGGCCAGGGTCGGAGGAGGTGCGTGTCCGGACGTAAAGCGTCGCAGCACGCGCGAAGCGCGGTGAGGAAAGCAGTCCGGACACGCACCTCCGCAGGCCCCGGCACCCGCACTACAACGGCGCACCCGCACCACGACGCACGCACCCGCACCCGCACCCCCGCCGGACGGCGCACCGCACCCCCCGCCGGACGGCGCACCCCCGCACCCCCGCCCGACGGCCCCCCGCGCGACACTGTCCGCATGACCAACCGCACCGCCCCGGACTCCCGCACCGCACCGCACCACCGCACCACCCTCCTCCGCCGCGGCGAAGTCCACAGTCCCGCCGACCCCTTCGCCACCGCCATGGTCGTAGAAAGCGGCCATATCGCCTGGGTGGGCTCCGAAGGCGCCGCCGACTCCTTCGTCTCCGGCGTCGACGAGGTCGTCGACCTCGACGGCGCGCTCGTCACCCCCGCGTTCACCGACGCCCATGTACACGCCACCGCCACCGGCCTCGCCCTCACCGGTCTCGATCTGTCCGCCGCCCGGACCCTGCCGGAGGCGCTGAAGCTCGTACGGGACCACCGCACCGCCCATCCCGGCGACCGGATCCTGCTCGGCCACGGCTGGGACTCCGCCCGCTGGCCCGAGCAGCGTCCCCCGTCCCGTGCCGAGCTCGACGAGGCGGCCGGTGGCCGGCCGCTCTATCTGACGCGGATCGACGTGCACTCCGCGGTCGTGACCACCGCCCTGCTCGATCTGGTCCCCGGCGTCACCGCGCTGGCCGGCTACCACCCGGACGCGCCGCTGACGGCCGCCGCCCACCACGCCGTGCGCGCGGCCGCCCATGGGTCGATCAGCGTGCGCCAGCGCACCGAGGCCCAGCGCGCGGCCCGGGACCGGGCCGCGTCGCTCGGTATCGGCGCGCTCCACGAGTGCGGCGGACCGGAGATCTCCGACGAGGAGGACTTCACCGCGCTGCTGCGACTGGCCGAGGACGAGCCCGGACCACGGATCCACGGCTACTGGGCCGAACGGATCACCGACGAGAAGGGCGCCCGCCGCGTCCAGGAGCTGGGCGCGGCCGGGGCCGCGGGTGATCTCTTCGTCGACGGCTCCCTCGGCTCCCACACCGCCGCCCTGCACGAGCCCTACGCGGACGCCGCCCATACCGGCACCGCCCAGCTCGACGCCGCCGCGGTCGCGGCCCATGTCGCCCTCTGTACCGAGGCCGGGCTCCAGGCCGGTTTCCACGCCATCGGCGACGCCGCGATCAGCACCGTCGTCGAGGGCGTGCGCGCCGCCGCCGAGCGCTTGGGCCTGGCCCGTATCAGGGGAGCCAGGCATCGGGTCGAGCACGCCGAGATGCTCACCCCGGCGACCGTCGCGGCCTTCGCGGAGCTGGGCCTCACCGCGTCCGTGCAGCCCGTCTTCGACGCCCTGTGGGGCGGTGCGGACGGTATGTACGCCCAGCGGCTCGGCGCCGACCGTGCCCGTACCCTCAATCCGTACGCCGCGCTGCTGCGCGCCGGTGTCCCGCTGGCCTTCGGCTCCGACAGCCCCGTCACCCCGCTGGACCCCTGGGGCACCGTCAGGGCCGCCGCCTTCCACCGCACCCCCGAACACCGGATCTCGGTACGGGCGGCCTTCACCGCCCACACCCGTGGCGGCCGGCGGGCCATGGGCCGTGACGACGCGGGCACGCTCGTGCCCGGCGCCCCCGCCGACTACGCCGTATGGCGAACGGAGGAGCTGGTGGTCCAGGCCCCCGACGACCGGGTGGCCCGCTGGTCCACCGATCCGCGCTCGGGGACACCGGGCCTGCCGGATCTGACGCCCGGCCGCCCGCTGCCCGAATGCCTGCGGACCGTCGTCGCCGGACAAACGGTCTTCCTGCGACCGAACGAGTGACGTACGGATATTTCGTGCCGCCGCCCGATGCCCGCCGGCCTCTGCCGCGACCTGCGGATCTTTCCCACTGACCTGGTGATTTGCGTCAACGCCGCAGGTCAAACGACTATTGACAGTAAGCAGCCACCGGCGGGTAGGTTCGGCCGGGTCCACCACAGGACGTCCGTCCGGCAGCCTCCACGCAGTCGTCGAACGCCACTGGGTCATGGGGCGGTGTGCCGCACCGGCGCACCACCACTGGGAGCCAGGTCCAGCAGTCGCGTCTCGGGGGCGAGGGAAGGTTTCAGCCGGTCGGCGGGTGCGACCCCGGATGGGGCCCGGCGTTCAGTAGACAACGGCTTTCGGTCGACCCGCAGCCAGCGGGTCCCAGGTCGGCCCGAAGGACGCCGGGCCCTGATCCGCAGTACGCGTTTCCTTCCGTTTCTCTGCGTTTCCCTCCGGTTTCCCTTGCGCGGTACGTGTTCCGTAACAAGATCTCCGGTTCCGTCCTCCATCTCCGGACATCACCGCCCATCCCCACCGACACAGGGTCACCATGGTGGTCGTCGGCCGTGGCGTGCTCGCTAAGCTGTGGCACCTGCGTACGGCGATTAAGGGGCAGCAGTGAACGACGGTGGCCAGAGGCGGTACGGCCCGCTCGGTACAGCCTTGGTGATCATCCCGACCTTCAACGAGGCCGAGAACATCAGGACCATCGTCACCCGCGTGCGCGCCGCGGTGCCGGCGGCCGACATCCTCATCGCCGACGACAACAGCCCCGACGGCACCGGCAAGATCGCCGATGAACTGGCCGTCGAGGACAGTCATGTCAAGGTCCTGCACCGCAGGGGCAAGGAAGGGCTCGGCGCCGCCTATCTGGCGGGCTTCCGCTGGGGGCTCGCGCGTGACTACGGCGTCCTCGTCGAGATGGACGCCGACGGCTCCCACCAGCCCGAGGAACTGCCCCGGCTGCTGACCGCGCTCAAGGGCGCCGATCTGGTGCTCGGTTCGCGCTGGGTGCCGGGCGGACGGGTCGTGAACTGGCCCAGGACCCGCGAGCTGATCTCCCGGGGCGGCAGCACCTACTCCCGCGTCCTGCTCGGCGTCCCGATCCGCGATGTCACCGGCGGCTACCGGGCGTTCCGCAGGGAGACCCTGGAACGGCTCGGCCTCGACGCCGTCTCCTCCCAGGGCTACTGCTTCCAGGTCGATCTGGCCCGGCGTGCCATCGAGGCGGGCTGTCATGTGGTCGAGGTGCCCATCACCTTCGTGGAACGCGAGCTCGGCGACTCCAAGATGAGCAAGGACATTCTCGTCGAGGCGCTGTGGCGGGTCACGGCCTGGGGCGTCGAGTCCCGGACGAACCGGCTGCTCGGCCGGAAGCCCGCCGGGCCGACCGGAACCGGACCCACCGAATCCGCTTGATCATTCCGCTCGCTCCCATACGCCATCCGGACGCTTCCCCAGGCACACTGGGAGCATGACGACCGCGCAATCGCCCCGGACCGTTCCCAAGCGCTCTCGCGCCCGCACCTTCATCCCGCTGGGCATCGCCGCCTGGCTCGTGCTGGAGATCTGGCTGCTGACCGTGGTGGCCGACGTCGCGGGCGGGCTGACCGTCCTGCTGCTGCTCGTGGGCGCGGTCGTGCTCGGCGCGGTGGTCATCAAGAGCGCCGGCCGCCGTGCCTTCCGCAATCTCACCGAGACCCTGCAACGGCAGCAGCAGCGACAGCCGGGCGAGGCGCCCGAGACCGGCACCGGCAGCACCGGCAACGGCTTCCTGATGCTCGGCGGCCTGCTGATCATGCTGCCGGGGCTGATCACCGACGTACTGGGGCTGCTCCTGCTCATCCCGCCGGTACGGCTGGCCCTCGGCCGGTACGCGGAGCGGTCGTTGGACCGCCGGATGCGCGCCGCGGCCGTGCCCGGCAGTCTCGGCGACGCCTTCCAGCAGGCGCGGATGCGGCAGCCGGACGGGAAGGTCGTCCAGGGCGAGGTCATCAGGCACGACGATGAGCGGCAGTCCCCGGGCCACCCCGGCGACGAGGGCCCGCGTCCGCCGCTCACCCCGTGAGCCACGCCCCGTACGGGTAGGAGACACCAAAGCCGCGGGCCGCGTCACACATGGAATGTGAC
>NZ_JBHUBB010000057.1:0-31265 GCF_042789485.1 Streptomyces sp. NPDC056835
GTTCCGGGGCCGCCGCCTTTCAGTCGGACAGGGACTAGCTGAAGGAGTCCCCGCAGGCGCAGGAGCCCGTCGCGTTCGGGTTGTCGATCGTGAAGCCCTGCTTCTCGATGGTGTCGACGAAGTCGATGGAGGCGCCACCCAGGTACGGGGCGCTCATCCGGTCGGTGACGACCTTGACGCCACCGAAGTCCTTGACGACATCGCCGTCGAGCGAGCGCTCGTCGAAGAACAGCTGGTAGCGCAGGCCGGAGCAGCCACCGGGCTGTACGGCGACGCGCAGCGCGAGGTCGTCCCGGCCTTCCTGGTCCAGCAGGGCCTTGACCTTGCCCGCGGCGGCGTCGGACAGGAGGATGCCGTCGCTCACGGTGGTGGTCTCGTCCGATACGGACATCTGCTTCTCTCCCGGGTTGTACGGACTGCTTGCCGACAGTGCAACCGGCTCGGCCGCGGATTCATTCCGGGCCCTGGCGCGTGTCTTTCCCTCCTTCATGCTCGCACACCGGCTCGCGATGCGGCAGCCGGTGGCTCCTCGGGGCCCCCGCCCGGGAATGCGTCACATCGACGCTATCGGCATCGTCAAAGTGACGTGAACCGGTTATCATAGATAGTGTCAATTAGACGAAAAGGCTCGTCTGCAGAGAAGAAAGGGTGCGTGACGTGACCACCGCCCAACCCCGTCAGGATCTCGCCGTCCAGCCGACGCCCCTCGCCCTGCTGCTGCTCGGCCGCGAGGCCGACCCGCGCAGCGAGCGGGGCGTGGAGTGTCCGGGCGACCTGCCCTCCCCGTCCGACCCGGACCTGGTGGAGCGCGCCCGCGCGGCGAAGGAGAAGCTCGGGGACAAGGTCTTCGTCCTCGGCCACCACTACCAGCGTGACGAGGTCATCCAGTTCGCGGATGTCACCGGCGACTCCTTCAAGCTGGCCAGGGACGCGGCGGCGCGGCCCGACGCCGAGTACATCGTCTTCTGCGGCGTGCACTTCATGGCGGAGTCCGCGGACATTCTGACCGGCGACGAACAGAAGGTCGTCCTGCCCGACCTGGCCGCGGGCTGCTCCATGGCCGACATGGCCACCGCCGAGCAGGTCGCGGAGTGCTGGGACGTACTGACCGAGGCCGGCATAGCCGAGCGGGTCGTCCCCGTCTCGTACATGAACTCCTCGGCCGACATCAAGGCCTTCACCGGCAAGCACGGCGGCACGATCTGTACGTCCTCCAACGCCGAGCGCGCGCTGAACTGGGCCTTCGAGCAGGGCGACAAGGTCCTCTTCCTGCCCGACCAGCACCTGGGGCGCAACACCGCGGTGCGGGATCTGGGGATGTCGCTGGAGGACTGCGTCCTGTACAACCCGCACAAGCCGAACGGCGGCCTCACCGAACAGGAGCTGCGCGACGCGAAGATGATCCTGTGGCGCGGCCACTGCTCGGTGCACGGGCGCTTCTCGCTGGACTCCGTCCGTGATGTACGGGAGCGGATCCCGGGCGTGAACGTGCTGGTGCACCCGGAGTGCAGGCACGAGGTCGTGGCGGCGGCGGACTACGTCGGCTCGACGGAGTACATCATCAAGGCGCTGGAGGCGGCCCCGGCCGGCTCGAAGTGGGCGATCGGTACGGAGCTGAATCTCGTACAGCGGCTGGCGAACCGTTTCGCCTCCGAGGACAAGGAGATCGTCTTCCTCGACCGTACGGTCTGCTTCTGCTCCACGATGAACCGGATCGATCTGCCGCATCTGGTGTGGACGCTGGAGTCCCTGGCCGAGGGCAACGAGGTCAACCGCATCCAGGTCGACAAGGAGACGGCGGACTTCGCGCAGCTGGCGCTGGAACGGATGCTGGCACTGCCGTAGGCCCCGCTCCGCCCGCCTGTGCCCGGGGCGTCCCTCTGCTCGCGGGGGCGGCGGCGTGCGCCGCGGGTGCGGGTGCGGGTGCCCCGGAGCAGCGACACGATCATCGCCGCCCCGGGGCACCTTCGTTACCTCACGAGATACCTCAGACGTTCACCGGTTCCGGCTCGCGCGGCGACTCGGAGACCGGGGTCTCGTTGTCCCCCTTGGTCCCCCGCTTCGCCGCCTTCTTCTTCGCGCGGCGTTCCTTCCGCAGCTCCACCATCGCGTACAGCGTCGGCACGAGCAGCAGCGTCAGCAGCGTCGATGTCACCAGACCGCCGATCACCACGACCGCCAGCGGCTGGGCGATGAAGCCGCCCTCGCCGGTGATCCCCAGCGCCATCGGAAGCAGCGCGAAGATCGTCGCCAGGGCCGTCATCAGGATCGGGCGGAGCCGGTGACGGCCACCCTCGATGACCGCTTCCACCACGCCCAGGCCCTGCGACCGGTACTGGTTGATCAGGTCGATCAGCACGATCGCGTTGGTCACCACGATGCCGATCAGCATCAGCATGCCGATCATCGCGGGGACGCCCATCGGCGTGCCGGTCAGGACCAGCAGGCCGATCGCGCCGGTGGCCGCGAAGGGGACGGAGACCAGCAGGATCAGTGGCTGGATCAGCGAGCGGAAGGTCGCGACCAGGAGCATGAAGACGATCGCGATGGCCGCCAGCATGGCGAGGGCCAGCTGTCCGAAGGCGTCGTCCTGGTCCGCGGAGACACCGCCGATGGACGCGGTCGCGCCCTCCGGCAGATCCAGGGCGTCGATCTTCGACTGGAGCGAGGCGCTGACCGCGCCGGTGTTGTCACCGGTCGGCCGTGCCGTGATCGTCGCGGCCCGCGAGCCGTCGATCCGGGTCATCGAGACCGGACCGGGGACCAGCTTCACGTCCGCGATCTGACCGAGCTTCACCGGGCCCAGGGGCAGGTTCTTCAGCTCGGCGATCGTCTTGGCCGGCTTGGCCGAGGTGACGACGACATCGCGCTCGGTGTCACCGAGGATCGCCTTGCCGGAGGTGGTGCCGCGTACCGCCTGGCCGACGGCGAGACCGAGCGTGGTGTCGTTGAACCCGGCCTCCGCCGCCTTGGCGTTGGCCTTGACCGAGATGCGCGGGACGGACTGCGACAGGTCGCTCTGTACGTCGGTGACGTCGTCGAGCTTCGCGACGGCGGCCTGGACCTGGTCCGCGGCCTTGCGGAGGGTGTCCGCCTCGGATGCCTTGACCACGACGCTCAGGTCCTGGCTGCCGAAGCCGTCGCCCGCGCCGATCGTCGTCTCGCCGACGCCGTCGAGCCCGGCCAGTTCCTTCTCGATGCGGTCCTGCGTCTTCTCGTACGACGCGGAGTCCTTCAGGGTCACCTGGTACGTCGCCTGGTTGGCGCCCGAACCGCCGCCGAAGGCCGCCAAGAAGCCGGAGGAGCCGACGGTGACCTGGTAGTCCTTGATCTCCTCGATGCCGGAGAGGACCTTCTCGACCTTCTTCGCGGAGGCGTCGGCCGACTCCAGGCTGGTGCCCGGGGTCAGCTCCTGCTTGATGGAGAGGACTTCCTGCTCGCCCTGGTCGAAGAAGTTGGTCTTGAGCAGCGGCGCCATGCCGAACGTACCGAGCAGGACGACGATCGCGATGACGACGCTGGTGATGCGGCGGCGGGTCGCGAAGCGCAGGACCGGTACGTACAGCCGCTGGAGCCTGCTGCGGCCCTCCTTCTCCTCGGCCTGGCGGCGGGCCTCGTCGGGGCTGATCCCGAGGGCGCCCTTCGGCGGGCGCAGGAACCAGTACGAGAGCACCGGTACGACGGTCAGCGAGACGAGCAGGGAGGCGAGCAGCGCCGCCGTGACCGTCAGCGAGAACGAGCCGAACAGCTCGCCGACCATGCCGCCGGCCAGACCGATCGGCAGGAACACCGCGACGGTGGTGAGGGTGGAGGCGGTGACCGCTCCCGCGACCTCCTTGACGGCGGTGAGGATGGCGCTCTCGCGCTCCTCGCCGTAGCCCAGGTGCCGCTTGATGTTCTCCAGGACGACGATCGAGTCGTCGACCACCCGGCCGATCGCGATGGTCAGCGCGCCGAGGGTGAGCATGTTGAGCGACAGGTCACGCGTCCACAGCACGATCAGCGCCAGGACGACGGAGAGCGGGATGGAGACGGCGGTGACGATGGTGGAGCGGATCGAGGCCAGGAAGACCAGGATCACGACGACGGCGAAGACCAGGCCGAGCGCGCCCTCGGTGGTCAGTCCCGAGATCGACTTGGAGACGGCCGGGCCCTGGTCGCTGACGACGGTGAGGGTGGCGCCGGAGCCGAGGTCCTTGCGGAGGTCGGGCAGCTTGTCCTTGACCGCGTCCGAGATGGCGACGGCGCTGCCGTCCTTGTCCATGGTGGCCGAGACGGCGAGGCTGGGCTTGCCGTTCGTACGGGTCAGCGAGGTCGCGGCGGCCGGCTTCTGCTCGACGGAGGCGATGTCACCGACGCGTACGGGCGTTGCCGCGGAGCCGCCTGCCGAGCCGCCCGCGGGTGCCTGGGGCACTACCCGCAGGTCCTCGATCTGCTTCAGCGAGGTGAATCCGCCGCCGACCTGGACCGTACGGCTCTTGCCGTCCTCGGAGAACGAACCGGCGGGGAAGGTGGCGCCACCGGCCTTGAGCGCCTCGGAGAGCGCCATGGTGTTGAGACCCGCCGCGGCGAGCTTCTTGTCGTCGGGGGTGACGGCGACCTGGAGGTCGCGGACACCGTCGACGGTGACCTGGCCGACGCCGGAGATGTCCTCCAGGGCGGGGACGACCGTACGGTCCAGCTGATCGGCCAGCGCCTGCTGGTCCTTGTCGGAGGTGACGGCGAGGACGACGGTCGGGATGTCGTCCGTCGAGCCGGCCACGACCTGCGGGTCGACATCGGTGGGGAGCTGGGAGCGCGCGCGGTTGACGGCCTGCTGCACATCGGCGACGAGCTGCTTGGTGTCCGCGTCCCCGAAGTCGAAGCTGGCCATGACGAGGGCGCTGCCCTCGCTGGCCGTGGAGGTGACGCCGCTGATGCCGTCGACCGTCTTGATGGAGTTTTCCAGCGGTTCGACGACCTGCTTCTCGACCACATCGGGAGAGGCGCCCTGGTAGGGGGCGATCACCGACACCATGGGGAGTTCGATGGTGGGCAGGAGCTGCTGCTTGAGCTGCGGTATCGCGATGGCTCCGAAGACGATCGCGATGATCGACATCAGCCCTATCAGGGCCCGTTGCGCGAGGCTGAATCTTGACAGCCAGGACATTGGGTGTCTCTCTTCTGTGGTGAAACGCGGCAGGTGGACGCGGCGGCTCGGCCGTGGAGAGGCGCTGCGGCGCCTCCAGCGGATGGGCACAACGGCCCCTCTATACGATCGGCCATCGATGGGGGCCGGCGCGTAGACCCCAGGTCGAGTTTCCTTATCCGGCGCGTACCGCGTCTGGAGTACGTGCGAGAGGTGTGCTACTCCACCCTTGGACGTACCAGGCCCGATTCGTAGGCGATTACTACCAATTGGGCCCTGTCACGAGCCCCGAGTTTTGCCATCGCGCGGTTCACATGGGTCTTGACCGTCAACGGACTGACCTGAAGGCGCTCCGCGATCTCGTCATTGGAGTGGCCACCCGCGACCAGCACCAGCACCTCGCGCTCGCGCCCCGTGAGCGCGTCCAGCCGCTCGGAACTGACCGCCGGCTCCGGGCCCTCGCCCGAAGCCGCGCCCTGCGCGAGGAAGGTGGCGATGAGGCCCTTCGTCGCGACGGGCGACAGCAGCGCCTCGCCGGCCGCCGCGATCCGGATGGCGTTGAGCAGTTCCTCCGGCTCCGCGCCCTTGCCGAGGAAGCCGGAGGCTCCGGCGCGCAGCGACTGCACCACGTACTCGTCGACCTCGAAGGTGGTCAGCATGACGATACGCACCATGGCGAGGTCCGGATCCGCGCTGATCATGCGGGTGGCGGCGAGACCGTCCGTGCCGGGCATCCTGATGTCCATCAGGACGACGTCGGGCCGGGTGGAGCGGGCGAGGGCCACGGCCTGCGCGCCGTCGGCGGCCTCCCCGACGACCTCCATGTCCGGCTCGGAGTCCACCAGTACCCGGAACGCGCTGCGCAGCAGCGTCTGATCGTCGGCGAGCAGGACCCGGATCGTCATGCGTTCTCCCCCGTGCGGTTCTTGACCGGCAGTATCGCCTGGGTACGGAAGCCGCCGCCGTAGCGGGGCCCCGCGCTGAGGCTGCCGCCGAGGGCGGTGACGCGCTCGCGCATGCCGATGAGGCCGTGGCCGCCGCCGTCCGCGGGCTCGCCCGTGCCCCGGCCGTCGTCCAGCACGGTGATCTCGACGGCGGCGCCTACGCGTACAACGCTGACCTCGGCCTTCGCCGCCTGCCCGGCGTGCTTCCGTACGTTGGTCAGGGCCTCCTGGATGATCCGGTACGCGGCGAGGTCGACGGCGGCGGGAAGGCGGTTCCCCGCGTCGCCCGCCCCGTCCGCCGCGAACTCCACGGGCAGGCCCGCGTTGCGGAAGGTGTCGAGGAGTCCGTCGATATGGGCGAGGCCGGGGGCCGGTTCGGTGGGGGCCTCCGGGTCGCCGGACTGGCGCAGCAGCCCGACGGTGGCGCGCAGTTCGTTGAGCGCGGAGCGGCTGGCCTCCCGTACATGGGCGAGGGCTTCCTTGGCCTGGTCGGGGCGCTTGTCCATGACGTGCGAGGCGACACCGGCCTGCACATTGACCAGGGCGATGTGGTGGGCGACCACATCGTGCAGATCGCGGGCGATGCGCAGCCGCTCCTCGGCGACCCGGCGGCGCGCCTCCTCCTCCCGGGTGCGTTCGGCGCGTTCCGCGCGTTCGCGGATGGCGTCGATGAAGCCGCGGCGGCTGCGTACGGCGTCTCCCGCGGCGCTCGCCATGCCGGTCCAGGCGAATATCGACAGATTCTGCTGGGAGTACCAGGGGTCGGGACTCAGCCACATCGCGACGGCGGTGAGCACGGCCATGGTCGCGAGGCCGACCCGCCAGGTGGTGGGCCGGTCGGTGTGGGCACCGACGTTGTAGAGCGCGATGACGGCGCTGAACACCACGGTCACGGGCGGATGGCCGGTGAAGAGATCGACGAGGGTCAGTCCGCCGGTGCACAGCAGTACGGGCATGGGCGCGCGGCGGCGGAAGACGAGAGCTCCCCCGGCGAGCACCATGAGCAGGACGCCGAGCGGGCTCGGGCTGCTGGTCCCGAGGATCGGGCCGCCGGGGCCGTCGTGCGCCCGGGCGAACGATCCGAGCAGCATGCCGGCGAGGACCGCCGCGGCCAGCGCTCCGTCGGACACGAGCCGATGCGCGCGCACCCAGCTCCGCGCACGGGTGAGCGCGGTTCCGAGGGGAGTCACGTCGGGCATCCGGAAGGGGTCACGCGGCAACGGTACGGGGTACGGGTGGCGGCGCCCACACGCGTGGGTGCCGTACCCCGGATGCGGGGGCCACGCATACGCGTGCCCCGCGCCGCCGGACGGAGCCGGGGACGCGGGGCACGCGGGGAGTGCTGGAGTGCGGGAGAAGCCGGTCAGGCCGAAGGGATCAGGCCGTCGTCGTTCAGCATCTCGCGGACCTCTTCCAGGGTCGCGCCAGGAGCGGGCAGGATCAGTTCGGACGGCTCCAGGGAGTCGTCGGGCAGCGGCTCGCCGAGCTCGCGCACCTTGGCCAGAAGGGCGTGGAACGTACGGCGGAAGCCGTCCCGGTCGCCGTTCCTGATCTCGGCCAGCAGCTCGTCGTCCAGCGTGTCGAGTTCGGTGAAGTGGCTGTCCGCCAGCTTCACCTGGCCCTCCCCCATGATCCGTACGATCATGACGAATCCCTACTGCTTGTCGAATTTGTTCGAGGTCGGCGGGGCGTCCTGGGTGCCGCCCTCGATCGCCTGCTTCGGGGCCGAGCCGCCCGCGAGCTCCGCCTTCATGCGCTGGAGCTCCAGCTCGACGTCCGTACCTCCGGAGATCCGGTCCAGCTCGGCCGCGATGTCGTCCTTCGCCATCCCGGACTGGTCGTCCAGGGCGCCGGAGGCCAGCAGCTCGTCGATCGCGCCGGCGCGCGCCTGAAGCTGCGCGGTCTTGTCCTCCGCGCGCTGGATCGCCATACCGACGTCGCCCATCTCCTCGGAGATGCCCGAGAAGGCCTCCCCGATCCGGGTCTGCGCCTGTGCCGCGGTGTAGGTGGCCTTGATGGTCTCCTTCTTCGTACGGAAGGCATCGACCTTGGCCTGGAGGCGCTGCGCGGCGAGCGTGAGCTTCTCCTCCTCGCCCTGCAGCGTCTGGTGCTGCGTCTCCAGGTCGGTGACCTGCTGCTGGAGCGAGGCACGGCGGGAAAGCGCCTCGCGCGCCAGGTCCTCCCGGCCGAGCGCCAGCGCCTTGCGGCCCTGGTCCTCCAGCTTCGACGACTGGCCCTGCAGCTGGTTCAGCTGCAACTCCAGCCGCTTGCGGGACGTCGCCACATCGGCGACCCCGCGGCGTACCTTCTGCAGCAGCTCAAGCTGCTTCTGGTACGAGTAGTCAAGGGTCTCGCGCGGATCCTCGGCCCGGTCAAGGGCCTTGTTGGCTTTCGCGCGGAAGATCATCCCCATACGCTTCATGACACCGCTCATGGGCTTCGCGCGCCCCCTTCTGACGGACTACAGCTCCAGCACTCCAACAGAACCCACAGTACGGGCCCTGCCTCTATTACCGCACTGTTCGAGCACGGATGCGCTCCTCCCCAAGGACGACTGCTCCGCCGCCCGGTCAGGCGCAAGGAGTAGACGGTCGTCGGGGACAGGGGAGACAAAGTCCCCCTCTGTCCACATACAGACGCTCGCTGTTGCGGGATCGTTCCCCGCGGGGGTGGGGTCCAACCACGACACCCCGTACCCTTGGGCTTTGTGTTCCGAAGCCGTTCCAAGGAAGAGAAGGCCCCCGCCACCCAGGTGACACCGGGCCTCTCCACGCAGCCCCGCGACCCGCAGGCCCCCAAGGGCCGCCCGACTCCCAAGCGCAGTGAGGCGCAGACGCAGCGACGTCGCGCCTCCACGACGCCGACCGACCGCAAGACGGCCATGAAGCGCCAGCGCGAGGCACGCCGCGCGGATCTGGCGAAGCAGCGCGAGGCGCTGGCGAGTGGTGACGAGCGCTATCTGCCCGCCCGTGACAAGGGGCCGGTACGCCGCTTCGTCCGTGACTTCGTCGACTCACGCTTCTGCATGGCCGAGTTCTTCCTGCCGCTCGCGGTGGTGATCCTGGTGCTGAGCATGGTCAGGGTCGGCGCCCTCCAGAACATCGCGCTGCTGCTGTGGCTCGGTGTGATCGTGCTGATCGTCATCGACTCGATCGGGCTCTGGTTCCGGCTGAAGAAGCAGCTCGCCGAGCGCTTCCCGGACACCCCGAAGCGCGGGGCGGTGGCCTACGGCCTGATGCGTACGCTCCAGATGCGCCGACTGCGGCTGCCGAAGCCGCAGGTCAAGCGCGGAGAGCGGCCCTGAGCACGGGCGTCTCCGGCGACGCGGAAGGCCCGGCCGACCGGCCGGCCACCCATGGCGCGCTGCGCCATGTCGTCCGGCGGGAACTCGTCGCGCGCCAGCTCGACGAGCAGATCGCCGGCCGCTTCCCGGTGGGGCGGCGGCTACGCGTCCTGGACGTCGGCATGGGACAGGGCACCCAGGCCCTGCGCCTGGCGCGCGCCGGACACACGGTCACCGGTCTTGAGTCGGACGCCGCGCTGCTCGCCGCGGCGCGCACGACGCTGGCCGACGAGCCGGCGGGCATACGTGAGCGGGTCAGGCTGATCGAGGGCGAAGGCCTGGAGACCGGGGTGCACTTCCTGCCCGGCAGCTTCGACGTGGTCCTCTGCCACGGAGTGCTGATGTACGCCGACGAGCGGGACGCGCTGCTCGCGGGGCTGGCCAGGATGGTGGCGCCTGGCGGCCTGCTGTCGCTGCTCGTACGCAACGGGGACACCCTTGCCCTGCGGCCCGGTCTGGCCGGGGACTGGGCGGGGGCGCTGGCCTCCTTCGACACGGACACCCAGGTCAACCGGCTGGGGCTGCGGGTACGCGCGGACCGGCTGGACGCGCTCACCGCCACGCTGGCGGGGATCGCCGCGCCGCTGCACGCCTGGTACGGCGTACGCGTCTTCACGGACGGCGCGGCCGGGGACGCGGAACCGCCCGCCGGGGACGAGCTGGAGCGGCTGCTGGCCCTGGAGGACCGGGCGGGGCGCACCGAGCCGTACCGCAGGGTCGCCGCGCTGCTGCATCTGTGCGGCGTGCGCGGCTGAGCTCCGGGACATGACCCGGCCGGGGAATCAGTCAGGTGAGTGGCCCCCGGACGCGTCCTCACGGTCGTGAGCAGCATAGAGAGCGGCGGCAGAGCCGGCGCACCCGAGACGGCCCGGCTCTCCGCCGGGGAGACCTGGCGGGCCCTGTACCGGCACTTCCGGCCGCATCGCCGGATCGTGGCCCTCGGCGCGTTCCTGGCGCTGATCGGCGCGGCGAGCGGACTGGCCCAGCCCCTCGCCGCCAAGGCCCTGGTCGAACGGCTGGGCGAGGACGGTTCGATCACCGGCATCCTGCTGGTGCTCACGGGGCTGGTGGTGTTCGGTACGGCGATCGAGGCGCTGGCCTCGTACCTCCTGGAGCGGACCGCCGAGTCCGTCGTCCTCGCCGCCCGCCGCACCCTGATCGGGCGGCTGCTGCGGCTGCGGCTGCCCGAGGTGGAGCGGACGCAGCCGGGCGATCTGATGTCCCGGGTCACCTCGGACACCACCCTGCTGCGCGCGGTGACGACCCAGTCGATCGTCTCGGCGGGCACCGGCGGGCTCGCGTTCCTGGCGACCATCGTGCTGATGGGCGTGATGGACGTGGTGCTGCTCGGTGTGACGCTGGGGGTGATCGTGGTGATCGGCGCCGCCGTGGCGCTGGTCATGCCCAGGATCTCGCGGGCTACGCGACGGTCGCAGGAGGCCGTCGGCCATATATCCACCGTGCTGGAGCGGGCCTTCGGCGCCTTCCGTACGCTCAAGGCGTCGGGCGCGGAGGAGCGCGAGACCGCCGTGGTGGAGGCGGCGGCCAAGGAGGCGTGGCGGCACGGCGTGCGGGCCGCGAAGTGGCAGTCGCTGGCCGGGTCCTCGGTCGGACTGGCCGTACAGGTGTCGTTCCTGGCGGTGCTGGGGATCGGCGGGGCGCGGGTGGCCTCGGGGGCCATCTCCATCTCGACGCTGATCGCGTTTCTGCTGTTCCTGTTCTATCTGATGGATCCGGTGTCGAAGCTGGTGCAAGCGGTGACGCAGTACCAGGTGGGATCGGCGGCCGTCGCCAGGATCGCGGAGGCGGAGCGGCTGGAGACGGAGGTCCTGGAGCCGGCCGCCGGAAAGCCGGGGACCGCCGGGCCGCACGGCGGTGGCCCGGCCACCGTGGTCTTCGAGGACGTCACCTTCCGGTACCGCGAAGAGCTTCCGTACGTCCATCACGGTGTCTCCTTCGAGATCCCCGGCCCCGGGATGACGGCCTTCGTCGGCCCCTCGGGCGCGGGCAAGACGACCGTCTTCGGGCTGATCGAACGGTTCTACGAGGCCACTGGCGGCCGGGTCCTGGTCGACGGCAGGGACGTACACGACTGGCCGCTCCCCGAGCTGCGCGCCGCGATCGGCTATGTCGAGCAGGACGCGCCGGTGCTGGCCGGGACGCTGCGGGAGAATCTGGTCTTCGCCGCCCCCGACGCCACCGACGAGCGGATCCGGGAAGTGCTCGTACGGGCCAGGCTGGACGGGCTCGTGGAGCGGCTGCCGGACGGTCTGGAGACGCTGGTCGGGCATCGCGGCTCCAAACTGTCGGGCGGTGAGCGCCAGCGGGTGGCGATCGCGCGGGCGCTGCTGCGCCGGCCCCGGCTGCTGCTCCTGGACGAAGCGACGTCCCAGCTGGACGCGGTCAACGAGCTGGCGCTGCGGGACGCGGTGGCGGAGGCGGCCCGGGAGGTGACGGTGCTGGTGGTGGCGCACCGGCTGTCGACCGTGACGCTCGCGGACCGCATCGTGGTGATGGACGCGGGCAAGGTGCGGGCGGTGGGCACGCACGACGAGCTGGTGGCGAACGATCCGCTGTACGGGGAGCTGGCGGCCACCCAGTTCCTGACGGCGGCACGCTGAGTAGCGCGACGGTGTCTCCGCCGACCGGGGCCGCGCCCCCTGATCGGCGGTGCACCGCAGGCCACACCGATAGGACAAACGGGATACTCCGGGCATGGATGTTTCCCTTCACCGCCGTCGCGCCCGCCGGCCGCTGCTGCCTCTGACCGCCGCGATCTGCGTGGCGGCGCTGGCCGGCGGCTGCGCCGGCCCCGGCACCCCGGGCTCCCGTATGTCGAACCCCGACACCACGACCCAGGCGGCGGCCATGCGGCGCGCCGGCAACGATCTGCAGACCGCCTACGAGACGGCGATCAGGAATGTGCTGCCCTCGGTCGTCCAGATCCAGTCCGGGGACAGCCTGGGGTCGGGCGTCGTCTACGACGGACAGGGCCACATCGTCACCAACGCCCATGTCGTCGGCAAACAGCGGACTTTCTCGGTCACCCTGGCCAACAGCGAGCAGCCCCTCGCGGCCAAGCTCGTCTCCAGCTTCCCCCAGCAGGATCTGGCCGTCATCAAGCTCGACAGGATCCCGACCGGGCTGAAGGCCGCCAAGTTCGGCGAGACCTCGGCGGTCGCGGTCGGTCAGATCGTGCTGGCCATGGGGTCACCGCTGGGGCTGTCGGGCAGCGTCACCCAGGGCATCGTCTCGGCGGTCGGACGGACCGTCAGCGAGGGCTCGTCGGGCGGCGGTACGGGCGCCACCATCGCCAACATGGTGCAGACGTCGGCCGCGATCAACCCGGGCAACAGCGGGGGCGCGCTGGTCAATCTGAACAGCGAGGTGATCGGCATCCCGACGCTGGCCGCGATCGATCAGGAGCTGGGCAACAGCGCCGCGCCCGGGATCGGCTTCGCGATCCCGGCGTCGCTGGTGAAGACGATCGCCGACCAGATCATCAAGAACGGCCGGGTCATCGACTCGGGCCGGGCGGCCCTGGGCATCAGCGGCCGTACCGTACTCGGCCCCGAATTCCAGCCGATCGGCGTCGCGGTCGTCACGGCCCCGAGGGGCGGCGCGGCGGCCAAGGCGGGGATCAGGCCCGGGGACGTCATCACCAAGATCGACGGCACCCCCGTCACGACGATCCTCTCGCTGTCCGAGGAACTCGCCTCCCACAAGCCGGGACAGAAGATCAAGGTGACCTTCACGCGGAGCGGCGCGACGAAGACCGCGGAGGTCACGCTCGGCGAGATGTAGTGCCGGGCGCCATGGAGTGCCGGGCGCCCGCGGACCGCTCCGCGGGCACTCGCACGCGTACGGTCAGCTCTCGTCGGCCCGCAGGCTCATCGGACCGTAGATCTTGGCGCCGTCCTCGAACAGCGAGACCTGGTCCGCGCCTCCGTCGAGAAGCTCCTTCCACGCCTCGCCGACCCATGACTCGGCGTCCCCCTGCGTCGTGAACTCCTCCGGCTCCACCGCCGGCGCGACCTCCGTCCCGTCGGCCTTCTCGAACCGCCACATCCACGCCATGTGCGCCTCCCGGGTCCCGCGGAACTGATCAATATCCTGCCCGCAGCGTAGCCGGGCGCGCACCGTGAGCGGTGACACGGGAGGATCGCCCCGTGGAACTGACTCTGCTCGGCACCGGAGCCCCCGCCGGACTCCCCCGCCCCGACTGCCCCTGCGCCGCCTGCGCGAGCGCCCGCGGCGAGCGCGCCCGCGCCGCGACCGCCCTGCTGGTGGACGGCGTCCTGCTGCTCGACCTCACCCCGGGAGCGGCGCTCGCCGCGGCCCGCGCCGGGCACTCCCTCGCGGGCGTACGGCAGGTCCTGCTCAGCCACCCGCACGACGGCCCCGCGGTGGAGCTGCCCGCCGGACTGCCCGCGGCGGGCCGGGTGGCGGACGGCCGGGTACTGACGCTGCTCGGCGGACACCGGATACGGGCGGTGCCGATGGACGCGCCGGGTACGGGGTACGAGGTGACGGCGTCCGGCGGCGAGCGGCTGCTGTATCTGCCGCCGGGCGGGGCGCCCGCGGGTCTCTCACCCGAGAACGGCCGGGCCGCGGCCCCGTACGACATGGTCGCCGCCGACGTGGTGGGGCGGCCCGACGCGGTGGCGCGGCTGCGGGCGGCCGGCGCGATCGGGCCCGACACCGATGTCGTCGCCGTCCATCTCGACCACGATGTGCCACCGGGCCCCGAGCTGGACCGGCGGCTGGCGGCGGCGGGCGCGCGGGCCGTACCGGACGGAACGACGCTGACGGTCGGCGCGTACCACCCCGTGCCCCAGGTGCCCCGGCGCACGCTGGTGACGGGCGGGGCGCGCTCGGGCAAGTCCCTGGAGGCGGAGCGGCGGCTCGCGGCGTTTCCCGGGGTGCTGTACGTGGCCACCGGCGGCGGCCGCGAGGGCGACCCGGAGTGGGACGCCAGGGTCCGCGCGCACCGTGATCGCCGGCCGGGGTCCTGGCGCACGGAGGAGACCTGCGATCTCGTACCGCTGCTCGCGGCGCAGGGGCCGCCGCTGCTGATCGACTGCCTGTCGCTGTGGCTGACGGACGCGATGGACCGGGTGAACGCGTGGGACGACGCGGCATGGGCGGCGGGGGGCGAGAAGGCGCTGCGGGGGCGGACGGGGGCGCTGGTGGCGGCGGTGCGGGCGACGCGGCGCACGGTGGTGGCGGTGACGAACGAGGTGGGGTCGGGGGTGGTGCCGGGGACGGTGTCGGGGAGACGGTTCCGGGATGAGCTGGGGAGGCTGAACGCGGGGGTGGCGGGGGAGTGTGAGCATGTGCTGCTGGTGGTGGCGGGCCAGGCGGTGACGCTGCGCTGAGCGCGGGCGGTGCGCGGTCCGGCGGGGGTTGGGTGCGGTGCGCCTCCGGCGGGGGTGCGGGTGCGGGTGCGTGCGTCGTGGTGCGGGTGCGCCGTCCAGCGGGGGTGCGGGTGCGTGCGGCTGGTGCCGGGGGCCGGGGCCTGCGGAGGTCCGTGTCCGGACTGCTTTCCTCACCGCGCTTCGCGCGTGCTGCGACGCTTTACGTCCGGACACGCACCTCCTCCGACCCCGACCCCCTCCCCCCGGCGGTCCCGGCCATTCGCCACCCTGGCTGGGGGTCGGGGGGGTGGGTGCGGGCCGGTGGCCCCGGCCATTCGCCGTCCGGCTGGGGGTCGGGGGTGAGTGCGGGACGGTTCGTACCCAGCGGCCCCGGCCAAAGAGGAACGCCCCCCTAACTGCCCCCGGGGCGGACGGTACTCTCGGCGAAATGAGCTCGCTTAATCTCGATGACTTCTCCGATCTGATCGAGCGCCCCGACAGCGGTACCCGGCGGGACGCCGAGGAACGGCGGGAGCGGCTGGCCGTGCCGAGCGGGGCGCTGGGGCGCCTGGACGAGCTCGGTGAGTGGCTTTCCGCCGCGCAGGGGTCCGTACCGGTCAAGGCCGTCCGGCAGCCCCGCGTCGTGCTGTTCGCCGGCGATCACGGCGTCGCCGCGCTCGATGTCTCGGGGCGGCCCGCCGGCAGCGCGCGGTCGCTGGTACGCGCGGTGCTGGAGGGCGAGAGCCCCGTCGCCGTGCTGGCCCGGCTGGCGGAGGTGCCGGTGCGGATCGTGGACGCCGGGCTCGACTGCGATCCGGCGCTGCTGCCCGACGAGGTCGTACGGCACCGGGTGCGGCGCGGCAGCGGGCGGATCGACATCGAGGACGCGCTGACCGTCGAGGAGGCCGAGCGGGCCGTACGGCTGGGCATGGCGATCGCGGACGAGGAGGCGGACTCGGGCACGGATCTCGTCGTACTGGGCGATCTGAGCGTCGGCGGTACGACGCCCGCGGCCACCCTGATCGCCGCGCTGTGCGGTACGGACGCGTCCGTGGTGACCGGGCGCGGCGGCGCCGGGATCGATGATCTGGCGTGGATGCGCAAGTGCGCGGCGGTGCGGGACGCGCTGCGCCGGGCGCGGCCGGTGCTGGGGGATCAGCTGGAGCTGCTGGCGACGGTGGGGGGCGCGGATCTGGCCGCGATGACCGGGTTCCTGTTGCAGAGCGCGGTACGGCGGATGCCGGTGATCCTGGACGGTGTGGTCTCGGCGGCCTGCGCGCTGGTGGGCCAGCGGGCGGCGTTCCGCGCTCCCGACTGGTGGCTCGCGGGGCAGTTGAGCGGGGAGCCCGCCCAGGCGAAGGCGTTGGACAGGATGGCGCTCAACCCGCTGCTGGACCAGGGCGTCACCGTAGGGGAGGGAACCGGGGCGCTGCTCGCGCTCCCGCTCGTCCGGGCCGCGGCCGCTCTCGCGGCGGAGCTGCCGGAGCGGGCGGAGCCTGTGGAGGATGCCGCGGAGTACGTCACCGAGTGAGGCATCGGTGCGGTCGCTACCACGGGCGGCCGTATCAGTCTGCGTGAAGCACGATGCCCCATATGATCGTGTTTTATGGGAGAAGTCCGCATGGCTGTCTATCCGTTGGGCCGGGCGACCGGGGCGAGCCGGGCCACCGAGCGTTCGCGGCGCGGCGCGGCGTTCGCGGTCTGGTATCTGCGCGCCGTCACCTTCGTCAACTTCCTCAGCGCCGTGTGGGTCTCGCTCGGACAGGATCTACGGCGGCACAACGTCGACAACTACTTCACCCCGTATCTGCTCACCGCGGGCTTCGCGCCCGGTGTCTTCACGCTCTTCCTCGCGATCACCATGCGCCGCCGCAAGCGCGCCGCCTGGATTCTCAATCTCGTTCTCGCCGGTTCCTTCCTGCTGCTGTTCTCGTTCGTGATGGTCTTCACGGAGATCAGTCGCTACCCGCAGAACTGGGTCTCGCTGGGGCTGACCGGCGCCTTCGTGTGCGCGCTGCTGCTGGGGCGGCGGGAGTTCTACGCGAAGGGCGACCGCTCCAACCCGAGGCTGGCGGCGGCCGTGGCGGTCGGCGGGCTGCTGGCCGCCTCGCTGCTGGCCGCGCTGCTCGTCACCGTCACCAACACCGCCGGGGGCCCCTCGTCCTTCACCGAGCGCTGGCGGTACGGCACGGCGCGGCTCGTCTCGCTGATGGCCGACGGCTCCCGGTTCCCGGGGATCGCGACGCCCGGCTGGGTCAATGTCACCATCAACGTCCTGTCCACGCTGCTGCTGCTCGCCGTGCTGTACGCGGCCTTCCGCTCGCGCCGCGCCGTAGACCCGATCACCGGGGACGACGAGGCGAGGCTGCGGGTGCTTCTGGACAGGCACGGGGAGCGTGACTCGCTCGGCTATTTCGCGCTGCGCCGTGAGAAGAGCGTGATGTGGTCACCGACCGGCAAGGCCGCCATCACCTACCGGGTGGTGGGCGGGGTGTCGCTCGCCTCCGGCGATCCGATCGGTGACCCGGAGGCATGGCCGGGGGCCATCGAACCCTGGCTGGCCGAGGCGCGGGAACACGGCTGGCTGCCCGCCGTGATGGGGGCGAGCGAGGAGGCCGGCACGATCTACGCGCGGCACGGCCTGGACGCGCTGGAACTGGGCGACGAGGCGCTTGTCGAGACCGCCGACTTCACCCTGGAGGGGCGGGCCATGCGGACCGTGCGCCAGGCCTACAACCGGGTCGCGCGGGCCGGCTACCGGGTCACGGTCAGGCGCCACGAGGACATTCCCGCCGACGAGATGGCCGAGCTGCTGCGCCGCGCCGACGACTGGCGCGACGGCGCGACCGAGCGCGGCTTCTCGATGGCGCTCGGCCGGCTGGGCGACCCGGGCGACGGCCGGTGCGTGATGCTCGAATGCCATGACGGGAACGGCGAGCTGAGGGCGGTGCTGAGCTTTGTGCCCTGGGGGCCCAAGGGGCTCTCGCTCGATCTGATGCGCCGTGACCGGGACAGCGAGAACGGACTGATGGAGTTCATGGTCATCGAACTCCTCCGGCGCGCGGGGGAGATCGGGATCACTCAGGTCTCGCTGAACTTCGCGATGTTCCGGTCGGTCTTCGAGCGGGGCGCGAAGCTGGGCGCGGGCCCTGTGCTCCGGCTGTGGCGCTCGCTGCTCAGCTTCTTCTCGCGCTGGTGGCAGATCGAGTCGCTGTACCGCGCCAACGCCAAGTACCGGCCGATCTGGGAGCCGCGCTTCATGCTCTTCGAGAAGAGCGCCGATCTGCTGCGCATCGGTATCGCGGCGGGCCGCGCCGAGGGCTTCCTGGAGGCCCCGGGGCTGCCGGGGTGGCTGCATCGCAGGAGGCTGGGGACGCGTCGCTGACCGTCGGGGGCTACTCTCGCGCGATGACCCCCATGGACGGCGAACGTGTGGACGCCGCACGCGCCCCGGTGGCCGACGGCATACGGTTCGCCTTCGGCACCCTCACCGTGCTCCCGGTCCGGCTGACGCGCTGGGACCGCGGTGCCGCCCGCGCCGGAATGCTGAGCGCGCCGGCCGCCGGGCTGGTCGTGGGGGCGGCCGCGGCGGGCGCCGGGGCGCTGATGCTCCTGGCGGGCGCCTCCCCCCTGCTCGCGGCGGTGGCGGCGGTGGCCGTACCCGCCGTCCTCACCCGCGCTCTCCATCTCGACGGTCTCGCCGACACCGCGGACGGCCTCGGCAGCGGCAGGCCCGCCGAGGACGCGCTGCGGATCATGAAGCGGTCGGACATCGGTCCGTTCGGGGTGGTCACGCTGGTGCTGGTGCTGCTGGGGCAGGTCGCGGCGGTGGCCGGGCTGTACGCGGAGAGCGCGGCGCGCGGCGCGGTCGCGGTGGTCGTCGCCGGGGTGACGGCGCGGCTCGCGCTCACCCTGGCCTGCCGTACGGGGGTGCCGCCGGCCCGGCCCGACGGTCTGGGCGCGGCGGTGGCGGGGGCGGTGCCGGTACGGTCCGCCGCGGTCGCCGCGCTGCTCGTGTTGGCGGCCTGCGCGGCGGCGGGCGCGCTGTTCGGTCCCTCCGGCGCCGTACGGCACGCGCTGGCGGCCGTGGCCGGGCTGGTCGCGGCCCATCTGCTGCTGCGGCACTGCGTACGGCGCTTCGGCGGGGTCACCGGCGATGTGTTCGGCGCCCTCGCGGAGACGGCCGCGACCGTGGCGCTGGTCGCGCTGACGCTGGGCTCGTGACACCAGCTGTACCCGGCGCGCTCGGCGGGCCGCAATGGTGCGAAAGCCGCCCACAGCCGAAGGAACCGCCGCCCCTGTGAGCGACGTACATCACTGAGCGTAGGCTCGTTCCCGCCGCGGACAGCGCCCGCTTACGATGCGGCGGGCACGGTCGGCCCACCCCTCGACCGCCAACGAACCTAACGGAAGCGAGATTTCACCACCGTGACTGCTCTCACTCTCAGTACTGCCGGGGCGGCGACGCTGCGCGCCGACGCGATTGTCGTCGGCGTCGCGAAGGGCGCCAAGGGGCCGGTCGTGGCGCCGGGCGCCGAGGCCGTGGACAAGGCGTTCGACGGAAAGCTCGCCTCCGTCCTGGAGACCCTCGGCGCCTCGGGTGCCGAGGGTGAGGTGACCAAGCTGCCCGTGCTGTCGGGCCTGAAGACACCGGTCGTCCTCGCGGTCGGGCTCGGCCCGGTCCCGGCGAAGGACGCGACGTACGGCGCCGAGCCGCTGCGCCGCGCCGCCGGGGTCGCCGCGCGCGCCCTGTCCGGCGTGAAGAAGGCCGCGTTCGCGCTGCCCGTCGAGGCGGCCGAGGACATCGAGGCCATCGCCGAGGGCGCCCTGCTCGGCGCGTACGCCTTCACCGCCTACCAGGGCGGCGAGAAGAAGTCCAAGAAGGGCGACAACGGCCCGAAGCGGCCGCTCGGCGAGGTCGCGCTGCTGGGCGCCAAGCCGCGCGACAAGGCGCACAAGGCCGCGGCCGAGCGCGCGATCGCGCTGACCGAAGAGGTCAACCGCGCCCGCGATCTGGTGAACACCCCGCCGAACGACCTCACCCCCGAGTCCTTCGCCGCCGTGGCCACCGCCGCCGGCAAGGAGAACGGCATCAAGGTCCAGGTCCTCGACGAGAAGGCGCTCGCCAAGGGCGGCTACGGCGGCATCCTCGGCGTCGGCCAGGGCTCGGCCAACCCGCCGCGGCTGGTGAAGCTCGCCTACACGCACCCCGACGCGAAGAAGACCCTCGCCCTCGTCGGCAAGGGCATCACCTACGACTCGGGCGGCATCTCGCTGAAGCCGGCCGGTCACAACGAGACCATGAAGTGCGACATGAGCGGCGCCGCCGCGGTGTTCGCCGCCGTCGTCGCGGCCGCGCGGCTCGGTCTCGCCGTCAACGTCACCGGCTGGCTCGCCCTCGCGGAGAACATGCCGTCCGGCACCGCCACCCGCCCGGGTGACGTGCTGCGCATGTACAGCGGCAAGACCGTCGAGGTCCTCAACACCGACGCCGAGGGCCGGCTCGTGCTGGCGGACGCGCTGACCCGGGCCTCCGAGGAGAACCCGGACGCGATCGTCGACGTGGCGACCCTGACCGGCGCGATGGTGCTGGCGCTGGGCAACCGGACGTTCGGGATCATGGCGAACGACGAGGCGTTCCGTACCTCGATCCACGAGATCGCGGAGGAGGCGGGCGAGGCGTCCTGGCCGATGCCGCTCCCCGCGGACCTGCGCAAGGGCATGGACTCCCCCACCGCCGACATCGCGAACATGGGCGAGCGGATGGGCGGCGGCCTGGTCGCCGGGCTCTTCCTCAAGGAGTTCGTCGGCGAGGGCATCACCTGGGCCCACCTGGACATCGCGGGCCCGGCCTTCCACGAGGGCGCGCCGTACGGCTACACGCCGAAGGGCGGTACGGGCTCCTCGATCCGTACGCTCGTGAAGCTGGCGGAGCGCACCGCCGCGGGCGACCTGGGCTGAGTCACGGTCCACGCGGTCACGGTCCACACGCGGAGGCCGGCGGACCGGGGCTCCGGAGGTGGGTGGGGGCGGTGGAAGTATGTCGCCCGTCTCACCTCCGGGGCCCCGCGTCCCGTCTCGCTCCGACAAGTGCGAAGATGGGTTCTCGGCAGGACAGGGCCCCCACCACAGGGCCGAAGACATAGCGGCCGAAGACCAGCCGCCGCCCGGTCACCGGACCGCGCCCGGCGCACATGCATGGAGGACGTGACGTGGCGAACGACGCCAGCACCGTTTTCGACCTAGTGATCCTCGGCGGCGGTAGCGGCGGTTACGCCGCGGCGCTGCGCGGAGCGCAGCTGGGCCTGGACGTCGCCCTGATCGAGAAGAACAAGCTGGGCGGCACCTGCCTGCACAACGGCTGCATCCCCACGAAGGCTCTGCTGCACGCCGGCGAGATCGCCGACCAGGCGCGCGAGAGCGCGCAGTTCGGTATCAAGACCACCTTCGACGGTGTCGACATCGCGGGTGTGCACAAGTACAAGGACGAGGTCATCTCGGGCCTGTACAAGGGCCTGCAGGGTCTGGTCGCCTCCCGCAAGGTGACCTACATCGAGGGCGCGGGCCGGCTCTCCTCCCCCACCTCCGTCGATGTGAACGGGCAGCGCGTCCAGGGCCGTCATGTGCTCCTCGCGACCGGTTCCGTACCGAAGTCGCTGCCGGGTCTGGTGATCGACGGCGACCGCGTCATCTCCTCGGACCACGCGCTGACGCTGGACCGGGTCCCGCGGTCCGCGATCATCCTGGGCGGCGGCGTCATCGGCGTCGAGTTCGCTTCCGCGTGGAAGTCCTTCGGCACGGACGTCACGGTCGTCGAGGGCCTCAAGCACCTCGTCCCGGTCGAGGACGAGAACAGCTCCAAGCTGCTGGAGCGCGCCTTCCGCAAGCGCGGCATCAAGTTCAACCTCGGAACGTTCTTCGAGAAGGCCGAGTACACGCCGGACGGTGTCCGGGTGACGCTGGCCGACGGCAAGACCTTCGAGGCGGAGATACTGCTCGTCGCGATCGGCCGCGGTCCGGTCTCCGAGGGTCTCGGCTACGAGGAGCAGGGCGTCGCGACCGACCGCGGCTATGTCGTCGTCGACGAGTACATGCGCACGAACGTGGAGACCATCTCGGCGGTCGGTGACCTCGTCCCGACCCTCCAGCTCGCGCATGTCGGCTTCGCCGAGGGCATCCTGGTGGCCGAGCGGCTGGCCGGTCTGAAGACCGTTCCGATCGACTACGACGGCGTGCCGCGCGTGACGTACTGCCACCCCGAGGTCGCCTCCGTCGGTATCACCGAGGCCAAGGCCAAGGAGATCTACGGCGCGGACAAGGTCGTCGCTCTCAAGTACAACCTCGCGGGCAACGGAAAGAGCAAGATCCTCAAGACCGCGGGCGAGATCAAGCTCGTCCAGGTCAAGGACGGCGCCGTGGTCGGCGTCCACATGGTCGGTGACCGTATGGGCGAGCAGGTCGGCGAAGCTCAGCTGATCTACAACTGGGAGGCCCTGCCGGCCGAGGTCGCGCAGCTCATCCACGCGCACCCGACCCAGAACGAGGCTCTCGGCGAGGCCCACCTGGCCCTGGCCGGCAAGCCCCTCCACTCCCACGACTGATGTTTCAGTCCGGGCGCGACGACCACTACCGCACTTCCCCTCGCTCGGCGCTCCGCGCGAGCTGGGGAGACCCCATCGTTAGGAGCAACTGAAACCATGGCGGTTTCCGTAACCCTGCCGGCGCTCGGCGAGAGCGTCACCGAGGGCACTGTCACCCGCTGGCTGAAGGCCGAGGGCGAGCGCGTCGAGGCCGACGAGCCTTTGCTTGAGGTCTCCACCGACAAGGTCGACACCGAGATCCCGGCCCCGGCCGGCGGTGTGCTGGCCTCCATCAAGGTGGCCGAGGACGAGACCGTGGAGGTCGGCGCCGAGCTGGCCATCATCGACGACGGTACGGGCGGCCTCGCGGCGGCCCAGCCGACCGAGACCGTCCCGGCTCCGGCTCCCGCCGCCCCGGCGCCGGTGGCCGAGGCTCCCGCGGCCCCCGCTCCGGCTCCGGCCGCCGCGCCCGCCGCCGCTCCGGCCGGTGGCGCCTCCGGCACCGATGTCACGCTGCCCGCGCTGGGCGAGTCGGTCACCGAGGGCACCGTCACCCGCTGGCTGAAGGAGGTCGGCGAGGAGGTGGCGGAGGACGAGCCGCTGCTTGAGGTCTCCACCGACAAGGTCGACACCGAGATCCCCGCCCCGGTCGCCGGTGTGCTGCTGGAGATCGTGGTCGGCGAGGACGAGACCGCCGAGGTCGGCGCCAAGCTCGCGGTGATCGGTGCTCCGGGGGCTGCCCCGGCCGCCGCTCCGGCACCGGCCGCTCCGGCGCCCGTACCGGCCCAGGAGGCTCCGGCTCCCGTCGCCGCCCCGGCTCCGGCTCCGGCCGCCGCCCCGGCACCGGCGCCCGTGCCGGTCCAGGCCGCCCCCGTGGCTCCGGCTCCGGCCGCCCCGGCGCCCGTGGCCCCGGCCCCGGTCACCCCGGCGCCCGCCGCGACCGCCGGTGACGACGGCGCGTATGTCACCCCGCTGGTGCGCAAGCTCGCCGCCGAGAACGGTGTCGACCTGGCCTCGGTCAGGGGCACCGGCGTCGGTGGCCGTATCCGCAAGCAGGATGTCGTCGCCGCCGCGGAGGCCGCCAAGGCCGCCGCCGCGCGGGCCGCCGCACAGGCTCCGGCCGCCGCTCCCGCCGCCGCGCCGAAGGCGCCCACGCTGGAGGCGTCCCCGCTGCGCGGTCAGACCGTCAAGATGACCCGCATGCGCAAGGTCATCGGCGACAACATGATGAAGGCGCTGCACACGCAGGCCCAGCTGACCTCCGTGGTCGAGGTGGACATCACCAAGCTGATGCGGCTGCGCGCCCAGGCCAAGGAGTCCTTCGCCGCGCGTGAGGGCGTCAAGCTCTCCCCGATGCCGTTCTTCGTCAAGGCGGCGGCCCAGGCGCTGAAGGCCCACCCGGTCATCAACGCCCGGATCAACGAGGACGAGGGCACGATCACGTACTTCGACTCGGAGAACATCGGCATCGCCGTGGACTCCGAGAAGGGTCTGATGACCCCGGTCATCAAGGGTGCGGGCGATCTGAACATCGCCGGTATCTCCAAGAAGACCGCGGAGCTGGCGGCGGCGGTCCGGGCAAGCAAGATCACCCCGGACGACCTGGCCGGCGCGACCTTCACCATCAGCAACACCGGTTCGCGCGGTGCGCTGTTCGACACGATCATCGTGCCGCCGAACCAGGTCGCCATCCTGGGCATCGGCGCCACCGTCCGGCGTCCCGTGGTCATCAACCACCCGGACCTCGGCGAGACGATCGCGGTGCGCGACATGACGTACGTCGCGCTCTCCTACGACCACCGGCTGGTGGACGGCGCCGACGCCGCCCGCTATCTGACGGCGGTCAAGGCGATTCTGGAAGCCGGCGAGTTCGAGGTCGAGCTCGGCCTGTAGTCGCGAACCGAGCCCAGAAGAACAGCACGGCAACGGCGCCCCCGCCCGGAGATATATCCGGGCGGGGGCGCCGCCGTATGGTGCGGCCCGCCGTATCGTTCATCCATCGACCGCTGCCCCCAGGAGCGCTTCATGACCCCGCCCGTCGTCCACTCGCTGCGCGAACAGATCCGCGAGCACATCGTGGAGGGGATCGTCAGCGGCCGCTGGAAGCCGGGTGAGCGGATCGTCGAGCGGCGTATCGCGACCGAACTGCGGGTCAGCCAGACACCCGTACGTGAGGCGCTGCGCGAGCTGGAGAGTCTGCGGCTGATCGAGTCGGCGCCCAACAAGGGCGTACGGGTACGGAATCTGACCGCGGCCGATCTGGAGGAGAGCTACCCGGTACGGGCGGGTCTTGAGCAGATCGCCGCGGAGCTGGCCGCCGAGCGCCTCGCCCTGGACTGCTCGGCGCTGGAGCCGCACGTACTGGCGCTGTACGAGGCGGACCGGAGAGCCGACGGGACGGGGCAGGTGCGGCACACCGTGGCCTTCCACCGGGAGCTGGTGCGGGCCGCCGGTAACAGTGTGTTGCTGCACACCTGGGAGGGGCTGGGCATCGAGGTCTTCACCGCGCTGTCGATCCGCTGGCTGGGGACGGTGCAGAAGTCGTACGCCGAGGAGCACGAGGAGCTGGTCCAGGCGTTCCGCAGAAGGGATCCCGGCATTGGCGCACTGGTGAAGGACCATGTGCTCGGATGTGCGCCGCGCGCCTGATTCGCCCCTTCCGTCATGACTTACTCTCCGTCACTCGGTGCCCCCTCCTGCGGCACGGAATGCCAATTCCTCCATATCGAGAAGTTTTGCCCTTCAACCCTTTGATCGATCATCGATCAGCGACTTACAGTCTTAGACGGACTGCACCCAGTCCTCCGCCCTGTCCTGCCAGACAAGGCTCTTCTCCACCCCCCTCCTGTCCGGAAGGCGGCGACCATGCCCGACCCCGTAGGCAAACTTCCGAGCGAGCTCGACCAGCTCCCGGACCGTGATGCCGAGGAGACCGCCGAGTGGGCGGCCTCGCTCGATGCCGTGACCGAGCACGCCGGCCCGCATCGCGCCGCGTATCTGATGCGGCGCACCCTCCAGCACGCGGGAACGGCCGGGGTCCCGGTGCCCGCGCTGCTGGAGACCGACTATGTGAACACCATCCCCACCGCCTCCGAGCCCGCCTTCGACGGCGACGAGGCGATGGAGTCCCGGATCACCGCCTGGAACCGCTGGAACGCGGCGGCCATGGTCACTCGCGGCGCCCGCTTCGGCGTCGGCGGCCATATCGCCACCTTCGCGTCGGCGGCGTGGCTGTACGAGACCGGCTTCAACCACTTCTTCCGCGGCAAGGAGGGGGACGGCTCCGGCGACCAGCTCTATATCCAGGGCCACGCCTCCCCCGGCATATACGCCCGCGCCTTCCTCGACGGCCGGCTGACCGAGTCGGACCTCGACCACTTCCGCCAGGAGGCGGGCGGCAAGGGTCTGCCCTCGTACCCGCATCCGCGCCGGCTGCCCTGGCTGTGGGAGTTCCCCACCGTCTCGATGGGCCTCGGCCCGCTCTCCGCGATCTACCAGGCGCGCTTCAACCGCTATCTCACCAACCGCGGTATCAAGGACACCTCCGCCTCGCACGTCTGGGCGTTCCTCGGCGACGGCGAGATGGACGAGCCCGAGTCGACGGCGGCCCTGGCGCTCGCGTCCCGTGAGCAGCTGGACAATCTGACCTTCGTCATCAACTGCAACCTCCAGCGGCTCGACGGTCCCGTCCGCGCCAACTTCAAGATCGTGCAGGAGCTGGAGGCCCAGTTCCGCGGCGCCGGCTGGAATGTCATCAAGTCGCTGTGGGGCTCGGCCTGGGACGAGCTGTTCGCCCTGGACACCACGGGCGCGCTGGTACGCCGGCTGCGCCAGGTGCCGGACGCGCAGTTCCAGACGTACGCGACCCGCGATGTCGCCTACATCCGCGAGCACTTCTTCGGCGTGGACCCGGCCCTCATCGCGCTCGCGAAGCTGCTGCCCGACGCGAAGATCGCCGAGTGTTTCTACACCTCGCGCGGCGGCCACGAGGCCCGCAAGGTGTACGCGGCCTACCGCGCGGCCCTGGCGCACAAGGGCGCCCCGACGGTGATCCTGGCGCAGACGGTGAAGGGCTACACGCTCGGCGCCGGCTTCGAGTCGCGCAACGCCAACCACCAGATGAAGAAGCTCTCGGGCGACCAGTTCCGCGCGATGCGCGATCTGCTCGACCTGCCCATCCCGGACGCGAAGCTGGACGACAGCCTCGTACCGTACGGCCACCCCGGCGCGGACTCCCCCGAGGTGCGCTACCTCCAGGAGCGCCGCGCGGAGCTGGGCGGCCCCGCCCCGGCCCGCCGGGTGCACGCCGTGGCCCTTCCCGAGCCGTCCGACAAGCCGTTCCAGACGGTCCACAAGGGCTCGGGCAAGCAGTCGGTGGCGACCACCATGGCGTTCGTCCGGCTGATGAAGGACCTGATGCGGGACAAGGAGACCGGCAGGCGCTGGGTCCCGATCGTCCCGGACGAGGCCCGCACCTTCGGTATGGAGGCACTGTTCCCGTCGGCCGGCATCTACTCGCCGCTGGGGCAGACGTACGACCCGGTCGACCGCGACCAGATCATGTACTACAAGGAAGCCAAGGACGGCCAGATCCTCAACGAGGGGATCACCGAGGCCGGTTCGATGGCGGACTTCATCGCCGCGGCGACGTCGTACGCGACGCACGGCGAGACGATGATCCCCTTCTACATCTTCTACTCGATGTTCGGCTGGCAGCGCACGGGCGACCAGATGTGGCAGCTCGCCGACCAGCTGGGCAAGGGCTTCATCGTCGGTGCCACCGCGGGCCGTACGACCCTGACCGGCGAGGGCCTTCAGCACGCGGACGGCCACTCGCATCTGATCGCGTCCACCAACCCGGCCGCGCTCAACTACGACCCGGCGTTCGCGTACGAGATCGCCGTGATCGTCAAGGAGGGCCTGCGGCGGATGTACGGCCCCCAGGCCGAGGACGTCTTCTACTACCTGACGGTCTACAACGAGCCGATGCCCCAGCCCGCGATGCCGGAAGGCGTCGAGGAGGGCATCGTCAAGGGCCTGTACCGCTTCAAGGAGGGCACCCCGGCCGCGGCCGACGCCCCCCGTACCCAGCTGCTGGCGTCCGGTACGGCGATCCACTGGGCCCTGGAGGCACAGGAACTGCTCGCCGCCGACTGGGGCGTCACCGCCGATGTCTGGTCCGCGACGTCCTGGGGCGAGCTGCGCCGGGACGCCCTTGAGGCCGACGCGGCGCTGCTGCGCGGCGAGGAGCGGGTGCCGTATGTGACGCGCGCGCTGTCCGGTGCGCCGGGTCCGGTCCTCGCGGTCAGCGACTGGATGCGTCAGGTCCCCGACCAGATCAGCCAGTGGGTCGAGCAGGACTACACCTCGCTCGGTACGGACGGCTTCGGTCTCTCCGACACCCGTGAGGCGGCCCGCCGTCACTTCGGTGTGGACGCCCGGTCGATCGTGGTCGCGGTGCTGGCGCAGCTGGCCCGCCGGGGCGAGGTCAAGCCGGAGCGGGTCGTGGAGGCCCGCGAGCGCTACGGCCTCTGAGCCAGGTCACACCCCGGGAGCCCCTGTCATGTCCTGGCGGGGGCTCCCTGCATCATGGAGCCATGCGTGCTGCTCGGCTGATCAAGATGGTGCTCCTGCTCCAGTCCCGGCCCTCCATGACCGCGGGCGAACTGGCCCGGGAGCTCGAAGTGTCCGAGCGGACCATCACCCGGGACGCCCAGGCGCTCTCGGAGGCCGGGGTCCCGGTCTACGCGGACCGGGGCAGGAGCGGCGGCTACCGGCTGGTCGGCGGCTACCGCACCCGGCTGACCGGGCTGGCGCGCGGCGAGGCCGAGGCGCTGTTCCTCTCCGGAGTGCCGGGCGCGCTGCGGGAGATGGGGCTCGACGATGTCTCGTCGGCGGCCCGGCTGAAGGTGTCGGCGGCGCTGCTGCCGTCGCTGCGGGACGCCCCGGACTCGGCGGCGCGGCGCTTCCATCTGGACGCGCCGGGCTGGTACCAGGAGCCGGAGACGCCCGAGCTGCTGCCGGTCCTCGCCGAGGCGGTCTGGGGCGACCGGCTGGTCGCGGCGCGCTATCTGCGCCAGGACACCGAGGTGGAGCGGGAGCTGGCCCCGTACGGTCTCGTGCTGAAGGCCGGTGTCTGGTACGTCTGCGCCTGTTCCCAGGGGGCTTTCCGGGTCTACCGGGTGGACCGGTTCACCTCGGCGGAGACCTTGCAGGAACGTTTTTCCAGGGATGAGTCCTTCGATCTGCCCGGGTTCTGGGAGGAGCGCGCCGCCGAGTTCGCGCGCTCGCTGCTGCGTACGGAGATCGTGGTCCGGCTCTCGGCGGACGGCGCCCACCGGCTGCCGTACACCGTCGACCGCGTAGCCGCCCGCGAGGCGCTGGCGACGGCCGGTCCGCCGGACGACCGGGGTCTGCTCACACTCGCGCTGCCGGTGGAGTCGGAGGACGTGGCGTACTCCCAGCTGCTCACGCTCGGCCCGGACGTGGAGGTCCTGCGACCGGCCACCCTGCGCGAACGCTTCGCCGAGGCGGCGCGGCGGATGCGGACGCTGTACGAGTGACCGGGCCGCCGCCCCGCGGCGACGTACCCGAACACCCGGCAACGAAACGGCTCACAATCCGTGGCTCCGCGTGCGCCGCCCTCCCGTAAGCACGATGCTTGACCCGTGATGGACGAGACGGAGTTCTGGGAGATCGTCGACAGCACCCGCGACGCCGCCGAGGGCGACCCCGAGGACCAGGCGGATCAGCTGGTCGAGCGGCTGCTGCAACTCGACCCCGACTCCGTACTGGACTTCTCGCGCCACTTCGAGTCGCGCTACAACCGCGCGTACAGCTGGGACCTGTGGGGCGCCGCCGCCGTGCTGCTCGGCGGCGTCAGCGACGACGCCTTCGACTACTTCCGCTGCTGGCTCATCGGCCAGGGCCGCGAGATCTTCGAGGGCGCGCTGCACGACC
Source organism: Streptomyces sp. NPDC056835 (assembly GCF_042789485.1). NCBI lineage: Bacteria > Bacillati > Actinomycetota > Actinomycetes > Kitasatosporales > Streptomycetaceae > Streptomyces > Streptomyces sp. NPDC056835. Next base: position 29,313 of record NZ_JBHUBB010000057.1, read on the forward strand.
CGGACGCGCTCGCCGAGCTGCTGGACGACTTCGACCCGGACATCGACGGGGACGGCGAGGATCTGGGGTACGCGGCGGACGAGGCGTACGAGCAGCTGACCGGCGTGGTGGCGCCCGCCCTGGGCATCGCCTCGCAGCCGGCCGAACCGGAAGGCACCCCGCTGGACTTCGAGGACGAGGCGGCGCTCGCCGAGCGCTTCCCCCGGCTCGCGGAACGGTTCAGCGACGCGTAGGGCGTGGTCAGTCCGTCAGCGAGATCCCCATGAGCACGTCGTCCACGTACACCCCGTCGAGGCGGAACTCCCCGGGCAGCACCCCCTCGACGACATAGCCCTCCGCCTCGTACAGCTTCCGCGCCGGCTCGTTGTGGCCGAGCACCCGCAACGTCAGCCGCCGCGCACCCTGGTTGCGCGCGTGCAGCGCCGCCGCGCGCAGCAGCGCGCGGCCCACACCGCGCCCGCGCGCCCACTCATGGACCGCGAGCCCCTGGATCTGCCGTACATGCGCGTTGCTGGCGAGCGCCGTGGGCCGCACGACCCGGATGTATCCGGCGATCCGCTCGTCACCGACCTCGGCGACCAGGAAGTCCTCGGGCCGGTGCAGCGCGTCGAAGAACGGACCGTACGGCGGCTCCGGCCGGGGCGACACGGCGTGCAGCGACGACCAGGTCGCCCGGTCGAGCTCGCTCAGGACTCCGTCGTCGGAAGGGAGTGCGGGACGTATCTGTGCGTCGGACATGGCGCAACTGTGCCATGGGACGTTCCACGGGCAGGATGGGTCCCATGAGGATCGCGATCACCGGTTCCACCGGGCTCATCGGTACGGCACTCGCACGCTCCCTGCGCGCCGACGGCCACGAGGTGGTCCGCCTGGTGCGGCGCCCCGTCCGGACGGCCGACGAGGTCGAGTGGGACCCGCTGCGGCAGCGGGTCGACGGCCACCGGCTCAGCGGCTGCGAGGCCGTCGTCCATCTCGCCGGAGCCGGCATCGGCGACCGCCGCTGGACCGAGGCCTACAAGAAGGAACTCCGCGACAGCCGGATCCTCGGCACCGCCGCCATCGCGGAGGCCGTCGCCACACTCGACCAGCCGCCCCGGGTGCTGGTGTGCGGATCCGCCATCGGGTTCTACGGCGAGACCGGGGACCGGAAGGTGGACGAGAGCGCGCCTCCGGGCGACGGGTTCCTGCCCTCGCTCTGCGTGGAGTGGGAGGAAGCGGCCCTGGCGGCGGAAGAGGCGGGCGTACGAACGGTGTTCGCGCGCACGGGCCTCGTGGTCGCGCGCGGGGGCGGGTCCTGGGGCCGGCTCTTCCCGCTGTTCCGCGCGGGCCTGGGCGGCCGGCTCGGCTCGGGACGCCAGTACTGGAGCTTCATCGCGCTCCACGACGAGGTGGCGGCGCTGCGGTATCTGATCGACACGGAAACCCTGGAAGGCCCGGTGAACCTCACCGCGCCGGAACCCGTCACGAACCGCGAGATCACGGCGGCGATGGGCCGCGTCCTGCACCGCGCGACGCCGTTCCCGGTGCCGGCGGTGGCGCTGCGGGTGGCGCTGGGCGAACTGTCGGCGGAGGTCCTGGGCAGCCAACGCGTACTGCCGACGCGGCTGCTGGAGTCGGGCTTCAGGTTCGCGTTCCCAACGATCGAGGAAGCGATCCGGGTGGCGTAGGGGGCTTTGGCTGGGGCCGGTGGCCGGGTGCGGGTTGTGGCCGGGGTGCGCCGTCCGGCGGGGGGGTGCGGTCCGGCCGTCTTTGGCTGGGGCCGGTGGCCGGGTGCGGGCTGTCGCCGGGGTGCGCCGTCCGGCGGGGGGGTGCGGTCCGGCCGTCTTTGGCTGGGGCCGGTGGCCGGGTGCGGGCTGTCGCCGGGGTGCGCTCCGGGGCTCGCGCCCGGGACTGCATGATTTACGGCGCGTACCGAGCCACAGTCGGAAGACGGGCGTTCGCGCGCCACAAATC
>NZ_JBHUBB010000058.1:0-29780 GCF_042789485.1 Streptomyces sp. NPDC056835
CGCAGCTCAGCCATCTGTTCAGAGGAAAGATCCATACCCGACTCAACGACCACGGACGCCTCAGGTTCCACAAACAGAATCACAAGACACTAGGGATGCGCAAGGAGCTCTAATGCGGGAGATTTTCAACGGCATGCCGGCCGACGAACTGGGAGCCGACGGCTGGGAGAAGCCGTGGAGCGGCCCCAACGGCGGCAGTTGCGTCGAGACGAAGAAGGTGGACGGTGAGCACGTCGCGATCCGCCAGTCGGCGGATCCGTCGGGGCCGACCCTGATCTGCACCGCGGCCGCCATGGCCGACTTCGTCGCAGGCGCCAAGAACGGTCTCGCCGACTTCCTGCTGTAGTCGCCACCTCCCCCCCCCGGACCCGCCCCGCTACCCCCCAGCCCTCTCGGACACCTCGCCCCCCTCACAACTCGCTCGCCCCACCAAACCCCCCCCCACAAGCCAGAAACGGACGGCCCCGCATGACGGACCTCGACCACCCGTCGGTAGACGAGATCGACACCACCAAGCCCCACCCGGCCCGGATGTACGACTTTTACCTCAACGGCAAGGACTACTACGAGGCCGACCAACTGGCCGCGGCCACAGTCGAGTCGGTCTTCCCCACCGTCAAGATCTGCGCGCGGACGAACCGCCACTTCATGCACCGGGCGACCCGATGGCTCGCGTCCGAGGCCGGCATCCGGCAGTTCCTGGACATCGGTACGGGTATCCCCACCCGGCCCAATCTCCACCAGATAGCCCAGGCCGCCGCCCCGGACTCCCGTGTCGTGTACGTCGACAACGACCCGATCGTCCTCCGGCACGCCGAGGCCCTGATGCGCAGCACGCCCGAGGGTCGTACCGCGTACATCCATGCCGACGTCAGGGAGCCGAAGACCATCATCGAGTCGGAACGGCTGCGTGACACGATCGACCTGACACGCCCGGTCGCGCTGTCCCTCAACGCGCTGCTGCACTTCGTGCCGGACGAGTTCCGTCCGTACGAGACCGTCGGGTGTCTGGTCGACGCGCTGCCCTCCGGGAGCTATCTGGTCCTCTCCCACTGCACCCCGGACTTCGCCCCGGAGATGTGGGAGCGGGTGATCGACGTCTATCACCGCGGTGGTATCCCCGCTCAGGTGCGCTCCCGGAGTGAAGTCCTCCGTTTCTTTGCCGGGCTGGATCTCGTCGAACCCGGCATCGCGGTGCCGCACCGCTGGCGCCCGGACGGCGAACCGCAGGAGGGCGTCACCGATGCGGCGGCCTCCATCTACGCGGGCGTGGCGCGCAAGCCGTAGCGGCGGCGGGCTCCACGTACGCGCCGCCCGGCCGTACGCGCGTGCCCTCCGGTCACGCCCGTCTGTCGTCCGGTCGTACCCGCGTGCCGTCCGGTCATACGAACGCCCCCCAGGCGCCGTTCTCCAGACGGGCCAGCGTACGGAGTCCCCGGGCCGTGACGTCGTGTTCGCCATGGTCCGGCCCGTACGCGAGACAGCTCGCGGCGTCGAGCGCCGCCAGGCATGGCAGCGCTTGGCGCTCCGCGTCGGTCAGCGGGCGGCCGTACCCGTGGAAGAACGCGGCGCGCAGATCGTCGCGGTCCTGCCAGGGGCCGCAGGCCAGCCGTACGAAGTCCTGTACGGCGGGGGCGTATCGGGACCGCTCGAAGTCGATGACCGCCAGTTGTCCCGACGCCTCCTGCCCCGGTGCCCGCTGTCCCGGCACGGCCGGGCCGGTCCAGAGGGCATTGCGCTCCTGGGCGTCGCCGTGGATATGGGCGGGGGCGAGCAGATCGGTCAGTTTGCGTACGTGGTCGGCCGAGCGGCGTACGAGCGCGCGCCGGCTCGCCGACATCAGGTCACCGGCGCGGGCGAGGTGCTGCTCGGTGTCGTCGGCCAGCCGCTCCAGCGCGGCCCGGGCCTCCCGCCGTCCGGCGCCCGGCATCTTGTCCGTGCCGTGCAGACTGCGCAGCAGGGCCCCGAACTGCCGGTGCGCCGAGCGGTGTTCCGGGCCGGGGAGGGTCAATCGCGATACAGGGGTGCCGGGCACGGCGGTCAGCAGCAGCGCCAGTTGCCGGGCGTCGGTCTCCACGAGTCGTGGGGCGCGGCCGAACCCCAGGGCGGGTACCGCGGACTGGTAGCCGAAGGTCTCCCTTTCGTACAACGCGGCGCTCGCCGACTGCTTGATGAAGAAGCGCCGGCCGCGACCGCCGGTGACATCCCAGACCCGCGAGGTCTCACGCGGGTGTGACGCGTCCTGTACGGCGGAGAGGGGCCCGACCACGCGTTCCGCCCAGACGCGTAGCGACGACGGCAGGGACTTGTCGTGACCGTGACTCATGCGCCCCACCTCGGTGACGGTCGTGATGACAGATCCGTGGCGGCCACAACGGGAAACGCGGCGAACGCGGCAAACGCGGGAAGTGAGGAAGACGCGGGAGGCGCGGGGAGAGGGACGGGAGCGAGACGGGCGGGGGCGGGAACAGGTCGCATGATTCCTCCGGAGTGCTGGGCGTTTGGTTGCGCGCCCGGACAACGTCCCTGATCAAGGGCGTGTAACGGGGTGCGCCGAGGGAATCATAGAACAGGTGTTCGATCGATACGGGACCGCCGCGCGGCTTGATCTGCGCCGTTGACGTCCCGGGGGCGAAACGGGAGGCTCGGCGCGACAGCGTCCGATGAGGGCCAATTCGGACCTCGGGTCAGCTGCAGGGGAGGGGCGGAGAACATGGTTGAGCGGAGATTATCCCGATGGTCGTCTGCGGTCGCGTTGATCGCCGCCGGGGCGGTCCTGGCCGTCGGCACGGCGGGCGCGGCCCACGCGGCGGGCGGGGCTCCCGAGGCACCGGCCGCGCGAGCCGCGTCCTCGGGGAGCGTCGCGTTCAGCAGCGATCCCACGCCGGAGGAGCAGGAGCGGCTCCGGCAGATAGCCGGCGCCATCTGGAACGACTCGCTGGCCGCAGGCTGGAACATGAACAGCGATGTGGCGGCCGTCCTCTCGACGGCCACCGGCGAAATCCTGAAGTGCTCCGAGGCCTTCGCCCTCGTTCCTCGGCCGGCGGGCTTCATTCCGGGACTGGGCTATCTCGTCAACTACTGGAAGAACTTGCGTGACTACTTCCTCGTGGTCACCAATGACCGTACGTACGGCGTCTGCGTGAAGGCGACCGCGCTGAATTACCGCTCCGCCATAGAAATGGCCTCGGCGGGCATCTGACGCTCCTTCATCGAAATGGATGGGCGGGCCCGGTCGCCGGGCCCGCCCATTCGAGATGTGCGTACGACGAGGTACGTACGCGCTACTTCGGCGTCAGGACGGTGTCGATGGTGTACACCGTGGCGTTCGCCGTCTTGATGTTGCCGCACAGGATCTTCGCCGTGTCGTTCACCTTGAACGTCCGGTCGGACCCCGAGGTGGAGAGGGTCGTGCCCTCCCAGGTCGAGAAGACGCCGCTGGGAAGCTGGTCGGGGGTGACCTTCTTCTCCACGACGTGGTACTTCACGACCTTTCTGAGCTGCGCCTCGTTGTTCTTGATCTGGTCGAGTTGCGCCGTCGAGAGCTTCTTGAACGCCTCGTTGGTCGGCACGAAGAGCGTGATGTCCTTCGCGGTGTTCAGCCTGTCGGTCAGCCCCGCCTTCTTCACCAGGGAGAGGAACGTGGTGAAGTCCGGGTTGTGCGAAATGGCCGCCGCCACCTGCTCCTTGGCCATCGCGGCGAAGCTGCCGACGCCGGACTTAGGGATCGACGAGCAGCCGGGACCGAACGGGACGGCCGCGCTGGGCACCGGGGTCTTGCTCGGCGACGTGGAGGGGCTGGGCGAGGTGGACGTGCTCGGTGACGGTGACGTCGACTCGCTCGGTGACTCGGAGGTGCCCGGTGACGTGGACCCGCTGGGCGACGTGGGCGTGCTGGGTGTCACGGTCGCGGTCGGCGGTGTGGGGGTGCCGGGCGCGGCGGGATCCGCGAAGGCCTGGGGTGCCATGACGCCCAGGGAGACCGGGAGGGCCACCGCGGCGGCAGCGGCCACGACGGTATTACGGATGCGGGAGGACTTCATGTTTCGATTCCTCTTCCTGTGGGAGGAGGGCCCCGGTTCGGGCCCGGGAGGCGTCGATGGCGGCCGGGGCGGCCGATCCTGCCGGTGGCGCGGGTTGCCGGACGGGGCGTTCTCACCGGTCCAGCCTGTCATTCGATCAAGCCACCGCATAAAGCGTAGCCGCACTGGGTGGAATTGGGCATCTTGAGAGGTATGCGCAGGTCAGGCGCGGCTGTCGGCGGTGGATTCGCCGTCAGGCCCGTCGCCGGAGCCGGATCCGGGTCCGGCTCCGGGTCCGGCTCCGGATCCGGCGTGGGGGCCGGTGTCGCCACCGGGGTCACCGGGGCCACCGGGGTCGGTGTGGCCGCGGCTCAGCGTCAGCCCGAGCCCGCTCACCCAGCCGATCGGCTGGAGCACCCAGTAACTCAGCACCCGGTACAAGAGGGTGACGGCGATCGCCTGCTCGGTGCTCAGCCCGTACAGCACGAGCAGTGCCGTGAGGCTCGTCTCGACCACGCCCAGACCGCCCGGCGTGAGCCGCAGACTTCCGGCGAACTGCGTCAGCGCGTAGACGGCGAGAACGCCGTGCCACGGTACGGCGATCCCGAGACTCCACACACACGCGACCAGACACGCGAGGTCGAAGCCCCAGTTGAGCACGGCCAGCGACGACGGCCACAGCCACGGGCGTATCCCCGGCCTGGTGGTACGGACCTGACTGCCCAGACGTGACAGCGCCCGCTCGATCTCCCACAGCCGTCGGGAGCGCAGTCCGATCCGCCGCCACACCCGCCGGGCCCGGCGCCTTACCCGGGGAAACCGGAACAGTCCGGCCGCCACGCCCGCCACCAGGACCGCCACGGCGGCGAGCCCGACGACCACGGGCCGCACCCCGGCGACCGGGCCCGAAGAACCGGCCGCCAGCACGCCCGCCATCAGGAGTACGAAGAGGCTCAGCCCCGACAGCAGCCCCGCGACCACCAGCACGGTCCCGGCGAGGACCTGCCCCGCGCCCCGGCGGCGGAACTGCCGGAACACCCACGCCGCCGCGAACGCCGCCCCACCGGGCAGCGCCCCCGCGATGGCGTTGGCCGCCAGCACGACGGCGCCGACGACCCGGAGCCGGATCCGCGCACCCCCCGCGCGCAGCAGCCAGTGCTGTACGGCCGCCAGACAGGCCAGGGAAGCCGCCTCGAAACCGGCGGCGAGCAGCAGCCTGGGCAGCCGGACGTCATCGATGAGATGTACGGCGGTGACCAGTTCGTGGCGCCGGGTGAACGCGACGACCACGGCTGCCGCCACCAGCAGGGCGGACACGGCCCACCAGAGCGGACGTACTGATGTGACCGCGGCGGTCAGGACGTGTCGCGAGGCCCCCTTGTGCCCCCCGGGGCGGCCCGCCACGCTCTCCACGATACGACCGCCGGCTCTCCGGCCCCGCCCTCACACGCGAGCCGGCCGCTCCCGGGCCGTCGGACGGTACGCCGGGACGCGGGTCGTGGCACAGGGCCGTTCGGGTGACGGGCGAGCCGTCGGTGACCAGTTTCGGCCGGCCTGTCTCCAGCGGCCCGCCGGGGATCCCCCGCAGCGTGACGCCGGTACGCGGCCCCCCTGCCGGCTGTCCACGCACGCGACGTATACGCCCCCCCGGACCCACGCGTCGCTCATCCTGGTGGTCATGGACGACAGTTGGGCGGTGGCCTGGAGGTATTCCTCCTCGCGCGGCGGCCCGTTGAGGTGGTCGCCCCTGCTGAGAAGCGCGGGCCCGGCGGAGTTGAGCCAGCACGATATACACATGAGCCGTATGGCGCGATGCCGGAAGCACCGGATCACCGGGTGCCCTGACACCCGGTGATCCGGCATGGCCTGGAGGGATGTCACTGAAGTGTGCCGCCGCGGTCGGCCGCGTATGTTCAGTGGATTCCCGGAACCGTCACAGACAGTTGGGAATTCCGGGGGTGAGATTTTCGAGCTTGAAGCCGACGATCCACCTGTTCGGCTGCCCCTCAAGCTGGTACCAGGTGTATCCGCCGCCGCGGCTCTTGCACTTCAGATGGACCGTCTCCGTGTTGTAGATCAGCCCCCACTCCTCGGCGTTCAGGTGCTTGGCCTTGTGGACATTCGCGTTCTGGGGGCCCTTGATGACGCCGGTGTGCTCCACACCCGGTTCCGCGGCGGCACGCGGTACGCCGGAGCCGGAGCCGGAACCCTCCGTCTGTACGGCCGAGGCGATTCCCGTGCCGCCGACCGCGAGTACGGCGAGAACCGTGAGGACACCTGCCTTGCTACGCAATCTACGCATGCTTCCCTCATTCCTTTGACGGGGAATTTCCCCACGCCCTTTATGGCACTCCGGAAAGCGCACCGGGAAGAGGGAGGGAACGCATGTCATCCATACGAGTTGATGACGCCGATGAATACAGCGTTCACGCGATGTGACAGCACCGGCGCACGCCGGGAATCAATGTGACATATGGCATTTCCTCGCCAAAGAAATACGTAATCCGCTACGCATAATGTGATTCATTCTCCATGGCCGAGGCAATCATGCCGGGCGTCGTGACACGGGGGACGGACGGGGAGACGCGGGAAGCGACAGGGAGACACGGGAAGCGACAGGGAGCGCGAGCACGCCCCGGGGGCTGTCAGGCACGTCATCGCGGCGCGGGCAGATTCGTTACGCCCCGACTTTTACGCCCCGACTGTTACGCCCCCGTCTGTCGGGCCCGACTGTTACGCCCCGACCGGGCCGCGACGTTCCAACGCGTCCTCGCGCGCGACGCGCTCCGTGCGCTCCACGCCCGGACGCCTCCCCGGCACCACCAGGACCCGATCCCGCGACAGGGCCCCTGTGTCGGAGTCTCGCGCGGCCGACCGGGATCATCGGCGATATCGGTGCTTACGCCAGCGCTACGCCGCACCCGCTAAGGTCGTCTGACCTGCGGAAAGGCCCTCCCTCGGGGAGGGCCGTGCATCGCGCGTAGAAAAGCGCCCCCGGCAGGACTCGAACCTGCGGCCAAGTGCTTAGAAGGCACCTGCTCTATCCACTGAGCTACGGGGGCCGGGTGGTGGCCTCGGTGACCTGGAGCCCTGGTTGGGTGGTTCCGCGACCTTGCCGGGACAAGGATAGGGCTCCGATCACCTTGACCCGGTTGCTTCACGCCCGTGGCACGTTGTGGAGGTTCAGTGAAGCGAACCGATAATCGCAGGCAGGTGCGATTCACGCATCGCTTTTGGCCCTCGGGGCCCCGGGTGTTGTGCAGTCGTTATGCCTGCGCCCCACTCGTCCCGTCTGTCCTGAGTATGTGATCGGCGCGCAGGGATGTCCATACGCTTCAAAAAGGCTCCAAAATTGGGCATTCTTCGCATGTGGTGACCTTGGACGTACGGCCCCAGCTGATCGACGCACTCTCCGCACTGCGCGACCGTGTCGCTGCCGTGCGTCTTCCACTGCCTCTCACCGGGGCGCCGCGTGCCCGGCAGACCAGGGCCGAGCTGCTCGCGCAGCTCGACGACTACCTGCTGCCCAGGCTCAGGGACCCCGAAGCACCTCTTCTCGTGGTCGTCGGGGGGTCCACCGGCGCCGGGAAGTCCACGCTCGTCAACTCCCTTGTGGGACGGCGGGTCAGTGAGGCGGGGGTACTGCGGCCCACCACACGTACCCCCGTACTGGTCTGCCACCCCGAGGACCACCACTGGTTCGCCGGGATGCGGGTGTTGCCGCACCTGACGCGCGTCTGGCTGCCGCAGCAGGAGGACGACGGGGGGATCGGTACGGACGGAACGGGGCCCGTGGAGCAGAGCGCGCTGCGTATCGACACCGCCGCCGCCCTGCCCCGCGGGCTCGCGCTGCTCGACGCACCCGACATCGACTCGCTCGTGGTGGAGAACCGGTTGCTGGCCGCCGAGTTGATCTGCGCCGCTGACGTGTGGGTCATGGTGACCACCGCCTCCCGCTACGCGGACGCCGTGCCCTGGCATCTGCTCCGTACCGCGAAGGAGTACGACGCGTCGCTGGTCACCGTCCTCGATCGGGTGCCGCACCAGATGATCGACGAGGTGTCACGGCAGTACGCGGCGCTGCTGACCCGGGCCGGGCTCGGTGACGTACCGCGGTTCACCATCCCCGAACTGCCCGAGTCCGCGGGCGCCGGGCGGGGCCTGCTGCCCACCACCGCCGTCGCGCCGCTGCTCGCCTGGCTCGCGCACCGGGTGCAGGATCCGGCGGCTCGTCAGCAGGCCCTGGTGCGCACCGCGGCGGGGGTCATCGACTCGCTGAACGCGCGGATGCCGGAGCTGGCGGGGGCGGTGGCCGCGCAGTACGCAGCCGCCGTGCGGCTGACGGGCGCGGTGGAGGACGCCTACGCGGCCGAGGGCGAGCGGGTGCGGCGGCAGCTCCAGCGCGGGGCCGTGCTCGCCGGGGACGCGCGCACACGCTGGCGTGGCTATCCCCGGGACAGTTCGGCGCGCGAGCTGCTCGACTCACTGGTGGAGAGCCTGGGCGCCCTCCTCCAGTGCGCGGTGGCCGCCGCCGAGGAGCGGGTGGAGGAGGTATGGGGGCGTGAGCCGGCCGCCGGGACGCTGCCCGTGCCGGGCCCGGACGGGGAGACGGCGGAACGGGTCGGGATGGCCGTGCGCCGCTGGCGCCGCGTCCTTGAGGAACTGGCCGAGGAGGAGGTGCGGCAGCTCGAACGGACCCCCGCGCCCGACGCCGAGACCGTCGCCGCCCTGCTCGCGACGGCTCTGCTCGGCGGCCGGCGGGCCCGGCTCGCGGGGGAGCGGCTCGCGGAGCGGGTCGGGGCGCACGCGGCGCTGCGGCTGCGTGACCGGGGCGGCGAGTTGGTGACGACGTACATCGATCGCGTACTGCACGGGGAGCGCGACCGGCGGCTGGCGCCCCTCGACGCACTTGAGGTGACCCCGGAGCCACAGGCCGAGTTGATCGCCGCGCTGTCCGTACTCAAGAGGGAAAGGTGACCGATGTGGCTCAGGTGACTGATGTTGCTGACGAGGCCAACAAGATCAACGCGGCCAACGTGGCCAGCACGACCAACGTGGCCAACACGACTAATGAGTCCGATGAGTCCGATGAGCCTGATGGGCCTCATGGTTCTCATGGTTCTCGTGGTTTTCACGGGGTTGATGGGGCTGATGGGACTTCTGAGAACGGAATGGATGGTGCCGAGAACGCCACGGAGCCCGGGAAGTCCGCGATGCTCGCGAAATTCATGAAGCCCGTGAAATTCATGAAGTCGGCGAAATCCACGGAATCCAGAGAGCCCGACGTGGCCGTGGAGTCCCAAGAGGCCTATGAGGCACCCGAGTCCGAGGCGGCACCCGAGTCCGGGGCGGCCGCCGAGTCTGGAGCGCCCGCCAATTCCGGAGAGTCCGCCGTGCCCTCTGAGTTCTCCGCCCCCGACGAGCTCAGCCCCTCCGCCGGCAGCTGGGACGACGGGCTGATCGCCCGCCGCGCCACCGGCCACGGCTCCCCGGACGGCCTCAGTGGCGTGGACGGCCTTGACGAGATCCCGGACACCGGTTCCGCCGAGTCCGAGGCCCACACGCCCATCGGAGGCGCGTACGGCGGCTCTCTGCGCGTACGTCTCGATGCCCTGGGCGAGCTGGTGGGACTGTCGCGGACCCGGCTCGACGGATCCGTACTCGCCGAGGCCGGGCGCGTACTGGACGAGGCGTCCGCCCGTCAGCGGCTCTCCTGGCGTCATACCGTCGTCGCCATCGCGGGAGCGACGGGCAGCGGCAAGTCGACGTTGTTCAACGCCCTGGCCGAGGTGCCGATCTCGGAGACGGGCCTGCGCAGGCCCACCACCTCCGCCCCCATCGCCTGCGTCTGGTCCGAGGGCGCGGCGGGGCTGCTCGACCGGCTGGCCATCCCCGGACGGCTGCGGCGCAAGCCGCTGGCGGGCGGGGACGGGGACGAGGAACTGCACGGCCTGGTCCTCGTCGATCTCCCCGACCACGACTCGGCCGTCGTCCGCCACCGTGAGCAGGTGGACCGGGTGCTCGCGCTCGTGGACGCGGTGATCTGGGTCGTCGATCCCGAGAAGTACGCGGACGCCGCGCTGCACGAGCGCTATCTGCGGCCGCTCGCCGGCCACGCGGAGGTCACCTTCGTCGTGCTCAACCAGATCGACCGGCTCCCCGGCGAGGCCGCCGACCAGGTGCTCGACGATCTGCGCCGGCTGCTGGACGAGGACGGGATGGCCCTCGGCGAACACGGCGAGCCCGGCGCCACGGTCCTCGCGGTCTCCGCGCTCAGCGGGCACGGCGTGGGCGAACTGCGTGAGCTGCTGGGGCGGTTTGTCCAGGAGCGGAACGCCGCGGAACTGCGGCTCTCCGCCGATGTGGACGCGGCGGCGTGGCGGTTGCGGTCCGCGTATGTCGCCGAAGGACGTGCCGGACTCGGCGAGCGTTCCCGTGAACAGTTCGCCGACCGGCTGGCCTGGGCGGTCGGCGCGGTGGCCGCGGGCGAGTCGGCGGAGCGCGCCTGGCGCAGGAACGCGGGCCGTGCGTGCGGAACGCCCTGGCTTCGGCTCTGGCGGTGGTACGAGTCCACGCGGATGCCCGGCGGCCAGACGCCGCGGCCTCCGGCGGTCGTGGAGGAGGAGCTGACGGCACGCCAGCGGGTCGAACAGGCCGTACGTACGGTGGCGGAGGAGGCGTCCGCCGGGCTGCCCGCGCCCTGGGCGCACTCCGTGCGCGAGGCGGCGGCACGGGGCGCGGAGGGGCTGCCGGAGGCGCTGGACGAGCTGGCGGTGACGGCGTCCACCCCGAGCAGCCGGCCGCCGCGGCCCGCCTGGTGGCCCGCGGCCGTGCTGGCGCAGGCGTCCATGACACTGCTTCAGATCTTTGGCGCGCTGTGGCTGGTGGGGCAGATCATCGGCGTACTGGAACCGGGGCTGCTGCCGCCCGTGCTGGTGATGCTCGCCGGGATCGTCGGCGGGCCGTTCGTGGAGTGGGCGTGCGGGGCGGCCGCGATGGGGCCGGCGCGGCGGTACGGGCAGGACGCAGAGCGGCGGTTGCGCGAGGCGGCGGCGGCCTGTGGGCGGGCGCGGGTACTGGATCCGATCTCGGCGGAGCTGATGCGCTACCGGGAGGTGCGGGAGCAGTACGTGACCGTTTCCCGCAACGGCGGATGAGCGATGACACGGACCGCGGCGGGAGGACCGGGAGGACGGGGCGGGTGACGGGGGTGACGAGGGGTGACGGGTTTTTCCACAACTGACAGGTAATACACAGGCGGCAGCACATTCTTTCCATCCGGTCCAGCATGGGATCAGTCAATGCAGCCGGACGGGGAGGGGCCGTTATGAACGACACCGTGGTAACCGTGGTGGGGAATGTCGCAACAGGGGTGGAATTCAGGGAGTCGCCCACGGGCGGTGTGGCCCGGTTCCGATTCGCGGTGACGGGGCGCCGTTGGGACCGGCAGAAGAACGGCTGGGCGGACGGACCCACGAGCTTCTACACGGTATGGGCGTGGCGAACGCTGGGGGCGAATCTGGCGGCCTCGGTCTCCGTCGGTGAGCCGCTGGTGGTGCACGGCCGATTGCGGGTGCGGGAGGACGAACGGGAAGGGCAGCGCCGGACGTCCGTGGAGATCGACGCGATGGCGGTCGGACACGATCTGACGCGTGGGACCGCCGCGTTCAGACGTGTGACCAGGGCGACTCCTTCCCTGACGGAGCGTCACAAGGCGGCGACGGAGGGGGAGGGGCGGGGGCGGGCACGGCTTGAGGGGCCGGATCAGGTGCGTCTTCCCGGGCGGCTTCCCGTGTCGGAGGGGGTGCCGGACGCGGCGCCCGCTCGCGCGCTGGTCGCGGCGTCGACCGCTGTTTCCTGAGCGGAGGTTTTGGAGACATGTCGATATACTCGGCCGCATTGCATAGCTCTGCCGGAGTGTCGATAACGATTCCGATTCGGAACGGTTATCAGAGTGCGTGAGTGGACTCCGGTGGTTCGCGCCGTCCATAGGATTCGCGAGTAGTCACGGGGTACTTGAGTCTGCTGGCGAGGCATCCCCCCACGCGTTCGACGCGGAAGAATCTCGCCCGAAGGGGAATTCTGTGTTTTCTGCGATATCTGCGTCATCCGTACGGAGGCGAGGCGCCGCCCGTCTCGCCGCCGCGGTACTCGTCTCGGGTCTGGTGGCCGTGGGCTCGGTGGCCGGCGCCGGCGCGGCCACCGCCGACGAGGTCCCGCAGCACCAGGGCGGCGCCGCGGCCACCCTCGACGGACTGAAGACCTACGACGGTGCCGTGCTCCACACCAACGGCAAGGACCAGCAACTCCCCGCCGGTGTGTTCGAGATGACCGTGGACGGCGGCGGCAAGCTCAAGACGTACTGCATCGATATCCACAACCCCACACAGGACCAGGCGAAATACCTGGAGACCCCCTGGAACCAGACCTCGCTCGGCGCCAACAAGAACGCCGGCAAGATCCGGTGGATCCTGGAGCACTCCTACCCGCAGATAGACGACCTCTCGGCGCTCGCCCAGAGCGCGGAGAGCGGGCCCCTCACCGAGAAGACGGCGGCGGCGGGCACCCAGGTCGCGATCTGGCGCTACTCGGACAACGCCGATGTCGACGCCAGCGACCCGGCGGCCGAGAAGCTCGCCGACTGGCTGGAGAAGAGCGCCCAGGACGCCGCCGAGCCCAAGGCGTCCCTCACCCTTGAGCCCGGCGCCGTCTCCGGCAAGGCCGGTGAGAAGCTCGGTCCGATCACCGTCCGCACCAACGCCGCCGGTGTCACGGTCACGCCGCCCGCCGACGCCGCCGCCAGCGGCGTCAAGATCACGGACAAGGACGGTGCCCCGGTCACCGCCGCCGCCAACGGCACCCAGCTGTACTTCGACGTCCCGTCCGACGCTTCCGACGGCACCGACTCGCTCGGTGTGCAGGCCACCACCTCCGTACCGGTCGGCCGGGCCTTCGCCGGTGTGACCAAGAGCCAGACGCAGATCCTGGCCGGGTCCAGCGAGTCCACGGTCGCGGCGACGGCGACCGCCACCTGGGCCGAGCGGGGCGCGATCCCCGCCGTGACCGCTCAGAAGAACTGCGCCGAGGGCGGCGTCGACATCACCGCCACGAACAAGGGCGACGAGCCGTTCGTCTTCGAGCTCAAGGGCACCGAGCACTCGGTCCCGGCCGGTGAGTCCAAGACCGTCACCGTCCCGGTCGGCGAGGACGAGGCGTATGACTTCACCATCACCGGGCCCGCCGGGTTCACGCAGAACTTCAAGGGCGTCCTGGACTGCCTGACCACCAGCGACTCGGGCCCCGTGACCCAGCAGGAGTCCGCGCAGCCCCTCCCGGCCTCGGCCGGCGGCTCCTCGGCGGCTGCCACGGACAACCTCGCGGAGACCGGCTCCTCCAGCGCCACCCCGGTCATCGCGGGTATCGCGATCGCGCTCGTGGTGCTCGGTGGCGGCGCCGTCTTCCTCCTCCGTAAGAAGAACGCCTCGACGCCTTCGGCTCCCGGAGAGTGACCGACGTCTCGCGCTGAGTGAGACATCGCAGCCCGTGGCCCCCGGCGCGCACCCGCGTGCCGGGGGCCACGGCCGTGAGAACGGCGTGAGAGCGGTCCGGGGAGCGGTACTGGTTTCCATCAGGGGATGGACATGCGGCAGGATGGCGTGTATCTGCCCTCACGCGGCGGAGCCGCACATTGGCCCTTCTCGATTGCCGGACGGTTTCTCTTGGCTGAGTACATCTACACGATGCGCAAGACGCGTAAGGCGCACGGCGACAAGGTCATCCTCGATGACGTGACGCAGAGCTTCCTGCCGGGCGCGAAGATCGGTGTGGTGGGTCCGAACGGCGCCGGTAAGTCCACCGTGCTGAAGATCATGGCGGGGCTGGAGCAGCCGTCCAACGGCGACGCGTTCCTCACCCCGGGATACACGGTTGGCATTCTCCTTCAGGAACCGCCGCTGGACGAGTCCAAGACCGTGCTGCAGAACGTCCAGGACGGCGCCGCCGAGATCATGGGCAAGCTCAACCGCTTCAACGAAGTGGCCGAGCTGATGGCGACCGACTACTCCGACGCGCTGATGGAGGAGATGGGCAAGCTCCAGGAGGACCTTGACCACGCCAACGCGTGGGACCTGGACACCCAGCTCGAACAGGCCATGGACGCGCTCGGCTGCCCGCCCGGCGACTGGCCCGTCACCAACCTCTCGGGTGGTGAGCGCCGTCGCGTCGCGCTCTGCAAGCTGCTGCTCGAAGCCCCCGACCTGCTGCTCCTCGACGAGCCCACCAACCACCTGGACGCCGAGTCCGTGCAGTGGCTGGAGCAGCATCTCGCCAAGTACCCCGGCGCCGTCGTCGCCGTCACCCACGACCGGTACTTCCTCGACAATGTCGCCGGGTGGATCTGCGAGGTCGACCGCGGCCGTCTCCACGGCTACGAGGGCAACTACTCCAAGTACCTGGAGACCAAGCAGGCCCGTCTCAAGGTCGAGGGCCAGAAGGACGCCAAGCGCGCCAAGCGGCTCAAGGACGAGCTGGAGTGGGTACGGTCGAACGCCAAGGGGCGCCAGGCCAAGTCCAAGGCGCGGCTGGCCCGTTACGAGGAGATGGCCGCCGAGGCCGACAAGATGCGGAAGCTGGACTTCGAGGAGATCCAGATCCCGCCGGGCCCCCGGCTCGGCAGCGTCGTCGTCGAGGTGGAGAACCTTTCCAAGGCGTTCGGCGAGAAGGTCCTGATCGACGACCTGTCGTTCTCGCTCCCCCGCAACGGCATCGTCGGGGTCATCGGCCCGAACGGCGCCGGCAAGACCACGCTCTTCAAGATGATCCAGGGCTTGGAGGAGCCGGACTCCGGCAGCATCAAGGTCGGCGACACCGTCAAGATCAGCTACGCCGACCAGGGCCGCGACAACATCGACCCGAAGAAGACGCTGTGGGCGGTCGTCTCCGACGAGCTGGACTACATCAATGTCGGCCAGGTCGAGATGCCCTCGCGCGCCTATGTCTCCGCCTTCGGCTTCAAGGGCCCGGACCAGCAGAAGCCGGCCGGTGTGCTCTCCGGCGGTGAGCGCAACCGGCTGAACCTGGCGCTGACCCTCAAGCAGGGCGGCAATCTGCTGCTCCTCGACGAGCCGACGAACGACCTGGACGTCGAGACGCTGTCCTCGCTGGAGAACGCGCTGCTGGAGTTCCCCGGCGCGGCCGTGGTCGTCTCCCACGACCGGTGGTTCCTGGACAGGGTCGCTACGCACATCCTGGCCTACGAGGGCGAATCCAAGTGGTTCTGGTTCGAGGGCAACTTCGAGTCGTACGAGAAGAACAAGGTCGAGCGGCTCGGTGCGGACGCCGCCCGTCCGCACCGCGCCACCTACAAGAAGCTGACGCGAGGCTGAGATGGCCCGGCACTACTACAGCTGCCCGCTGCGCTGGTCGGACATGGACGCCTTCGGGCATGTCAACAACGCGGTCTTCATCAGTTATCTGGAGGAGGCCCGCATCGACTTCATGTTCCGGCTGGCGCCGGGGGACGGCTCGCCGTCCTTCTCCGGCGGGTCCGTGGTGGCCCGGCACGAGATCGACTACAAACGGCCGTTGGTCCACCGGCACGAGCCGGTGATCATCGAATCGTGGGTGACGAAGATCAACGCCGCGTCGCTGACGATCGCGTACGAGATCAAGGACGAGGACGAGGGCCAGGTGTACGTACGGGCCTCGACGGTCGTGGTGCCGTACGACCTGGCGGCCGGGCGGCCCCGGCGGATCACCGAGGAGGAGAAGATGTATCTCCTGAAGTACCTCGACGACGAGGCCGAGAACAAGGACGCGCTCGCGGCATGACAGGGCCCGAGCGGACAGTGGAGTTCGCCGACGCGCGGGAGGCGGCCGATCTCGGCGCCTTCCTCGCCCGGCTGATCCACTACGACCGCGCCGCCGCGGTACGGCTCCAGGCCGGGGGCGGCGCGCTCGCCGTGTTCGGCCGGCCGGCGTCCTTCGAAGTGCTCGCCATCCGTACGGCCAGGCTCGCCGCGCCGTACGCGCTCGATGTCACCGTCTCCGCCGGGGAACTCCTCGAAGCGATCGACGAAACGGCGGGCGGCGCGGTCGTCCCGACGGCCGTCACCGGCCCGCCCTGGGCCGGGGTGCTGCCACCGCGCGGCGGCTGGCGGCAGGTGCCGGGACTGCCGGGCACGGACGCCATGCGCCGTGCGCTGACCGCCGCGGTCGCCGAATTCCGGTCCCGTGACGAGCGGTTGACGCCCGGTGACAGGACACGTGAGGAACGCGACCGGATCGGCCGGGAGATCTGGTCCCGGACCCTCGGCGACACACATCTGCCGCTGCGGGCCGTCCACGCGGCGCGGTCGCTGGGGTTCCTGCGGCCGGTCCGCGCCATGGTGCCGGCCGCCGCGCCCGTCGAGGAACACCCGGTGGCGCTGCTGGAGTCGGGCCGCTGGCTTCGGCTCCGCACGCCGTACGGCTCGATCGCGGTACGGCGCGCGGGGATCGGCGGCCTCACGGTCACCCCGGTCTGAACGGGACCGCGGGGATCGGGGAGACAAGGATCGGGGAGACAGGGATCCGGGGAGATAAGGGGACGGCGGAACCGGGGGAGAGGTCAGCCCGCGGTGTTCACCATCGAGGCGGCGGCGTAGGTGAGGTAGTCCCACAGCTGCCGCTGATGCGCCTCGGAGAGCCCCAGCTCCTCGACGGCCACCCGCATGTGCGTGAGCCAGGCGTCGTGCGCGGCACTGTCCACCGTGAACGGAGCGTGGCGCATCCGCAGCCGGGGGTGGCCGCGGTTGTCGCTGTAGGTGCGGGGACCGCCCCAGTACTGCATCAGGAAGAGCACGAGCCGTTCCTCGGCGGGGCCCAGATCCTCCTCGGGGTACATCGGCCGCAGCAGCGGATCCTCGGCCACCCCCTGGTAGAACCGGTGGACCAGGCGCCGGAAGGTTTCCTCGCCGCCGACCTGTTCGTAGAAGGTCTGCTCCTGAAGTGTGCCCCTCGGAATCTCGTTCACCTTTCCATGGTCTCAGACGGACCGGCGGAGGACCTCGGTCCTAGGACCGGTCCTCCATATGCCAGAACTGTCCGAATACCGGAACTATCCGAATATCCAGGACCTGTCCGATAGTGGCGCGCAGATGCCAAGGCCCACTCGCTTCCCGGCCGCTCACCCAGGACAGTGGAGAGATGGGCGCACACCGGGAGGACGTGTACGGGCCGGACGAGGCGGACGTCGACGCCGCACGCGCCGGGCTGATCCGGGAGATCGCGCCGACCGGAGCGCTCGACGACCCGGCCTGGCGGGCGGCGTTCGAGGCGGTACCGCGCCATCTCTTCGTGCCGTATTACTTCGTCGGCCGGCCCGGCGGATACGACCGGCTGTGGAGCGGAGACCCCGACCCGGCGCGGCGCCGGCGCTGGCTGCGCGGGGCGTACGCGGACGGGCCGCTCGCGACCCGGGTGCGCGACGGCGAGCTGATCTCCTCCAGCAGCCAGCCCTCGCTGATGGCCCGGATGCTGATGGAGCTGGACGTACGGGACGGGGACCGTGTCCTGGAGATCGGCGCGGGCAGCGGCTACAACGCGGCCCTCCTCTGTCACCGGCTGGGCGACGAACTCGTCACCACCGTCGATGTCGATCCGGAGATCACCGAGTCGGCCCGCAGTCATCTCGCCGCGGCCGGCTACCGGCCCGCCGTCATCACCGGCGACGGCGCGCGAGGCTGCCCGGAACGCGCTCCGTTCGACCGGATCATCGCGACCTGCACATTGCCATCGGTACCGACGGCCTGGCTGGCGCAGTGCCGGCCGGGGGCGCGGATCCTGGCGCCGCTCGCCACCGGGCTGATCAACCTTCTTGTCGGAAGCGGGACCCACGGAAGCGGCACCCACGGGAACGGCGCACATGCGAGTGGAGGAGGCCGCGGCGAAGGGGAGCGCGGCACCTGTGCGGAGGGTCACTTCCTGAACACCGCCGCCTATTTCGTACCGCTGCGCGGTGTGCCCGGGAGCACGGCCCTGGCACGCCGGCCCCTCGGCGGTCTGCCGAGGCGCGCGAGCGAGAACGAACTCTTCCGCTTCCTGCTGACCCTGACCGCGGGCAGCCTGGATCCGCACGAGGCGTTGTCCCTCTGGGAGCGCGAGCGCCGCCCGGAGCGGGAACGGTTCGGCGTCACCATCACCGGCGGCCGTCAGTGGGCGTGGCTGGACGACCCGGCGGGGCCGTACGTATGGCCCCTCAGCCCGGGTGGGGTCAGCCTCGACGGATCGTGATCGTCGTCCAGGCGCCGACATGCACCCGGTCGCCGTCCTTGAGCGGGACGGGGACATAGGGCTGTATCGGGTCCTCCGCGCCGTTGAGCGTGGTGCCGTTGGTGGAGTTCTGGTCGACCACGGCCCAGCTGCCGTCCGGCTGGTGGACCAGGACCGCGTGCTGGTGCGAGACGCCCGGGTCCTCCGGCGGGACGGACAGATCGATCTCCGGCGACTCACCGGTGGAGTGCCGGCGGCGGCCGATGGTGACCTGGTTCCCGGCCAGCGACAGATGCTGTTCGGGGGAGTACGCCGGCAGATTCAGCCCGGTGGCCTCGGGGCCGCTGCGCTGCATCATCGCCATGAAGTACTCACGGTCGGGGCCGATGACCGCCGTCCAGGTGGCAGGCGCCTGCTGGTACTGCCGCATCGGGTCGTGCTGCTGGGGTACCTGTGCCTGCGCGTGTGCCTGCGACTGCTGGTGTGACTGCTGGTGTGACTGCGGGGCCTGGGGCTGGGCCGGGGCCGACGCCCCCGAAGGCGGCGGCAGCATCCAGTCGTCGTCACCGGCCGGCCGCGCCGGCGAGGGCGACAGCGGGGCGGCGGACTGCTGCTGGAAGGCGGGCGGAGGCGGCGGTCCCTGCTGCTGGTACGGCGGCGGGGGCGGCGGCCCCTGCTGGTGCGGATGCTGTGGCGAGGGCGGAGAGGACAGAGGGGGCGGCGACGGCGGCTCGGGCGACAGCGGCTCGGCGGGCCGGTTCAGCTGCGAGGGCCGCGAGCTCTGGTACTCGTACGGATCCGGCGGTCGGGGCGGCTGCTGGGCCTGGAAGCCCGGCGGCAGGTTCAGCCCGGGCACAGGGCCACCGGGGCCCGGCTGCTGCGGAGCCAGCGGGGTGTACGACGTCGCCGTGTTCGTCAGGAAGTTCCAGCGGCACTCCTCGCAGAACGGAGCCATCGGCTCGCGTGGAGTGCGGCACTGCGGGCACAGCTCGGCCTGGGCGGTGGCGTCGGGTCCGGCCCCCGGCGGGTAGCCGTAGCCGGGCGCGGGCGGCGGCGGGGGAGGCGGCGGCGGCACGGCACCCGTGGGAGCGCCAGGTCCGGCCATGCGATGGCCGCAGACCTCGCACCAGTCGTCGGAACCCGACTGGTGTCCGTTCGGGCAGGTCGGCATGTCGGCGCTTCCCCCTCTCCTCGTCCGGCCCGCAGGCCGCTGTTCTCTGTGTCTCCGGGCCGCGGACTCTTCGTTACCCGGTTACTTCTTGACGCGAACGGTCTTGGTGGAGCGCGTTTCGAGGGTCATCTCGTCCGCGTCCGCGACCTTCGCCTTCAGTCGCACAGTACCTGTCGCCGCATCGACGACGTCCACCACCTTCGAAAGCAATTTCGCGGTATCGGCGTTCCCCGACGACGCGGCGAGCTGCACCGCGCGTCCCAGTTTCGCGGTCGCCCCGTCGAAATCGCCCGACTTGCGCGCATCCAGACCCTGTTGGATGACTTGCGCCAGTTCGGCTTGACCCGTGTAGTGAGCGACCTGGGGGTTTATCGAGGTGGAGGCCGCCATGTCATCCGTCCACACCGCCCGTACCAGCCCCTGCGACAGCACCTCGGGAGCCCCGCCGCCCGGCGCGGGAAGGATCAGCGAGACCCGCGCGGCCAGCATCTCCTGGCCGATGCCGGCCTCCGGAACCCGTACAGACACGTGGTAATCGCGCGATTCGTCACCCCAGGACCCGGTGGGGTAGTCCCCGGCCCGCGGTCCCGCCTCCGTGCGCCGGCCGGTCAGCTCCTCGACCGTGGGTGCCACCTGCTTGACGAAGGCGATCTCCACGCCGACGGGTGTCCACAGCCGCAGTGACACATCCGCGATCTCCTTGCCCATCGCGTTCTCCATCATGGTGGTGAAGTCCGCGGCCAGACCGGCCGGATCGGCGACGATATCGGCGGTCCCGAGCAGCGCGGAGGCGATGGCCGTGACCTCCTTCACCTCCCAGTCCGTGCCGACCCCGCGGGCGTCGCAGGTGAACCGGCCCGCGCAGGAGTCGAGGGCGGCCCTCAGATCCTCCGGCGCCTCATGCTCGTTACGGCCGTCGGTGAGCAGGATGCCGTGCCGGATGGGGACATCGGCGGTGGACAGCAGCCGGTCGGCCAGCCGCAGCCAGGTGCCGATGGCCGTACCGCCGCCCGCGCTCAGCCGGCGCAGCGCCTCCTTGGCCTGGGTTCTGGTCTGTCTGTCGGCGATCGCGAGTCTTCCGTTGCCGGGGAAGACCTCCTTCGCCACATGCGTACCGCCGACGATCGCGAAGGCGACGCCGTCGCGCAGCGTGTCGACGGCCGCGGCCGTGGCGTCACGCGCGTTGCGCATCTTCGTCGGCGGGTAGTCCATGGATCCCGAACAGTCGACCATGATCACCACGGCCGCGTTCGGGCTGTGCCCGGGAAGGGCGGAGGGCGTGGACGAGGCTCCCGCCAGTGGCACTCCACCGGTGGTGCCGCCTCCCGTGGAGGTGACCGTGACGATCGCGTTGACCTCGCGCCCGCCTTCCGGCAGGTATTCGTTCTGGTACACGTCGACGGAGAACCGCGGCACGTTCGACTTGGAGAAGTTCGCCATCTGTATCGGCTCCTTGGCGCTCCACACAGCAGAGACAAGTCAGTGAAAGGTCCAGTAAAAGGTGCAGTGAGAGGTCTTCAATTGATCAGCGATCGGTCAGTTCAGGGGCATGCGTGATCGAGGGCGGGCAGAGCGGGACTCACGCCGAGCTGTAGGCGGATCCTGCCCCTTGCGGTGGCAGGGCGAACGGCAGCACCGCCACTGTTACGTTGTCGTGGCCCCCACCGTCGAGCGCGTGTCCGACCAGCACCTGGGCGGCGTGCAGCGGCCGTCGCGCCGCGTCGGCCGGCAGGGCCCTGGCCATCTCGTCCGCGCCCTCCGCGTAGTTCCACAGACCGTCCGTGCAGACCACCACCACACCGGGGCGGTCCGGCTTGAACGAGGCGGTGTGCGGCTCCAGTTCGTACGCGTCGGCGCCGAGCCAGCCGGTGATGGCGTGGGCGCGGGCGTCCGCGTACGCCTCCGTCTCGTTCATCAGCCCCGCCGCGACCATCTGCGCGGCCCAGGAGTCGTCCTCGGTGAGCCGGGCCGGCGGGCCGCCGCGGTCGTCGGGGATCCAGTAGGCCCGGCTGTCGCCGATCCAGCCGACGACCAGCAGGCCGCTCGCGACCACCGCGCCGACGATGGTGCACGCGGGGGCGTTCTGGTGGCGGTGCGGGTCGTGCTCCATCCCGCCGCCCGGGGCCGTGGCCAGGGCGTTGACCGCCTCGGCCGCGACCACGATCGCCTCGTGCATCGACTGCTGCGGATGCGTACCGCGCTCCAGCGCGGCCAGCAGGGACTCGTTCGCCGCCGCGGCCGCCGCGGCCGAGGCCTCGTCGGGGCGGGTCGCGGACGACACACCGTCGCAGACGACCGCGACCACGGCGGGGGAGCCGTCCGGCAGAGCGGCGGATGACACGGCGAACGCGTCCTCGTTGCGGTGATGCCGCAGCCCGCGGTCGCTGACGGCCGCCACCGCGCCCAACTCCTGCTCCACATGGTCACGTTCGCGTGGCTGGGCATGGCCGCAGTTCTCGCAGTAGCCGTCCGTGTCGACCCGGCCGGCCCGGCAGGCGACACAGAGCTTGCCGCCGGCCGGGAGGGCCGCGCCGGGGTCCGCGGTGCGCGGATCGGTGGCGGTGGCAGAGGCGGTGGCGGTGGCGTCCCGGTTCGTGCTCTCCGGGACGGCGCTCCCCGGGACGGCGCTCTCGGGACCGGCGCTCTCCTGGCCCGTGTTCTCCTGGGTCGCGTAGTCGCGCGCCGAGCTGTCCCGGACCATGGCGCCGGGCGCGCCGGGCGCGGGCAGCTCGAAGTCACCTGGATGGGCGGGCAGTCGCGATCCGCTCGACTCCAGCCCCAGCAACTCCTCCGGCAGCTGCGGCGGCGCCGGTGTACCCGAGCTGTCGGTCCCCGAGACCGTGGGCCACTCCACACCGGCCACCGGACCGTCGCTCGCGCGGGCATCGGGGGCGCGGGCATCGGGGGCCGTCGATCCCAGGCCGTTCATGACAAGGGTCGGTCTGTCGTCAGGGCGCGGTGGCACGACCGACAGGTCGTAACCGCACGCGCCGCAGAACAGGTCGCCGGACTCCAGCGGCTCCTCGCAGCTGGGGCAGGTCGGCAGCTGCGCCGACTTGGGCTTCTGGGACATCAATCACACCCACGTCCGGGGGCGGAAACGGTTGGCCCGTTCCACCAGTTCGATCCTTTCCTCGCCGCGCTGAGCGAGCCGGGCGAGCACCCGGAACGAGCGTTCCAGGCCGAAACGCAGCCCACGCTCGTCCAGTTCACTGCCGAGCAGCACGGCCCGCACCGGACGGGAGCCGGGACTACCGGAGAGTACCCAGTCCAGGGCCGTCCCCAGTACCTCCGTCGACAACTGCTCGCGCCGTACCGCGTCCAGACCGAACTGCTGGAGCGCGGAGACCTGATGGGCCGCCGCCATGAGATCGTCGATCAGCGGGCGCTCCTGGCCGGGACCGGCGGTGGCCGTCGGCGCCCCACGCCGGCGCAGTCTGGCCCGTACGGCCGCGACCCGCGCCGCCGTGTAGTGGATCGACGCCTCGGGCACGGACTCCAGGGACCGTACGGCGCCGACCCGGTCACCGGAGGCCAGCTGCACCCGGGCGAGACCGAACGCCGCGCTGACATAGCTCGGATCGGTCGTCCAGACGAGGCGGTAGTACTCGGCCGCGTTGTCCAGCTGGCCGAGCACTTCGGCGCAGACGCCCAGCGCCAGCTTCGGGGCCGGCTCGCCGGGGAACGCGTCGTATATCGCGTCGAAGGAGAGCGCCGCGGTCTCGTGGTCGCCGGTGGCGAGCGAGGCGACGCCCCGGTACCAGACGACCCGCCAGTCGTCCGGACGCTGCTCCTCCAGGGTGGCCAACGACTCGGCGGCCGTGGCCAGTTCACCCATTTCCAGCCGGGCGCGCAGCTCGCGCAGTCCTCGTTCGAGGGAGTCGGCGGGGGCGGCGGCCAGCGCGGTGATCAGCTCGGCGGGGGCCGAGGCCAGCAGCCCGGCGAGGAATCCGGCGTTCGGATCGTTCGGATCGACTCTCGGTACGGGCAGGGCCAGCGCGACCGCGCGGGTGTCGAGCGGCGCGAGCCGCACCATGCCCGAGCCCGAGCCCGAGCCCGAGCCCGAGCCCGAGCCCGAGCCCATGCCCGAGCCCGTGGCGCCCGCGGCACCTGCCATGCCCGCCGCGGGCGCGCCGGGGGCCACCGCGCCGGGGGCCACCGCGCCCGGGGCCGCCTCGGCGCGGGGCGCCGGCAGATACGGCGGGGCCGCCGGGGCGAGTCCACCGGCTCCGGGAACACCGGGCCGCGCGCCCGGCGCGGGCAGGGCGACCGCACCGGCCCCGGCCCCGGTCCCCGGCGGCAGGACCGGCGCGGCTCCCGTACCGTCGCCGCCCGTGAGAGCCGGGCCCGGGCCCGCCGCTCGGGCGCGCCGCCCGAACAGGCCGCCGCCCCGCGCCGGTTCGGGACGCGCCCCCAGCCGTGAGACCTCCTCGGTCAGCTCCGCGAACAACTCCGTGTCCGTCACCCGCAGCTCGGGACCGAACAGGGTGGACAGCGAAGGACGCGGACGCCCCGTCTGGAGGGCCACCACCTCCCGCAGCACGCCCGTCAGCTGCTCCGCCATCTCCCGCGCCGACGAGAAGCGCCGCGCCGGGTCCGGGTCCGTCGCCCGCACCAGCAGCCGGTAGAAGGACTCGTACGTCCGGAAGACCTCGATGTTGTCCGGGTCGGGGAGCGAGTCCACGAACACGTTCGTGTAGCCCTGGAAGTCGAAGGTCAGCACCGCCAGGGTGCGGGCGACCGTGTACAGGTCGGAGGCCACCGACGGGCCGACCTCCGCGACCTCGGGCGCCTGGTAGCCGACGGTGCCGTAGATCGCCGACTCGTGGTCGTCCATCCTGCGGACCGCGCCCATGTCGATGAGCTTGAGCTGATCCTCGGTCTGGATCGCGTTGTCGACCTTGAAGTCGCAGTAGAGCAGATTGCGGCTGTGCAGATGGCCGAGCGCTTCCAGCGCCTCGATGCCGTACGCGCACGCCTGCTCCACGGGCAGCGGATCGCGCCTGCCCGCGGCGGTGCGGCGCTCGTTGGCGATCTCCTTCAGCGACTTGCCGCCCACGTACTCCATGACGATGTAGCCGTCCATGGAGCCGGTCCGCTGATCGAGATGTTCCACGAAGTTGTAGATACGGACGATGTTGGAGTGCTCGATCTCCGCGAGGAAGCGGCGCTCGGAGATCGCCGCCTCCATGGCGTCCTGGTCACCGGTGTCCAGCAGGCCCTTGAGTACCACCCAGCGGTCCGAGACCGCCCGGTCGATGGCGAGATAGACCCAGCCCAGACCGCCGTGGGCCAGACACCCCACCACCTCGTACTGGCCGTGCACGATATTGCCCTCGTGCAGCTTCGGCACGAACGAGTACGGGTGCCCGCACTTCGTGCAGAACCCTTCCGTCCGCCCCGGCCGGTCCCCCCGCGCGCGGCCCACCGGCGCACCGCAGTCCGAGCGCGAACAGAACCGCTTGCGCTCGGGCACTTCCGGGCGCTCCATCACCGCGGAGCGCGGGTCCGGGCGCGGTACGTCCGGTACGGAGACAAGGCCCGCGCCGAGGCGGTTACGGCCCGAGGCGGCCGTGGACGAGCCGGAGCTGCGTACCGACACCGACTGGGTCGACAGCCGCCCGGACAGGGTGCGTGAGAGCCGGCCGGAGACCGAGCGCCGGGACGTGGAGGACCGTGAGGAGCTGTGCGAGGAGGTCCGTGCGGAGGCGCCGGACGACGAGCGCGAGGACGCGCCACGCCCGGAGCCGCTGCTCCGTCCGCCGACCGTGATCCCGGTGGGCGGCGAGGACAGCGACCCGTTGGGCGAGACGACGGGCGCCAGACCGCAGGTGTCGCAGTACAGCTCACCGCCGCCCATGTCCTCGTACGAACCCTCGCAGCCGGGGCGCTGGCATGCCTTCGTCCCGCTCATCTGTCCCCCCGTCGGCCCGCCGACATCTCTGTCGCGTCTCGCTCCGTCGTCCGTCTCCCGGCCGTCCGTCCTCCGGCCGTGCCTCCCGCTACCGCGCACCGCGCCGTCATGTGTCCCTCCCGCGGTCGGCGGTGCCTGGCCCGCGGGGGACCAGCACATCCGCCGCCGCCCGCTGATAGCGCAGCACCGCCTCCTCCGCCACGCGCAGATCGCAGGGCGCGCTCCACAGCATCCGGCGCGCCGCGTCGTACCGCTCGATCAGGACCGGGTCCTCGGCCAGTCCGTGCCGGGCGACCTTCGCCTTGTACGCGTCCAGCCGGCCGCGCAGCTCCGCGCGGACCGCCAGCGGCGCCGTGACCGCGGTCAACGACTCGCGGGCCCGCAGCAGTTCGTCCTCGGCGTCCCGCTCCAGCGACTCCAGGAGCGGTGAGAGCCGGTGCCACTGGGCGTGTCTGCGGTACTCGGCGGCGGTCGAGAGCCGTTCCTGAAGGGCCGTCGGCGGACCGCTCACCGCGGGCACCTCGGAGGCGGCGATCTTCGCCAGCACCTCGCCGCGCGCCGACCGGGCCTCGGTGAGCGTACGGTCCGCGCGCGACAGCACGTCCCGCAGCCGCAGCAGCCGCTCCTCGGAGTCCTGGCGCACCCGCAGGACCGCCTCGATCTCCCGCCGTACGTCCTCCAGCGCGCGGGCCGCCCGGTCGTAGCGCTCGGTGTCGGGACGGCCGCCGCCCGGCGCCGAACTGCCGGGCGCGGGCCGCCAGAACGCCAGCGGATCGGAGACGACCTGGTCGCGCAGCAGGCTCAGTTCCTGAGTGATCGACTCCAGGTCGTCACCGGCCGGATGTTCGCCGGGCCGTACGCCCACGGAGTGCGCCAGCGAGCGGGTGCGCCGCAGTTCCGCGGCGAGCAGATCGATGCGCGCGGGCAGCGCGGACCACACCGAGTCCGCGGCCACGACCATGTCCAGGGACGACGCGTACAGCTCGTTCATCCTGGCCACCAGCTCCGCGAGCGTGAAGCGCTCGGAGAGCTTCGCCGGGCCCGTGAGCGACGCGGGCCGCTGTCCGGCCGCGTCCGCGACCACGACACCGCGGCCGCGCAGCGTCTCCGTCAGCTCCAGCAGATCGTCGCGGTTGGGCCAGCGCCGTCTGGCGCGCGCCTCACGCGCTCCGTTCAGCGCGGCGGTATAGCTGTCGAAGTACGTCCAGAGCAGGGTGATCGACAGCTCGGCGCTGGCCCAGCGGTCCTTGGTGACGCCGGTCAGCTCGGCGCCTTCGAGAAGTCTGCGGCCCGCGTGGTCCTGGAGGGCGAGCAGCGAGGTCTCGACCGCCTCGTACTCCGCTTCGAGGCGTGACAGGGCGCGGTCCACCTCGTCCCGGTCCATCACCGGTCCCGGTGGCCTCCCCGTCGAGTCGGGGAAGGAACCCGTGACGCCCATCGCTCACCTCTCCGCTCGTCTCTTCAGCCCTGCCGGTACGCGGGCCGGCAGGCGCACCGCGTGTGCGCCGCTTGCCGGCGATCAGTCCGCGCCCTGGTCCTGGCCCCAGCTGGTCTTTGCCGCGTGTCCTTGGCCGTCCAGTCCTTGGCCGTCCAGTCCTTGACGGTCCAGTCCTTGGCGTCCCAGTCCTGGTCCTTGGCCGCCTAGTCCCTGTACAGGGCCGTGGGCGGCTTCGTGATGCCCGGCAGTCCCGCCGCCAGCCATAGCTTGTACGACTTCATCCAGGGGCTGTTGGGTCCGCCCGCGCGGTACTCCTCCAGCACGTGGTTCACCCGGCGCACCAGGTCGTCGTTGCCACGCTTGACGGCGACACCGTAGTACTCCGGCTTGAGCGGCTTCCCGCGCAGCTCGACCGCCGGGTCCTGGGCCGCCTGCCCGGCCGCGAGGGCGTTGTCCGTCATCAGCGCGTCGACCTCGTCCAACTGGAGCCGGACCAGGCAGTCGAGCTGGTTGGGCACCGTCAACTGGTCCTTGTCCGAAGGCTTCCCCTCATTCTCGTCCTCGAATATCGCGCCGAACGATTCACTCTTCAGTGTCTCGTTCGCGATCGAACCCTCGGCCGTGCAGACCCGCTTCCCGGCCAGCGACTCGTCGTACCCCTTGATGGTCGACCCCTTGGGGACCAGTATCTGCTGGCCCGTCTGGAAGTAGGCGGTGGAGAAGGAGACGTCCTTGAGCCGGTCGCAGGTGATCGTCATCGTCCGGACGACCAGGTCCACCGTGCCACTCTTCAGCGCCTCGGTGCGCTGGTTGGTGGGGATGGTACGGAAGACGATGGCGTCCGGACTGCCCAGTATGTCCGCCGCTATGGCCTTCGCGAGATCGATGTCGAAGCCCTCCAGATCGCCGGTGTCCGGGTTGCGGGCGCCCCAGCGGTAGCTGTTCTGGTCGACTCCGACGATCAGCTTCCGGTCATCACCCTTACGGTCTCTGATCGCCTTGACGCCGGGGGCGTTGTCGTCGTTGACGGGCCGGAGACTGGCCTCCGGGGACGGGCAGTCGTCGGCCTTCGCGGGCAGGGCCGTGGCGATGCGCTCCTCGAAGCGTTCCGATCCCTCCGAGGTCGTATGGGCCAGTGGCAGCAGGGTGACCACGGCCGTCAGCACACAGGCGCCCGCCATGGCCGAGACGCCGCCCCAGCCACGGAGCCCGCGGAACGGGCCGGGTCCGCGGAACCGGCGCGGCCTGTCCGTCGAGGTCATCCCTTCCCCTCTCACCGGTACTCCGAAAGCCTGCGGCCGATCCCCAGGATCGCGCCCACCGCGGCCATCAGTGCCAGTGCGCCGGCCCCGATCGCCAGACCGTTCAGCGCGCCGAGACCGTCCGAGGCATAGGTGTCGAACTCCTTCTGCTCCAGCTCGATCGCCAGCTTCAGCGACGCGTCGACCTGGCGGAAGAACTCGCCGGTGGAGTTCTTCGTCCCGATCACTTTCGCCAGCGCGGTCTTGTAGTCACCGGTCTTGTCGGCCGCGCTGGCCTGGGCGTGGAGCCCGCGCCATTCGGAGACCGAGGCGATCGCGTCGGTCACGGGCGTACGGCCGTCGTCGTTGTCGGCGAGCCCCTTGGCCCTGCTGAGCGCGGCGCTGAGCTCGTCCATGCCCGTGTTGTAGTCCGTCTCGTACTTGTCCTTGTTGTCCTCGTTGAGGACGGCGCCCCTCGCGACCAGGGTGAGGTTCTCATTCGCACGGGCCTTGAGCGAATTGATCCGCGCGTCGTTGAGGACCTTGAGCGACGCCTGGCCGTGCCGCTGCGCGTTGTCCAGCTCCGAGCGGGCGACGGTCTGCGCGGCGGCCAGCCAGAGCAGCAGGACCGTGGAGGCGGCGGTGGCCGCGAGCAGGCCGTGGTTGAACACCCGGTTCGTCCGCAGGTAGTTGCGCCGCTGCGCCCAGAAGAGACCGCCGAACGCCAGCGCACCCAGCGCCGTCGAGACGTACGGCCACAGCCGCGCGTCGTCGTTGTCCGTCACGAGCCGGTCCGTCTCCGCCGCGTACAGCTTCTCGGCGGCGGGCAGCAGTTCGTTGGTCATCAGCTGGTTCGCGTACCGCAGATAGGCGCCGCCCAGCGGCAGCCCCTGCCGGTTGTAGGCGCGGGCCTGCTCGATCAGCCCCGTGTAGCGGGGAAGTCCCTCGTTGAGCGTGGCGATCTGACGGCCCGACTCGCTGGCGCCATCCGTATGGGTGGCGGCCGTGATCAGCAGCCCGGACGCCGTCGCGATGTCCGTACTGTACGTTTTCCGCACATCCGCCGGCTCCGGCGCGCCCGCCAGGAAGCCGCTCGCCGCGGCCGTGTCGGCGTCGGCCAGCGAGCGGTAGATGTCCGCCGCGTCCACGCTCAGCGGCTGACTGCGGTTCACCACGTCATCGGCGGCGGTGAACCGGTCCGATGCCTCCCAGGCCGTCACCGCCCCGAACGCCACGACCAGCAGGGCCAGGGCCGCGCCGATGATCCGCAGCCGGCCGGGCTCGGTCGTCGCCGCCGCGCGCAGCCGCTCCGAGGTCTCGGCCCACGCCGCCCGGCGCACGGGCGCCGCACCGGCCGGCGGAGCCGACGGCGGCAGTGGCACCGGCGGCTGCGCGGGCGCGTGCTGCGGAGCCGATGGTGGCGCGGGGCGCACATTCGGCGGGTTTGTCACGTGACCTCCCCCTCGGTCATGGACGACGGCGGCCCGCCCCCTGCGGGTCGGAGGACAACTCCAGGTCAGCAGTATGGCCGCAGGCACTGACAACTACACCAGGGTTGACTGGATCTTGTCCTTCTCGCGCCGGTCGCGGCCGGTCGATCTCCCCACCATCTCCCCCTCATGAATACGCCGGAGCCCCGTGAGCGGTTCGGCGAATTCGAGGGGTCGTTGCAACACCGTGGTCGGTTGATCAGGCCGCGAGCAGTTTAGACAGGCGCTCGGCTGGGGTTTCCCAGCCGAGCGTT